>CALWYQ010000034.1 GCA_944385815.1 uncultured Oscillospiraceae bacterium | reverse complement strand
AAGGCATGGCGGCGGTGATGTCGCCGGCGACGGCGTCGGGCAGCGTCGGGCGGACGTTGCTCCGCGCGAGCTCCTTGTCCCAGGTGCGCTTGCCGTCGAGGATGTCGCCGAAGCGCTGGACGAGGATATGGCCGTTCGCGAGCATATTGGTGAGCTCGCCGACCTTCTGCGCGTAGGCGATAGGCTGGTTGAAGGGCACGGAGAAGTTGTGCGAGCAGAGTATCGCGACGTTGGTGTTGCTGCTCTTGAGGTCGGCGCCCTTGTAGGCGTGGCCGTTTACGACGGCGAGGTCGTTGTCGTAGTTCTCCTGGCTGACGACGCCGCCGGGGTTCTGGCAAAAGGTGCGCACCTTGTTTTTGAAGGGCGCGGGGTAGCCGATAAGCTTGGACTCGTAGAGGACGTCGTTTATCTCCTCCATAATCTCGTTGCGCACCTCGACGCGCACGCCGATATCGACGGTGCTCGGCTGGTGCTGGACGTGGTGCTCGGTGCATATCTTCTCGAGCCAGTCCGCTCCGCGGCGGCCGGTGGCGACGACGGTGTGCTCGGCGCGCAGCTCGTAGTCCTGATGGCCGTCGTTGAGCAGGACGCCGAGGCAGGCGTCGCCGTCCATTATGAGGTCGCGGCACTCGGTGTCGAAGAGCATCTCGACGCCGTGGTCGATGAGCCATTTCTCTATCCCGAGGTAGACGTCATGCGCCTTCTCGGTGCCCATGTGGCGTATCGGGCAGTCGACGAGCTTGAGGCCGGCCTTTATGGCGCGGGCGCGAATCCTGCGCACCTTCTCGTCGTTGCCGACACCCTCGATGTGCTCGTCCGCGCCGAACTCGAGGTAGATGCTGTCGGCATAGTCGATGGTCTCCTGCGCGAGGCGCGCGCCGATGAGGTCGGGCAGGTCGCCGCCGACCTCACAGGAAAGCGAGAGCTTGCCGTCGGAAAACGCGCCCGCGCCGGAAAAGCCGGTGGTAATGTGGCATACGGGCTTGCAGTTCATGCAAACTCCGGTTTTGGTCTTGGGGCAGCTGCGGCGGGTTATCTCTCTGCCCTTTTCGACCATGACAATTTTCTTTTTTGAACCGCGGCGGAGCATCTCCAGCGCCGTAAAAATACCGGCAGGCCCCGCGCCTACAATGACAACGTCAGCCTTCATAGCAACCTCCAGACATAAAAACAGCACGCTAATCCCGCGTGCTAATACTTACAAAACTTCATTGGCCCAAATGCAAGGGCCAGGCTCCCCCGTAAGCCCGAACGGAACTGTAGTTCCGTTCGGAGAGGAGGAACAAATCCATCCGTCGCGGTTTTCACCAAAAGGCGCAGCCTGACGGCGGAAACGGAGCGGTGAGGATTTGTTTCGAAGATGGAGCGGGCAACGAGATTCGAACTCGCTACCTCCACCTTGGCAAGGTGGCGCTCTGCCAAATGAGCTATGCCCGCATATCCCGCGCCTTCTCAGACGCGAGATGTATTATACTACCTTATTGCGCCAAAGTCAAGGGTTTGTTTTGCCTTTTCAGCGTTTATTGCTGCGCCGCCAGATGCGCTGCTCCTCCGCGGCCTTTATGAGCCCGTCGCGGAAATCCGGGTGCGCGAGGCCTATGAGCAGCTCGGCGCGCTCCCAGCTCGAGCGCCCGGCAAGGCTGGCAACGCCGTTTTCCGTGGCGATGTAATAGGCCTGGCTGCGCGGGGAGGTGATTATCTCGCCGTTGAAGTGCGGGACTATATTGCTGCGGCGCACGCCGTCCCTGCCCACGCGGGAGGAGGCCACGCAGATAAAGGCCTTGCCGCCGCGGCTCATGGCGGCGCCGGTCAGGAAGTCCAGCTGGCCGCCGGTGCCGGAAATGTGCCGCAGCCCGGCGCTCTCGGAGCTTATCTGGCCGTAGAGGTCAACGGAGACGCAGCTGTTGAGCGAGACAAAGTTGTCCATGCTCGCAATGACCTGCGGATTGTTCACATAGGCAATGGGCAGGGCTATAACGCCGGGGTTCTCATCCAGCCAGTCGTACAGCTCGCGGGAGCCGGTGGCGAGGCCGAGCACGCCCTTCCCCGGGAAAATGGCCTTGCGCTTATTTGTGAGCTTACCGGCCTTAAAGAGGTCAAGGAAGCCGTCGGTGCAGAGCTCGGTGTGCATACCGAGGTCCTTGAGGTCGCTCTCGGCGAGTATGCTGCCCAGCGCGTCCGGCGTGCCGCCTATGCCGAGCTGCAGCGTGGAGCCGTCCACAATGTAGGGCAGGACGTTGTGCGCTATGGCGACGTCCTCCGGCGAGGGCGCCTTCTTCGCCACGGTGGGCACGGGGTCCGTATGCCCCTCAACCACCATCGTGACGTCCGAGATGTGTATGCTCTCGTTATAAGCGCCGTAAATGCGCGGCAGGGCCGGGTTTATCTCAAGGACTATCTTGTCCGCGCGGCCTATCATATCGAGCGCCGTGCCGGCCGCGAGGGAGAAATTGAAGTAGCCGTGCCTGTCCATGGGCGTCGCGCAGACGAAGGCGACGTTTACGTGCAGGAACTCGCGGTGGTACCAGGCGAGGTTGCGGAAAATCATCGGCGTGAAAAAGGCCTGGCCGCCGTCCATGAGCCGCCGCTCATAGGCAGAGCTGTGCCAGGAGTTGTAGGTAAAGTGCTCGCAGCCCGGGTCGCACTCGCAGACCTTGAGCGGGCCGTACATTATCTGGCCGCGCACTTTGACGTCAAAGAGCTCGTCGCGCCTTCCGGCAAGGGCCGCGTCGCAGAGCGAAGCGAAGTTGGTGCCGTTGCTGTACTCGACCCAGTCCCCGCTTTTAACAAGGGCCGCAGCCTGCTCAGGGGTCCCAAGCTTGCTTTTATATTCGGCGATGTAGTCCATATTCCTATCCTCCGTGCAGAATTTCTAACTTTTCTGATTATCTCACACTTTCTCGCGAAATGCAATAGCGGCAAAATCAAAGGGCGGCGCTCAGGAGCGCCGCCGCATTTGGTTTACATAAGTTTGTCCAGCTCCCGCCTCAGCTCCGATACCGGCCGGCCGGCGCCGCGCGCCATGCGCGCAAGGTCGTCAAACTCCGGCTTGCAGCGCTCTACGCCGAAGCCGTTGGAGCGCTTTACGCGCAGCTCGCCCAAGGGCGTTTCCACCCGCTCCACCGTGCGCGAGAGCTTGTAGCGCTCCGGGACATAGACGCGCACGCCGAGCGTGCTGGTGTGCCGGAGCAGGAGCCGCGCGAACTCGTCCCTGCGTCCGTAGGCGCACATGCAGCACAGCAGCGTCCCCGGGCGGCCCTTTTTCATGCCGACGGGCGCGGTATACACGTCGAGCGCGCCCGCTTCCATAAGCGTCTCGCAGGCGAAGGCTATGTCCTCGGCGGTCATGTCGTCTATGGTGCAGAAGAGCTCCGCGGCGTCGCGCTCCGGCGGGGCGCTCTCGAGCCCCTCCCCTATCACGGCGCGCACGCAGTTCGCCGCCGGGAAGTCGCGGCTGCCCATGCCGTAGCCCACGCGCTCGATTTTCATCGCCGGCATATTGCCGAACTCCCCGGCGATGCTCCCGACCAGCGCCGCGCCCGTCGGCGTGGTCATCTCCCCGGCTATGTCGCCGGCGAAGGCCGGGATGCCCTCCAACAGCAGCGCCGTCGCGGGGGCGGGGACGGGCAGGACGCCGTGCGCGCACCTGACCTGGCCGAAGCCCGTGCGCAGCGGCGAGCAGACTATGCGCTCCGGCGCAAGCATATAAACAAGCAGGCACACTCCGGCTACGTCGGCCACGGCGTCCATGGCGCCGACCTCGTGGAAGTGGACCTCGCCCGGCTCGCGGCCGTGCACCCGCGCCTCGGCGGAGGCTACGGTCTCATAGACCGCCGCCGCGCGGTCCCTGACGGGGCCGGGGAGCCCGAGCGAATTTATTATGGCGAGTATATCCGGCAGCGAGGCGTGGTGATGATGCCCATGCCCGTGCTCGTGCCCGTGCAGCTCCTCCTCGTCCTCGCCGTGGACGGTAACGCAGACGCGGCTGCCCCTTATCCCGCATTTTTCGGCGCTTTTGAGCTCCACGCGGACGCCGGGTATGCCGAGGCCGTTGAGCGAGGCTATAAAGCCGCCGCGCTCCTCTTCGGGCAGCAGCTCAAGCAGCGCGGCCATGAGCATGTCGCCCGCCGCGCCCATGCCGCAGTCTATAAACAGTGTTTTCATATGTCGCCTCACAGGTGGTTTATCATGCTGGCGAGGTAGCCCGCGCCAAAGCCGTTGTCTATATTCACGACGGAGAGCCCGCTCGCGCAGGAGTTGAGCATGCTCAAAAGCGCCGCCACGCCGCCGAAGGCCGCGCCATAGCCCACGCTGGTGGGCACCGCGATGACCGGGCAGTCGGCGAGGCCGCCTATCACGCTCGGCAGCGCGCCCTCCATGCCCGCCACGGCCACGATGCAGCGAGCGGTCATAATGTCCCCGGCGTGGTCGAGCAGGCGGTGTATGCCGCTGACACCCACGTCATAAAGGCGCTTTACGGAGTTTCCGAGGCATTCCGCGGTAAGCGCGGCCTCCTCCGCGACAGGTATGTCGGTTGTGCCGCCGGTGGCCACAAGCACGGTGCCCTTGCCGTCCGGCTCCGGTATGCGGCCGACTATGCCGACGCGGGAGCGGGCGTCATACCTGAGCTCGAAGCGCGCGGAGAGGTATTCCGCCGCCTCGGGCGCCATGCGGGTTATCAGAACAACCTCCTCCCCGCCCCTGATGAGCGAGGACGTTATCGCCGCGATGTGCTCCGGCGTCTTGCCCTGGCCGTATATTACCTCGGCGGCGCCCTGGCGCAGCTCACGGTGCAGATCCACCTTCGCGAAGCCGAGGTCCTCAAAGGGCTCCAGCTTGAGCTTTGTGAGCGCGTCGTCGGCGCTCAGCGCGCCGGACTCAACGTCGCGGAGTATTTTTAAAACTGCGTCCTTTTTCATGTTTACCTGCCTTTCAAGTCCAGCGTAACGCGCGGGAAGTCCGCGCCGAGCGCGGCGCATATCTCCCGCCGCAGCCCAAAGCCCCTTTCAAGCTGCCCGTCGCGCAGCTCTATCCTGGCGAAGCCCTCAGGCGTAAGGCGGCAGCGGAAATCATAAAAGCCCATTGCCGCGAGCGCCTCCTCCGCCCGTTCAATGCGGCGCAGGTCCTCCGGCCTTATCTCCATGCCTGTGGGCACGCGCGTAGCAAGGCAGGCGTAGGCGCATTTGTCCGCGGTGAAGAGCCCGAGCTCCCTCGAGCGGCGGCGCACCTCGTCCTTGCCTATGCCGCACATGCGCAGCGGGCTGAGCACGCCCAACTCGCCCATTGCGCGCCAGCCGGGCCGGCCGCCGACGTCGTCCGAGGCGTTCGTCCCGTCTATCACGGCGCCGGGGCCCTCGGCGGCGGCTCTGCCGCAAATAAGCGAAAACAGCGCCTTTTTGCAGTGATAACAGCGCTCCGGGCCGTTTTCCCTTACGTTTTCATGCGAGAGTATGCCATACTCTATCACAGTAAGCTCCACGCCCAGCGCGGCGCAGAGCCTTGCCGCGTCGGCGGCCTCAAGCTCCGGCTGGAAGGCCGTGCGCACAAAAAACGGCTTAACCTCGGCGCCGAGCCTCAATGCCTCGGCGAGCAGGTACGCGCTGTCCGTCCCGCCGGAAAAGCCCAGCGCGCAGCGCGGGTGGGTCTTAAAAAAATCACGTAATTCCATAGTCCTCCAACAGCGGCCGCGCAAAGGATAAAAAGCGGCCCGGTCTTATTCTAAGGCCGGGCCGACGCAATGTCAATATTTACAGCCAGCAGAAGCGCACCCCGCCGCCGCACAGCAGCTCCAGCGCGCACAGCCCGCAGCATATGCGGCCGAGGTTCCCGGTCTGCGGGAAGCCGCTCGTGCGCTGGGTGTACACCGTGCCGCCGTACTGGAGCTCGGAGAGGAACTGCTGATACTCGCTGTTCCCTGGTTCCATCTGCACGGCCTTCTGCGCGTACTCCATGGCGGTTATGCGGTTGCCGAGCGCGGAGTTCGCCACGCCGGCGAGATAATACCAGCGCGCGCTCCGCTCTGCCTGCGGCACCTGCGAAAGCGCCGTGAGCGCCTCCTCAAAATGCCCGGCGCGGATATAATTCTCCGCGGCGCGGATCTCGTTGGGCTCGTTGTCCTGATAATAGCCCTGTTGCTGCTGCCAGCCGCCCCAGGCCCCGGAGAAGGGATCCCACTGATAGCCGTAGCCGCCCTGGTAGCCTCCGCCCTGATAGCCGCCGCCCTGGCCGTAGGAGCCGTGCCTGGCCTCGCCGGACTTGATGGCGTCATAGGCGGCGTTGATCTCGTTCATCTTCTCAGCCGCGGCCTTATTTCCCGGGTTGCGGTCGGGGTGATACTTTTTGGCGAGCGTGCGGTACGCCGTCTTTATTTCCTCGTCGGTGGCGTCATGCGAGACGCCGAGGACCTCATAGGGGTCACGATTCACCGGCCTTTTCTCCCTTCTTACTGCGGGCCTTCGCGGCGTTATACCTTGTCCAAACGCCGGAATACAGTATGTTCCTCATAATGCCCGCGTCCTGCACAACGGGCAGCAGCTCAAACACCGCCGCGCACTCGCCTATGAGCATCGTGAGCAGGTCATGCAGCTCCTCTTCCGTCTTGCCGGCGGCAAACGCGGCAAGCGGGTTATAGCTGCCTCTTTCAGCGTCGCGCCCGAGGTCGAGCACGGCGTCCATGATGTAAATAAACTCGCCCAGCTCCTCGCCAAAGCGGCGCAGCCGCGGCGCCCATACGGCGTCGTCCGGCCTGTATACAAAGAGCTCGCCCATGAGCCGCCCAAAGCAGCGCGCCCCGGCGTCGGGGTCCTGTTCCCCGCGCCGCTCAAGCTCGCCGAGGCTTGAGAGCTCCTCCTCTATAACCCGGGCCTTTTCCGGCCAGGCCTCGCTCGCGCGCCGGTACGCCGCAGAAAAAAGCGCCGCCTCCGCGCGGGAGAGCAGCCTCCGCTCGTCGCGCCAGTCGTCCATGCAGTTCTGCCAGGCGAGCAGGACGTTCATGTCCGCGGCGTAATCGGTTACGGCGCTGTGGCTGTACTCATGCTCGCGGACGGGGTGGGCGGCGCAGCGCTCGGCGCCCGTCTCCGCCTCCGGCTCGTACATGCTCTCGATGAGCAGCACAAGGAAGGTCATGTCATATGTCAGCGTCAGGCGGGAAAGCGAGCCGTGACGCAGCCTCAGCGCGCGGCACAGCCCGCAGTAGCAGGCCTTGTAGCGCGCCAGTTCCTCCGGCGTAAGCGTGTCGGGGTTTGCTATTACGTATCCGAACATCAGGTGTTCCTTATGAATGAGTTGCCGCATTTACGGCAGACTATCTTGATCTTCCCCTTGCCGCGCGGCACACGCAGCAGCGTGCGGCACATGGGGCAGCGGAAAAACTTGTAGTCCCGCCTCTGCCTCCAGCGCTCGCCGAGGGAGCGGAAGTAGCTGCGCAGCGAGGCGGTTTTTGCGAGGTAGCGGCTGTTCTCCTCCCGCCTGCGGGCGACGTTCTTGGAGAACATGCGGAAATAGACGTACACTATCCCCGCGACGGCCAGCGTGAGCAGCAGCTGGGCAAGCCAGTCGCTGAAAAACAGCGAGAGGATAAACAATATGAAGGCAAGGAGCATTACCGCCCTGCTCAAATTGTCCGCGCCGTTGCGTCCGGCCATGAATCTTGCTAATCTCTCCCGCATGCTATCACCTTTCAAACCGCAAGGGTATTATATTCACTGATAAATGATAGCACCAGCCGCGCGGAAAATTATCAATAATCTGTTAATTTAACGCTCAGCCTCGCCATTATCGGACATTTTCTCCGTTCCCCCGGCCGCGGAGGGCTCCGGCCTGGCGCTGTCGCCGCCCTCAAGGTCGCCGACAAGCAGCTCCAAAAGGTCGTTTATCGTGACTATGCCCGTGACGCCGCCGTACTCGTCGCAGACCACGGCTATACGCTTTTTGAGCCTGCGCATACGCTCGAAGAGCACGTCGGCCTTTATGGAATCGGGCACAAAATAGGCCGGCTTGACGCACTCGGCAAGCGCCGTCTCGGCGCTGCGGTGCTCGAGGGCGAAGTAATCCTTTATGTCGAGTATGCCTATGACCTTGTCTGTCGTATCCCGGCAGACGGGATAGAGCGAGTGGCGCGAGGAGAATATCTCCTTCTCCCAGTCCTCCGTGCCGTCCTCGGCCCAGAGCACGCTCATCTGCGTGCGGTGCGTACAGAAGGCCTCGGCGCTCTGGTCGTCGAACTCAAAGAGGTTCTGTATGAACTCGT
>CALWYQ010000033.1 GCA_944385815.1 uncultured Oscillospiraceae bacterium | reverse complement strand
CGTCGCCAAGGTCGTCGGCAGCTACGCCGCCGCCATGAACGGCGTCGACGCCATCATCTTCACCGCCGGCGTCGGCGAGAACGCAGCCACCACCCGCGCCGGCATCTGCAAGTACCTCGGCTACCTCGGCGCCGAGCTCGACGAGGAGGCCAACTCCAGGCGCGGCGACGACCGCTGCATCTCCAGGCCGGAGAGCAGGGTCCAGCTCTGGGTCATCCCCACCAATGAGGAGCTCGTCATCGCACGCGACACCCGCGACATAGTCTCCGCCCTCTAAGCAAAAGCACAGGCGCGCCCCCGGTTCCGGGGGCGCGCTTTATTCTGCTCCGAGCCAGGCAAGCAGCTCGTTCCAGAGCTCTATTATGCGGAAGCGGAAAGACACCTGCCTCTCGCCGGGCTCGGATATAAGCTCCTGCACCGAGGCGGGAAGCTCCTCCATGGCCGAGGAATCGAGGCAGAGCGGCGGGAATATCACGCACCACCAGTTCCGCCCCTCGCCGGGGCCTATGGTCACGCGCAGCGACCGGTACCGCCCGGCCGGCAGGGCAAAGCCGCCGTAGTCCCGCGTGGGATAATACTCCTCGCCTAACTCCGCGCTCACCGTGCGCCCGCCGGCCGCGCTCTCCGCCGCGCGGCGCAGCCCCTCGAGGCTGCCGCTTATTATCTCCCGCGCCTCGTCCGGGCTCTGCGCCCCGGCGAGCCGCGGCTCTAAATATTCTATCACGCTGTCCCTTACGGCAAGCTTCAGCGCCTGCTCCGCCGGCTCGTCCGAGGCCGCTATAACGTGCAGTCTGACCAGCGAGCCGGCTATCCCCCCGCCCGCGGGCATGGCCCAGGCCCCGGCAAGCAGCGTGACCGTCACGGCCAAAAGCAGCGCGGCCTCTATGGGCCTTAATTTTTTTGAATACTTCACGGCTATGTACCTCGCAAATCGTTCTTGCCGGTATTTTAGCCAAAAAGCGCGGGGCCTAAACCCCGCGCTCAATATTGCCCGAAAAGTCCGTAAAGGCCTTTTCGGGCGGTTAAGTCCCCAGACCGGCGAGGCCGGCGGCGGAGAGGCGGAAAATGAGCTCCGCTATCTCCGCGTCGCTGCGGAGCATCCCCTCGTCGAGCCACCTTCGTATCACGCCCACGCTGCCGAGGGCTATAAAGGTGTATATATAGGCCGCGCCCTCCGCGTCCTCTGGCCGGAAGGCCTGCCAGAAGTCAAGGTAGCGCCTTTCCATAACGCTCACGACCTGGCTTTGGAAGCTCGCGTCGCCCGTGTCCGAGAGCAGCACGCGGAAGGTGTCCGCGTTCGCGCGGATATAGCCCACTATCCCGCGCAGCGTCGCGCGCATGTCCGTGCCGCCGCCGCTGAGCGCCGGCTGGGCGCGGACGGTTATGCCCTCGACAAGCTCGTCCTCTATGCTCTGCAGCAGGTCCGAGGGGTCCGCGTAGTGCGAATAAAAGGTGGCGCGGTTGATCCCGGCGGCCTCGCATATCTCCGTAACCGTTATCTTTGCCACGGGCTTAGTGCGCAGAAGCTCCAACAGGCTCTGCTTGACCACCATCTTTGTGTAGCGCACGCGCGCGTCCTGACGCTTCCCGGACATAGCTTCTCCTTTCCGCGGGTCTGCAAGCTTTGAACTTTCTGTGATTTATCATACGTTTTTTGCGAAAACGTTTATGATTTTTCAAAAAAGTTTAAACTGCCTCTTGCCTCTTTTACACTTAGTAAATATACTATACAAGTGTAAATAAGTCAACACTGCGTTGATTATCGGAGGATTGCCTATGGATGCACTGACCCGGGGAATAACCCGGCACAAGAAAATCGTCATCACGCTCTTTGTCCTCTGCGCGCTTGTATCGGCGGTGCTGATTCTCGGCGTAACGGTCAACTTTGACCTCACCGACTATCTGCCCGAGGATGCGGAGAGCACGATGGCGCTCGACCTTATGTATGAGGAATTCGGCTCCGGCGTGCCGAACACGCGCGTTATGGTGCAGAACCTCACGCTCACCGGGGCCGTGGACATGAAGCACCGCATAGCGGAAGCCCCCGGCGTCTCCGCCGTCATGTGGCTGGACGACACGCAGGACCTCTCGACGCCCATCGAGCTCATGGATGAGGCGACGGTCGAGCAGTACTGGCGCGACGGCACGGCGATGTACGACGTGACCATCGACGAGGGCCGCGAGAGCGAGGCTGTGGCCGCCATCTATGAGATAACCGGCTCCGACGGCGCGATAAGCGGCAACGCGGCCAACACCGCGAGCATGCAGAACCTTGTTGTAAGCGAGGTCGTGAACATACTGCTCATCATGGTGCCTCTGGCCATACTCATACTGCTGGTGACCACGACGAGCTGGATCTCCCCGCTGCTCTTCCTGAGCGCGATAGGCATCGCGGTCATCATCAACATGGGCACCAACATCGTATTCGGCGAGATAAGCTTTGTCACCCAGAGCGTCAGCCCCATCATGCAGTTAGCCGTCTCGCTTGACTACGCAATCTTCCTCCTGAACAGCTTCGGGCGCCACCGCGAGGAGGTGGCCACAAGCGAGGAGGCCATGCGCCTCGCGATAAGGGAGAGCTTTTCCTCCATCGCGGCCAGCGCGGCGACCACGCTTTTCGGCTTCCTCGCGCTGATGTTCATGCGCTTCGGCATAGGCGCCGACCTCGGGCTCAACCTGGTCAAGGGCATAGTGCTCAGCTATATCTCCGTCATGGTGTTCCTGCCCGCCCTTGCGCTCTCCTGCGTGAAGCTCCTGGACAAGACCTCGCACAGGCAGCT
>CALWYQ010000032.1 GCA_944385815.1 uncultured Oscillospiraceae bacterium | reverse complement strand
CATACCCCCGGTTTCTGTATAGCGCTATTATATATCCGCTTGTCCCGCTTTGCAACAGGCAAGAAAAAACCGCCCCGCGCGTCAGGCGCGGGGCGGCGTGGGATTGCGCTCAGCGGGAGTTGAAAATCTTGAAGATGGTGTCGTAGGGGTCCTCGTCGGCGCTGCTCCCGGCGCTCTTCTGCTCGGGCTCCGGCTCAGGGGCGGGCTGCTTCTGGGCGGACTTCGCCTGCTGCTGGGCGGCAGAGTAATAGCCCTCGGAGGCGGCGGACTGCTGCCTGCCGTCATCGGCGGCGCCGGGACGGCCGGTCTCAAAGCCGGTGGCGATGACGATAACGCGGATCTCGTCGTCAAGGCTGTTGTCAAAGGTGGCGCCGAAGATTATGTTGGCGTCCGGATGCGCGGCCTCCTGCACAAGGTTGGCGGCGGCCTCGACGTCGTCCAGGCCCATGTCCTCGCTGCCGGTGACGTTTATGAGCACGCCGTGCGCGCCGTTGATGCTCGTCTCCATAAGCGGGCTGGAGACGGCCATGCGGGCGGCCTCCTCGGCCTTGCCCTTGCCGACGGCGTGGCCCACGCCCATGTGCGCAAAGCCGGCGTCCTTCATAATGGTGGTGACATCGGCGAAGTCGAGGTTGATGAAGCCGGTGTTCTTTATGAGATCGGAGATGCTCGTAACGGCCTGGCGGAGGACGTCGTCGGCTATCTCAAAGGCGTTGGCCAGCGTGACCTTCTGGTCCGTGGCGTACTTGAGGCGGTCGTTCGGGATGATGAGCAGGCTGTCCACCTTGCCGAGCAGGCTGTCTATGCCCTCGACGGCCTGGTCCATGCGGCGCTTGCCCTCGAACTTGAAGGGCTTGGTGACGACGCCCACGGTCAGCGCGCCGGCCTCGCGCGCGATTTCCGCCACGATGGGGGCTGCGCCCGTGCCGGTGCCGCCGCCCATGCCGGCCGTGATGAACACCATGTCGGCGTCCTCAATGGCCTTGGCGATGTCGTTGCGGCTCTCCTCGGCGCTCTTCTTGCCCATATCGGGGTCGGAGCCCGCGCCCTGCCCGTGAGTCAGCTTTTCGCCTATCTGAATCTTCTGGTCGGCGTTGGAGACGGCCAGAGCCTGCTTGTCGGTGTTGACGGAGATAAACTCCACGCCCTGCGTGCCGGACTTCACCATGCGGTTGACAACATTGTTGCCCGCGCCGCCGACGCCCAAAACCTTCAGCGTAACGACGTTTTCGGGGCCGGTTTCGGATTTGTAAGACATAGTCGGTGCCTCCCTCATATCTTTTGAGACGCCGCGCGGATCTTGCCGCCGCGCCTTTGTATTATTTCTTCTTCTACTCATATTATATCTTTTCCCATGCCCGGTCAACTATTTTTTGTTTCCATAACAACATTTTTCGCTCAGAGGGCCCCATTTGTTAAAAAGGTGTGAACTCAACGGCCGCTCCCGAGGCGCTGAGGTCTATCGTGCCCCTGTCCGCGGCGGTCAGGCCGGCGACGGCGCTCTGCAATTTGCCGAACTGGTAGTTCATGCTCTCCGCCCGGCCGAAGATTACGGTGAAGCGTCCGCCGTATTCCATGCGCGGGCTCTGCACGTCGGTGAGGTCTATGCCCGTGACCTCGCCCGCCATCCCGCGGCGCTGTATCTGGTCGAGCATGTCCGCCAGCACCGAGACGCAGTCCGCCCCCTCGGCGGCGGTGATGGTCTCGCCCACCTCGGGGCTCTGCGGCGTCACGCCCGCAACGCGGATGAGCGAGGCGGCCTCCTCGTCACCGGCTCGGGTGAGCGCCTTGCAGGAGCGGTCGATTATCCAGCGCTCGCCGCCGGCCTCCGCCCAGGCGAGGCCGACGCTCTCGGTCACCTCGAGTATGACGGTGCCGGGCAGCTGCGTGGTGACCGAGACGCTCTCGACATACGGCAGCTTTGCCAGTATCCCGGCCACGGCGGCGAAGCGGTTGACGAAGAAGAGGTTATCCCCCTCCTCCACGCCCGCCGCCTGGATTATCTCGTTGGCGCCGTAGTGCGAGTTGCCCCGCACCTCAACGCGCCGCACCTGCAGGAATATACTCACCAGAAATATGAGCACGACGCAGCCTAACAGGAATTTTGCCGGCCCGACCAGGGCCGCCCGGCGGGATATTCTTTTCCTGAGCGGGTCCGTCTGCCTTGCCATAAGCCCTTCAGGCTCCTTTCGCTTCTGTATAGGCCGCGTCCGCGCCTAAGGCCCGCAGCACCTCGTCGAGCCTTGCGTAGCCGCGCCTTATGTGGCCGGAGTCGAGTATCTCCGTCTCGCCCTCGGCCGAGAGGGCGGCGATAACAAGCGCCGCGCCGCCGCGCAGGTCCGTGGCGACGGCGGGCGCGCCGTGCAGGGCGTCCACGCCCGTGACCACGGCCACCCGGCCCTCCGTGTGTATCCGCGCGCCGAGGCGCTGCAGCTCCTCGGTAAAGCGGAAGCGGTTCTGAAATACGTTTTCAACAAACACGCTCGTGCCCTTCGCCTTCAGGCAGGCCGCTAAAAGCAGCGGCTGCGCGTCCGTCGGGAAGCCGGGGTACGGCCCCGTTATGACGGGCCGCGGCGCGCGCAGGTTCCCGTCAGAGACAAGGCGCACGCTCGTGTCTCCGGCTATTATATCACAGCCGCACTCGGAAAGCGAGCGCAATACAGTAGAAAAATGCCGCGGCTGCGCGCCGCGCAGCTCTATGTCCCCGCCCGCGGCGGCGCAGGCGGCAAGATATGTAGCGGAAACTATCCGGTCGGGCATTATCCTGTGCCCGGCAAAGCCGCCCGCGAGCGCTCCGCCGCGCACGCGCACCGTGGCGCTGCCCGCGCCCGAGACCTCGGCGCCCAGCTTTTTTAAAAAGCCCTCCAACTCGCCTATCTCCGGCTCGCGCGCGGCGTTCATTATAAGCGTCTCGCCCTCGGCGAGGCAGGCGCAGAGCATGGCGTTCTCCGTTGCGCCGACGCTTGCGAGCGGCAGGGCTATGGCCGCGCCGTGCAGGCCGCCGGGCGTGGAGCAGATGAGCTCGCCCGCGCGCTCGTCTATCTCCGCGCCGAGGGCGCGCAGCGCCATCAGGTGCAGGTCTATGGGCCTCGGCCCGAGCTCGCAGCCGCCGGGCATACTCAGCCTCGCGTGGCCGCAGCGGGCCAGCAGCGCGCCCAAGAATACGACCGAGCTCCTCAGCTCGCGCATGAGCTCATGCGGTATTTCCGAGCGGCTCAGCTCGCGCGAATCTATCGTGACGGCGTCCCCCTCGCGCTCCACGGCGCAGCCGAGGCCGCGCAGTATGCGCATCGTTATGTCCACGTCGCTCAGCTCGGGGACGTTTTCAAGCCGCGTCACGCCCGGCGTGAGCACGCTCGCGGCCATTATGGGCAGCACGGCGTTCTTCGCGCCCTGCACCTCAACGGTGCCGGAGAGCCTGCGCCCGCCGGTTATGTGCCAAACGCTCATACCTCTCCCTCCGCATATGGATTTCTGTCAGGCCATAATATGCGGCGGGACGGGGAAGTGTTATCCTCTGGCGAGGGCCAGGACCGTACCGGCTATGCGCTCGGTGGCGTCGGGCACGCCGAGGGCGCGCATGTTCGCGCTCATCTCCGCAAGCTGCTCCGGGTGGTGCAGCAGCTCGCTAACAAGGCCGAGGAGGCTGTCGGCGGTGAATTCGCTCTCAAGCAGCACCCTGGCCCCGCCCGCGGCCTCAAGCACGCGCGCGTTCTTCTCCTGGTGGTTGTTTGTGACGTTCGGGCTCGGCACCAGCACTGCCGGCTTGCCCATGGCGGTGAGCTCGGCGAGGGTGGAGGCCCCGGCGCGGCAAAGCACAAGGTCGGCCGCGGCCATGACCGTGGGCATGTTGTAGATATACGCGCGCACGTCCATGCCGAGCGCGGCATAGCCGGGCTTTTCGGCCTCGAGCGCGGCGGTCATTTTCTCATAGCCGGCCTTGCCGGTGGAGTGGATAAGGCCGAAGAAGGGGTTCGCGCAGGCCCGGGCTATGAAGTCCGTCATTATCTCGTTCATGTGCCCGGCGCCGAGGCTGCCCCAGACGCTCGCGACAAGGGGCTTATCCTCCGGAAGGCCGAGCTCGCGCCGGGCCGCCGCCTTATCCGCGCGCAGGAACTCCCCGCGCACCGGCGTGCCCGTGACGGCCACGCGCTCGGGGTGCTTATAATTGGAGCGGCTCTCCTCAAAGCCGACCATGACCGCGTCCATGGAGCCCTCGAGCATCTTTGTAGTGAGGCCGGGCACGGCGTTGCTCTCATGCACCGCCGTGGGTATGCCAAGCTCATGCGCCGCACGCAGCACGGGGTAGCAGACGTAGCCGCCCGTCCCGACGGCGGCGTCGGGCCTGAACTCGCGCAGTATGCGCCTGGCCTCGCTTGTGGAACTGAGCACATTCCTGAGCGTGGCGAGGTTGTGCTTTATGTCCTCCACGGAAAAGCCGCGGCGGATGTTCGTTATGCGCACGGTGCGTATCTCATAGCCCGCGCGCGGGACGAGGTCGGTCTCCATGCGTCCCTCAGCGCCGATGAACAGGAACTCGCTGTCCGGCTCGAGCTCGCGCAGCCGTCCGGCGACGGCGAGCGCGGGATTTATGTGCCCCGCGGTCCCGCCGCAGGTGAAAAGGAATTTCATGCGTATGCCTCCCGTGAGGCGCCCCGAAGGGCGCCGCTGAATGTGTTCCGGCGTCACAGCCTCCATGAGGGTATTCCGCGCGAGGCGGAGAGGACTATCCCCATCTCGGCAAGCTGTATGAGCAGCGCCGTGCCGCCGTATGAGAAAAAGGGCAGCGATATGCCCGTGCAGGGTACAAGGTTGGTCACGACGGCGGCGTTGAGTATGACCTGTATGGCCAGCAGCGTCGTTATCCCCGCCGTCACGAGGAAGGAAAAGCGGTCGCGCATGTGCAGCGCAAGCCAGTAGCCGCGGACTATGAGCGCCGCAAAGCCCAGAAGTATGGCGCAGGCCCCGGCGAAGCCCAGCTCCTCGCAGCAGACGGCGAAGATAAAGTCGTTGTGCTCCTCCGGCAGGTACATATAGGTCTGCCGCCCGCGGCCGAGGCCGAGGCCGAAGAGCCCGCCGGAGCCTATGGAGTAGAGCGACTGGACAATCTGGTAGCCGTCGCCGCCGGGGTTTGCAAATGGGTCGAGCCAGGTGGATATGCGGCCCGAGGCGTAGGGGAAGAACAACATCACCGCGCCCAGCGCGGCTATCGCCGCCGCGCCGACGCCGATGAACCAGTAAAGCCGCGCCCCGCCCAGGAAGAGCATGGCCCCGCCTATGGCGATTATTATGACCGCGGCGGAGAAGTGCGGCTCGAGCACGAGCAGCACGATAACAAGCGCGAGCACGCCGATAAACGGCAACAGGCCGCGCAGCGTCCCCATGGAGGCGCCGCGGCGGCAGATGAGCGCGGAAAAGTAGAGTATGATCGCGGCCTTCGCCGTCTCCGAGGGCTGGAAGGTCGTGAAGCCCAGGTCAATCCAGCGCCGCGCGTCGCCCTCGGCGACGCCGATAAGCGGCACAAGGGCGAGCAGGACGAGGCTCGCGGCCAGCGCCGGGAAGCTCATGCGGCGGTAAAAGCCCATGGGCAGGCGCGACAGCGCGAACATTATAACCGTCCCCGCCGCCGCAAAGCCGAGCTGGCGCAGGAAATAATAAGCGGCGTTGTGCCCCGTCGCGTCCGAATAGTACGCCCGGGCATAGCTCGCCGAGAGCACCATGACGACGCCCACCGTCAGCAGAAGCAGCGTGAGCGCCGCGAAGGGCAGGTCAATTTTCCCAAGCCGGGTGTTTTCTCTCTCTCTGACAACACTGCGGCCAAGCTTAGTGGCGGCGTATTGCATGAGGACCTCCGGAGAGAAAGGCTTATTTTAAAAGCTGTAGCGGCCGAAAACGCCGATGAAGGACACAACGGCGCAGACAAGGCTTACGCTGAAATAAAGGGCAAAGAGCTGCTTTTCCGTCCACTTATGGCCGGACCAGCCGCCTAACTCGAGGTGGTGGTGGAAGGGGGCCATGCGGAAGATGCGCTTTCCGTGGCTGAGCTTGAAGTAGCCCACCTGCAAAATGTCGCTCAGCGTCTCGATTATATACAGCAGGCCAAGGACTATGAGCACAAGCGGCATGTCGTAGGCAAAGGCCATGGCCGCGACCGCGCCGCCGAGGAAGAGCGAGCCCGTGTCACCCATAAAGACCCTGGCGGGGTTGAAGTTGTACACAAGGAAGCCCAGCAGCCCGCCCGCAAGGCCGCTCGCGAACACGCCGAGGGCGAGGAAGCTCTCGCCCCATACGTAGGTCACCACGGCAAAGAACAGGCAGACCGGTATGCTCGTGCCGGCGGCGAGGCCGTCCACGCCGTCGGTCAGGTTGACGGAATTGACCGTGCCCACGATGACAAAGGCCGCAAAGATGAAGTACAGCCACTCGGGTATGGGCACGATGGTGTTCCAGAATGGGATGTAGAGGTTCGTGGTCAGGTAGCCGAACTCGCGCATGAGGAAGATGAAGGCCAGCGCCGCGGCCAGCTGGAGCAGGAACTTCGCCTTTGCTGAAAGGCCGAGGTTCTGCTTTTTCTTCAGCTTCTCATAGTCGTCCAGAAAGCCTATCGCGCCGAAGATGAGCGCAAACAGCAGGCAGAAGATATGCCCGTACTCCCCGCGCAGCATGGGCTCAAAGCCCACGCTGAGGCAGACTATGGCGACGGCGGCGATGAACATCAGCCCGCCCATGGTCGGCGTGCCGGATTTGGACATGTGCCAGGTGGGGCCGTCCTCGCGTATGGCCTGCCCGGCCTTTATCCTGCGCAGATAGGGCACTAAAAACGCGCCCACGCCGCTCGCGACAAAAAAGCCTATCGCGAAGGCGAGTGTCAGTCGTATGGTCATCTGTCTCTCTTCCTTTTTTCGAGTATGTCCGCGACTATCTCGCGCTCGTCCATGTGATGCTTCTCATGGCCGACTATCTGGTAATCCTCGTGCCCCTTGCCGGCGAGGACAATGACGTCGCCGGGCTCATGGTGCTCTATGGCCCACTCTATGGCCTCGGGCCGGCCGCATATCACCTCGCGCGGCGTGGCGCTCTGCTCCATGCCGGCGAGTATGTCCTCGATTATGGCCTCCGGCTTTTCCGTGCGCGGATTGTCCGAGGTGACCACGACGAAGTCCGCGTTGTCGGCGGCTATGCGCCCCATGATGGGCCGCTTCGTGCGGTCGCGGTCGCCGCCGCAGCCAAAGAGCGCCACAAGCCGCCCCCGGGTCACGGCGCGCATGGACTTGAGCACGTTTTCAAGCGCGTCCGGCGTGTGCGCGTAGTCTATGAGTATGGTGTAGTCCCCGTCCGTGGGCACCACCTCCACCCTGCCCTTCACGCCGCGGCCGCTCGCGAGGGAGTCCGCGCAGTCGGCGAGGGAGAGGCCGAGCGAAAGCCCCGTGCCTATCACGCCCAGGGCGTTGTACACCGAGAAGAGCCCCGGTATGCCGAGCCTTACGCGCTCCGCCCGGCCCTTATACGCCGCGGTGAACTCCACGCCCGAGCTCGTGAGGGCTATGTCCGAGGCCGTGAGGTCCCCGGCCCTCTCCGAGAAGGTCAGCGCCTCGCAGGGGCAGCGCTCGAGCATAAAGCCGCTCCAGGCGTCGTCCAAGTTGATGACGGCGCGCGAGCACATGGGGAAGAGCAGCGCCTTCGCCCGCGCATATTCCTCCATGGTCCTGTGAAAATCGAGGTGGTCCTGCGTCAGGTTCGTGAACACGCCCACGGCGAAGCGCAGCCCGGCCACGCGGTGGAGCACCAGCGAGTGGCTCGAGACCTCCATGACCACGTGGGTGCAGCCGGCGTCGGCCATCTCGCGCAGCAGCTGCTGCAGCTCGCGGCTCTCCGGCGTGGTGCGCTCGGTGTGCAGCAGCTCGGAGCCTATCATGTTGCCGTTCGTGCCTATCAGCCCGACCTTCGCGCCCGCCTTCTGCTCGAGCAGGTGCTTTACAAGGTAGGTCGTCGTGGTCTTGCCGTTCGTGCCGGTGACGCCTATCAGCGTCAGCTCCCCCGCCGGGTCGCGGAAAAGGTTCCGGCTCAGTATGGCGAGGGCGAGGCGGCTGTCCCTCACGATGACATAGGGCACGCCGTCCTGCGGCGCCTCCTCGCAGATAACGCAGGCCGCGCCGTTCCGGACGGCCTGGGGTATGTACCTGTGCCCGTCGGACTCAAAGCCGCGTATCGCCACAAAGGCCGCGCCCTGCGTAACCGCGCGGGAGTCATAGGCCACGTCGCTTATCTCAAGCTCCGGCGCCGCGTGGATTTCCACCGCGCCGGCGTCTTTGAGCAGCTCTGCAAGTTTCATTAGAACATCTCCAAAAATCGTCAGTATATTCCGAGCAGTTCCTCGTCGTTGTCGTAAAGCGTCACGGTGACCACCGAGCCCGCGGCCGCGGCCGTCCCCGGCGCGAGGCTCTGGGCGGAGACTATCTGCGCGCCGTCCGCGGCGGCGGTGTTGCCCGAGGCTATGAAGAGCCCCGCAGCGGCGAGGGCCTCCATCGCGGCGTCATAGCTCAGTCCCGCGAGCGAGGGCACGACGGCCGTCTCCGGCGCCGCCTCGCCTGCATACAGCAGCGCCTCGCTGCCCGCGGCTATGCTGCTGCCAGCAGCCGGGAGCTGCTGCGTGACCGTCCCGCCCCGGCCGAGCACGCGGCAGCCGAAGCCGGCCTCGGCGAGCTTCGAGCGCGCCGCGGCCGTATCGAGGCCCGTGACGTCCGGCACCGTGCGGTCTATAACGCCCAGCTGCGTCTCGCTGTACTCGGGCTCATAGCCGAGATAGGGCAGGATATCCGCCATCATTTTGCCCACCACGGGCGCGGCCATCTGCCCGCCGGAGACGTATACGCCGCTGTCGCCCGGGTCGTCGAGCAGCACCAACAGCGCTATCTCCGGGTCGTCCGCCGGGGCGAAGCCGATGAAGGAGACTATGTACTCCTTTGTCCCGGCTATCTCCTGCGTGGTCTTGGTGGAGGTGCCGGTCTTGCCGCCTATGCGGTAGCCCGCCACGGCGGCGTTGCGCCCCGTGCCCTCGTCCGGGTCGCCAACGACCTGCTCGAGTATGGCGCGGACCTTTGCGCTGGTCTCCTCGCTTATAACGCGGCGCAGCGCCGTCCCGCCGCGCTGCTCGCTCTCGCCCGTCGGGCTCGTGATGCTCTGCACAAGGTAGGGCCGCATGAGCTCGCCGCCGTTTACGCAGGCGGAGACCGCGGTTATGAGCTGGATGGGCGTGATGTTGAAGGTCTGGCCGAAGCTCGCCGCGGCGAGCTGGCTGAGGTTCTCGCTGTTGCAGAACACGTCCTCGCTCCACCAGATGCTGCCGCTCTCCCCGCCGAGGTCTATGCCCGTCGTGCCGGTGAGCTGCGCGGAACTGTCCCCCGTGCGCTCAAAAAAGCCGAAGGCTTCGGCGTAGTCGTAAAAGCGCTCCTCGCCGATAAGGCGGCCGATGGAGACGAAGGCCGCGTTGCAGCTGTGCTGGACCGCCGCGGTAAGATCCTGCGAGCCGTGCCCGCCGGCCTTCCAGCAGCGCACCGGCGTGCTCCTGCCCGGCACCGTGACGCTGCCGGAGCAGTAAAAGTCAGAGTCCTCGCTGACAAGGCCCTCCTCGAGCGCCATGGCGAGGGTGATTATCTTGAAGGTCGAGCCGGGCTCATAGGTGTCCGACACGGCCTTGTTTCGCCACTGCCGCTGCTGGGCGGCGGCGAGCAGCTCCGCGCGCTCCGATTCCGGCGCGGCGTCTATCACGGCGCGGTCGGCCTCGCTCACGGCCTGGTAGTCGTTCAGGTCAAAGCTGCCGAGCGACGCCATTGCCAGTATAGCACCCGTGTCAACCTCCATGCAGATGGCGGCCGCGCCGTTCCGGATATCATAGTCCGCGACGGCCTGCCTGAGGTGCTTTTCTATATAATACTGTATTCCGGCGTCAATAGTCAACTCCACATCGCAGCCCGGCACGGCGTCGAGGTAATCCTCCCAGCTCGTGAAAAGCATCTCCGTCCCCTCGGCGGTGGTGCTGCGGAGTATGGCGCCGTCCGAGCCGGAGAGGTAGGCGTCGTATTTGGCCTCTATGCCGCCGAGGCCGGTGTTGTCCGTCCCCGTAAAGCCTATGACATGCGCGGCGAGGCTGCCGTTGGGGTAATAGCGCTTGGTGTCGGCCTCAATTTTTATGCCGCTCCAGCCGCCCTCCTCCTTGAATTCGCGCACCTCGGCGGCGAGCTCCGGCTCTATCCTGCGGGCCACGACCTCGTACCAGGAGCCGGTGTTCTGCGTCTTTTCGTACACGTCCTCGTACTCGAGCCCCAATATGTCCGCAAGGCCCCGGGCTATGGCCCCGGCGTCCTCGCCCTCGCGCGCTATCTCCGCCGGGCTGAGGTACACCGTATCCACCCCCGCGCTCATAGCGAGCACGGCGCCGTTGCGGTCGTATATCGTCCCGCGCGGTGCGCTCACGGTGGTCTCGCGCACCTGCTGGGCGATGGCGCGGGCCTCCAACTCGTCGTGGCGGACAATCTGCAGGTAATAGAGCCGCGCCGCCAGGACTGCGAAAGCGGCAACGCCGCACACCGAGAGCAGGAACAGTGTGCGGCGAAGCATCATTGAGTTAGGCGCGCCCGGCCGGCCGCGTCCTCCGTCTTTTTGAGCCATATGCGCCTCCGGTAAGCAAGTGTCGCGGCGGCAAGCCTCCGCGCTACTATCTTACTACCTCCGGGGCGCAAAATATTCCGAATCCGGCGGACGCTCAGCCGCGTCCCATGCCGAGCACGTTTTCGGCATATTCCTCCACCTCCTCGAGGGGGTAGAGGCTCTCTATCTCTATGGTGAGCCTGGCGCGCTCGTCGGCGAGGGCGGCTATCTCCTCCGCCAGCCCCTCGCACTCTGCCTCCAGCGCGGCAAGGCGCGCGCGCGCAAGCAGCAGCATTACCGAAAGCGCCGCGGCCAGCAGCAGCGCCGCCGCGGCGGCAAAGGCCCGCGCGGCGCGGCGCGGCCTGCGCGGCGCCCTTACGGCGGCGGAGGCGTACCTCATACCCGCTCCGCCACGCGGAGCTTGGCGCTGCGCGAGCGGGGGTTGAGCTCAAGCTCCTCCCCGCCGGCGGTCACCGGCTTGCGCGTGACGCTCCTGAGCGTCCGGACAAAGCCGCAGGTGCATACCGGCGCCTCGCGCGGGCATTTGCAGCCGTCCTCGCGGTCGTGTATGGCGTTTTTGACTATCCTGTCCTCAAGCGAGTGGAAGCTTATAACGCAGAGCCGCCCCCCGGCCTTCAGCCGGTCGGGCGCTGTGTCCATCATGGCGTGGACGGCGTTGAGCTCGTCGTTTACCGCGATGCGTATGGCCTGGAAGCTCCGCTTGGCCGGGTGCTGCTTTTCGCGCAGGGCGGCGGCGGGCATGGCGGACTTGATGACCTCAACAAGCTCGAGCGTGGTCTTTATCTCGCCGGCGGCGCGCGTCTCGGCTATCCTTGCGGCGATGCGCGCGGCGTGCCGCTCCTCGCCGTAGTCGCGGAGTATGCGCTCTATCTTCTCCTGCGGCCAGCGGTTCACGATGAACCAGGCGTCGATATTGTCGCTCGGGTCCATGCGCATGTCCAGCGGCGCGTCGCTCATGTACGAAAAGCCGCGGTCGGCCTCGTCGAGCTGCGGCGAGCTCACGCCGAGGTCAAAGAGCATCCCGTCCACAAGGCTGACGCCCTGCTCGTCGAGTATGGCTCCCAGGTCGCGGAAGTTTCCGTGGACGATGGTGAGCCTGTCCGCCCAGGGGGCAAGCCGCTCGCCGGCGCGCCTTATGGCCTCGGCGTCCCGGTCAATGGCGATAAGGCGGCCGCCCGTCAGCCGCTTTAAAATGGCCTCCGAGTGCCCGCCCATGCCGAGCGTGCCGTCAACGTACACGCCCTCGGGATTGATATTAAGATACTTTATGCACTCATTCAGGAGCACCGGGATATGACCGCTCATCAGAAATTAAGCTCCTTCATAATCTCCGCCAGATACTCCGGCGTGGTCTCCGTATCCCGCACCGGCTTCCAGGTGTCGCTGTCCCAGAGCTCGGCGTGGTCGTCGCAGCCTATCACCGTCACGTTCTTGCGCAGGGAGGCAAAGTCGCGCAGGCCCTGCGGCACCAGCGCCCGCCCCTGCGAGTCGAGCTCGCACTTCGCCGCGCAGGAAAAAATCGGCCTGAGCTTCTTGCGCGCCACATAGGGCATGGAGCGCACCTTGTCCACCATGCTCTGCCAGCTCCCGGCGCTGTAGGCCCAGAGGCAGGGCTCGTCGGATATGGTCAGGTAAAAGGTGTCGCCCAGCTCCTCGCGCAGCCTCGCGGGTATGAACAGGCGGCCCTTCGCGTCAAGGGAATGCTGATATTCGCCCGTCAAGCCGCCTCACCGCCTTACATAAATTACAAAGCGGCGGTCCCTCCTCCACTTGGAGGTAATATTCAACACTTTCCACCACTTTGCCCCACCGAGGTGCTTATATTATATTGATGCCGGCGGAAAAATGCAAGCTGTTTTTTCTGTAATATCTACCACTTATTTGGGATTTTGTGCGCGAGCGGCGCACAAATCCCGCTTTAGACACAAAATAAAGCGCCCACCGTGGACAGTGGGCGCTTTGCACGTCAATATATAGGGCTTGAAAAAAGACAGACAGAATTTTATTCCGAAACGGGCGCGTTTTCGGTATTTTGCCTCTGCGCGCCGCGCAGGGCCTCGTTCACGCCGGCGGCGCCGCGGAAACGGGCGCGGGAGCCGTGCAGCTCGTTATAGGCCGCCCCGGCCGACTCCTCCGCGCGGCGGAGGGCGTCGTCGATGAACTCGAGGGCGCTCTGCTTGAGGGCCTCTGCGCGGGAGGCGGCGGTGGACTCGAGCTCGGCGGCGCGGGCGCGGGCCACGCGGACTATCTCCTCCCTGTCCACCATGGCGCGGGCCTTTTCCTCGGCGGCGCGGCGGACGCTCTCCGCCTCGCGCTTGGCGTTGCCTATGAACTCGTCGCGCGCGGATACAAGGCGCTTGGCCTCGGCCAGCTCCTCGGGCAGGCGGTTTTTGAGGTCCTCTATCATCTCAAGGACCTTGTCCCGCTCCACTATGCACTTGCCGTTCCCCAGAGGAACGCCGTAGGCCTCGCTTATCATGGAATACAGCGTGTCAATGAGCTCCATGACCTCGTTATCCATTTACAGCACCTCCCTGCGCCTTGGCCAGGACTTCGTCTATTATCTCGCGCGGAACGAATTCCGTCAGATCCGCCCCATAGCCCGCCAGCTCCCGCACCACCGAGGAGCTGAGGAAGGTGTACTTCTCGCTCGAGGTGAGGAACATGGTTTCAAGCTGGGGGGTAATCGTCTTGTTTATCTGCGCCATCTGGAACTCGTTTTCAAAGTCCGTGCCGGCGCGCAGGCCCTTGACTATGACCGCGTGCTCAAAGCGCTTGGCGTACTCCGCGAGCAGGCCGTCATAGGTCTCGACCCTGACGTTGTCGAAGCGGGCGGTCACGCGTTTTATCATGTCCACCCTCTCGTCTATCGTGAACATCGGCGAGCTCTTGTTCGCGTTGACCATTACAAGCACGACCACGCTGTCGAAGATGGCGGCGGTGCGCCGCACGATGTTGAGATGGCCGAGGGTCATCGGGTCGAAGCTGCCGGGGCAGATAGCTACTTTCATAATCAGGCGTCCTTTTTGTAAACTGTGAGGCAGACCTTGCCGTAGCGGCGCGTGAGCGCCCTGCGGTACGGCGGCGCCAGCTCCGGCAGTATTTTCTCCCGCCTGCTCTCGCAGATAATTATACCACCATCGTTCAATAAGTCAACATTTTGTATAACGTTCAGGGCTTTTTCTATCAAGTCCGTGTCGTATGGCGGGTCTATGAACACAAGGTCGAAGCGCCCGGCGCGGGAGAGGTAGGCGATGGAGTCCGTCTGCTCCACCCGGCCGCTGAGCCCGCAGCGCTCGAGGTTCGCGCGCACAAGCTTCACGCTCTTAGCGCTCTCGTCGCAGAAAACGGCCTCGGCGGCCCCGCGCGAGAGCGCCTCTATGCCCAGCTGTCCCGTCCCGGCAAAGAGGTCGAGCACGCGCCGGCCCTCGATATCGAACTGGACTATGTTGAAAAGGGCCTCCTTGACCATGTCGGTCGTGGGCCGTATGGCCATGCCCTCCGGCTCGAGGAGCTTTCGGCCCCGTGCGGTACCGGTTATGACTCTCATGCTTTTTCCTCCTGTTCCTCCGGGTGGAAGTGCTCAAAAACCGCGCGCGCGGCGTTTTTCGGCACCACGGCGCAGAGCTGCTCATAGTCCGCGGCCCTTACGGCCTTCACCGTGCCGAAGGCGCGCAGCAGCTCGCCCCGGCGCTTTTCGCCTATGCCGGGTATGTCGTCCAGGCTCGAGCGCAGCTTTGCCGAGCGCAGCGAGCGCTGGTACTCTATTGCGCAGCGGTGCGTCTCCTCCTGTATCGTGCCTATGAGGGCGAACACGGCGGGGTTCCCGCTTATGCCTATCTCCCGCCCGTCCGGGGCCTCTAACGCGCGGGTGCGGTGGCGCTCGTCCTTGACCATGCCGAACACGGGCAGCTCGAGCCCCAGCTCGTGCAGCGCGCCGAGCGCCGCCGAGGCGTGGGCCGCACCGCCGTCTATGAGCAGCAGGTCCGGCATGTCCGAAAACCTCCCGTCGCCCTCGCACAGGCGCCTGAAGCGCCGGAACACGGCCTGGCGCATGCTCTCATAGTCGTCCGGCGCGTCAAGGTCGCGTATGCGGAACTTGCGGTAGTCGCGCCTGAGCGGCCGCCCGCGGTAAAACACGGTCATGGCGGCCACTATGCCCTCGGCGCCCAGATTCGATATGTCAAAGGCCTCTATGCGCTCCGGGGCCGCGGGCAGGTCCAGCGTGCGGCGGAGCCATTCGAGGGTCTTGAGCTGCTTCTGCTGCGCCGTGGCGGCGCGCTCGGCCTCCTCGCGGGCGTTGGTCATCGCCGTCTCAAGCAGCCGGCGGCGGTCGCCGCGCCGCGGGTTTTCAACCCGGACCCTTTTGCCCGAGTCGCCGGAAAAGAGCTCCGCAAGCGCGGCGAGGTCCTCGTCCGCGGCGCAGTCCGGCAGGAACACGAACCTCGGCCAGGCCCCGCGCGCGGCGTAATACTGCCGCACCAGCGCGCTGACGGCCTCGCCGTCCGTCTCCATGGGCTCGTCCATGAGCTCAAAGTCCTTGTCTATGAGGTCGCCGTTTACGTAGTGCAGCACGGTGAAGCAGGTTTTTGCGCCCCGGTAAAAGCCGACGGCGTCCGTGTCCGCATACACGGCCGAGAGCACGCGCTGCCTGTTCGCAAGGCCCTCGAGCGCGCGTATCCTGTCGCGCAGGGAGGCGGCCTGCTCAAAGCGCAGCTCCGCGGCCGCGTCCTCCATGCGGCCCGTAAGCTCCTGCACAAGCTCGCCGCTCCTGCCCGAGAGCACAAGCTCCGCCTCGCCTATGGCGGCGCGGTAGGCCTCCACCCCCGGCCCGCCTGAGCGGCACCAGCCCGCGCAGGCGCCCATGTGGTAGTTGAGGCAGGGCCGCGCCCTGTCTATGTCCCGCGGGAAGCGCCGCGAGCAGGTGGGCAGGCCGAGCGCCTTGCTCACCGTGTCTATTATCTCCTTCGTCTGTCCCCGTCCGCCGAAGGGGCCGAAATACCTCGCGCCGTCCTTCGCGGTCTTGTTGGCAAGCGTAAAGCGCGGGTACTCGCTCTTTACGTCCAGCCTTATGAAGGGATAGCCCTTGTCGTCCTTGAGCAGGATGTTGTAGTGCGGCTTGTAGCGCTTAATGAGCGAGTTTTCCAGCACAAGCGCCTCAAACTCGGTTTTTACAACTATGACGCTGAAGTCGTCCACCTTGGCGGCCATGGCGGCGACCTTAGGCAGGTGCTCGCCGCGGAAATAACTCGTCACGCGGTTTTTGAGCGCCTTGGCCTTGCCGACGTATATGACCTCGCCGCGCGCGTCCTTCATAATATACACGCCCGGCAGAAGCGGCAGGCGGTTGGCCTTGTCCCGCAGCTCGTCGATTTTCATGCCCGCACCTCCCTTGCGCTGCGCCCACGCGCACAATAGCAAAGCCGGGGCGTACGGCTGGTACGCCCCGGCGTTTACGTCTGCGCGGATTACTCGGAGAAATCGGAGTCTATCAGAGCGGAGAGCGTAGATATGGCCTCGTTCTCGTCGACCCCGTCGGCCACGATGTTCACAGCAGTGCCCTTGACAATGCCGAGGGACAGAACACCGAGGAGGCTCTTGGCGTTGACGCGCCTGTCATCCTTCTCGATCCAGATGCTGCTCTTGAATTCGTTAGCCTTCTGAATGAAGAAGGTGGCCGGCCTGGCATGGAGCCCGACCTGATTGTTTATTGTAACCTCTTTGGATATCACGAAAGACACTCCTTCCACAACCCCAAGCCTGCGGATTCAGGCTTTACGCATATAACTTTATCAAATCCTATCGGAAACGTCAACGGGGTTTACCGCGATTTGTCTGTTTACACAAGTTGTAACGTGGACTTGAGCAAAATTTTATTTCAGTTCTACCACGGTTACGCCGGATTCCCCCTCGCCGTAGCGGCCGAGGCGGTAACTCTTTACAGCCCGGCTGCGCTTGAGCGCCTGGTGCACCGCGGCGCGCAGCGCGCCCGTGCCCTTGCCGTGTATTATGGTCACCGTCTTGAGCTTGCCCATTACGGCGGAGTCTATGTACCGGTCAAGCTCCGCGGTGGCCTCGAGCGTGTCCATACCGCGCAGATCGAGCTCCGCGGGGACGGACGGGCGCAGCGACGCGCCGCCCGGCGCGGACTGCGCGGGCTTCTTCCTCTTCTGCTTTTCCGAGACGCGCACCTCGTCCTGCCTCGCCGTCAGGTGCATGGCCCCGGCGCGCAGCAGCAGCGTCCCGTCCCTGTTTACGGCCTCCACCTCGGCGCTCAGGCCCATGCTCAGAAGCTCCACCGTGTCCCCCTCCACGGCGGGCCTCGTCGGCGCCGGCTTCTCCTGCGGCATGGCCGGGCGCTCGGCAAAGCTCTCCTCCGCCTCGTTCAGGCGGCGGCGGAGCTCGGCGCGCGCCTCGTTCGCCGCGCGGTGGTCCTCCGCCTCGTTGGCGGCGGAGCGCATGCGGTCCAGCTCGGCGAAGGCGGCCTCGGCGGTCTCGCGCGCGGAGGCGATTATCCGCTCCGCGTCGCGCCGCGCCTTGAGCTCGGCCTTGTCGAGCCGCAGCTCAAGCTCCACCCTGAGCCTGGCGCTCTCCTTGCGGTTGGCCTCCGCCTCGCGCAGCTTGCGCTCGGCCTCGTCGCGGTCGCGCTCAAGGCTCTGGCGGACCTCCTCAAGCTTTTCAATCGTGGCCTCAAAGCTCGCGCTCTCCACGCCCACGCGGACCCGCGCGTCGTCGATTATCGCGCCCGGCAGGCCCAGCCGCTCGGCTATCGCAAAGGCGTTCGACTTGCCGGGTATGCCCACAAGCAGGCGGTAGGTCGGCTTGAGCGTGGCGACGTCAAACTCGCAGGAGGCGTTCATAACGCCCTTTTCCGTGGTGGCGTAGACCTTGAGCTCGGCGTAGTGCGTCGTCGCGGCGATGACCGCGCCGCGCCTGCGGGCGTACTCGATGATGGATATGGCGAGCGCCGCGCCCTCCGTGGGGTCCGTGCCCGCGCCCAGCTCGTCGAAGAGCACAAGCGTATTTTCCCCACACTCATCAAGTATGCGGACGTTGTTCGTCATGTGCGAGGAAAAGGTCGACAGGTTCTGCTCTATGCTCTGCTCGTCGCCTATGTCCGCGTACACGCCGGAAAACACCGGCACGGCGCTGTCCGACGCGGCGGGGATGTGCAGCCCGCAGGCGGCCATGATGCACATGAGGCCGATGGTCTTGAGCGTGACGGTCTTGCCGCCGGTGTTCGGCCCGGTTATAACAAGCGTGTCATAGTCCCCGCCGAGCTCCACGCTTATGGGCACGGCGGTCTCCTTCGCGAGCAGCGGATGCCGCGCGCGGTGCAGGCGTATCTCGCGGCCCGATATCTCCGGCTCCGCGGCGTCGAGCGCAAAGCTCAGCCTCGCCTTTGCAAAAATAAGGTCGAGGCGGACCAGCAGGTCGAAGTCGAGCGCGATTCCGTCCGCGTGCCCGGCGCAGTCCGCGGAGAGCTCGGCGAGGATGCGCTCGATCTCCGCCTTTTCCCTCGCGCGAAGCTCGCGCAGCTCGTTGTTCGCCTTCACTGCGGCCATCGGCTCGATGAACAGCGTCGCGCCCGAGCTCGAGACGTCGTGCACAAGGCCGGGCACGGCGTTTTTGAACTCCGCCTTTACGGGCACGACGTAGCGCTCCGAGCGGGTGGTGATGATGGGGTCCTGCAGCGCCTTCGCGTAGCTCGGGGAGGAGATTATCTTCTGCAGCGCCTCCCGCACGCGGGCGCTCGCGGCGCGGATGAGGCGGCGTATGTTCGCAAGCTCGGCGCTCGCGGCGTCGGCCAGCTCCTCCTCGCCGGCAATCGAGCCGGTTATCTTGTCCTCAAGGAAGCGGTTGGCCTGCAGCGACTGGAAGAGATAGTCTATGCAGCTTTTTTCCCCGTCCCTGCCGTCCCCGGCGCCGTAGGCCTTTACGGCCCGGGCCGCGGCGAGCACGCCGGCTATGTCCATGAGCTCGCGCGTATTGAGCACGCCGCCCATGTCCGCCCTCTGCAGGCTCGCGCGGACGTCCTTCACGCCGGAAAACGACGGCCCGCCCCGGGTTATCATCATGCCGCGGGCGGCGCTGGTCTCGGCGAGGCGGCGCTTTACCTCCGCGGCGTCCGTGCTCGGGCTGAGCGCGGCCGCGCGCGATTTTGCCTCGGGGCTCACGGCCTCGCGCGCGAGCATGGCGAGCACGGCCGGCAGCTCGAGCGTAACGGCGCTTCTTTCGTATTGGGTCATTTCATATCCTCAGCTTTTTCAAGTAGTCAAGGCTGCCGAAGGCGCGGTCGAGCTCATAGAGCGTATAGGCCTCGCACACGGACCCGAGCCCGGCGAGCTCCGCGTCCGGCAGCTTAAAGGCAAAGACGCGCCTCGCGTCCGCGCCGGCAATGTAGCGCATGGCGTCTATGACCGAGCGCGATACCGCAAGCCCGCCCACGGCGCGGCAGTCCGTGCAGAAGAGCTCGCCGTGCTCGGGGAAGAGCCGGGCGGAGTCCATATCCGTCCTTCCGCAGCCGGCGCACTCGTCTATCTGCGGGCGGTAGCCGGCAAGGCACATCAGCCGCAGCTCAAAGGCCGCCTTTACAAGCTTCGGCGGGTAATTCCGGCTCGCAAGGGCGTACAGCGCGTTCAGGCCGAGCTGGAGTATCTCCGGCTCGGGCACGCCCTCCTCGCTCACGGCCTCTAACAGCTCGGCGATGTAGCTGCCCAGGGCGAGCAGGCCTATGTCCCCGCGCAGGCCCCGGAACTGCTCCACGGTCTCGGCCTCGTTTATCGTCCAGCGGCCCTTGTTGCCGAAGAGCGTGAAGTCCGAAAACGCCAGCAGCTGGGTCGCCGCGGCGTAGTGGCTGCGCGTGCGCATGGCGCTGCGGGCCTTTACGGTCAGCTTGCCGTCCGTCTCGGTGAGTATGGTCAGTATCTTGTCCGCATCCTTATACTTCGCCTCGCGCAGGACAAGGGCGCGCGTAGTCAAAAACATATGTACCACCTCATATCCCGGCGGCCCTTTCGGCCGCCGGAGCGTCGTTTTCCTTTTCCCTGCGCCGCAGGGCGCAGCTGAGCAGGTAGCACAGCGGGTCGCCGGTGTCGCAAAAAAGCTCCCAGAGCGCGTCTTGGACCATGTTCATCACCCGCGCTTATTATCCCGCGCCGGGCGGCGCGTATGTCTGGGAATTATTCCGCAGCCTGCTCCACGTCAGAACAAACTGCGCTCCATTTCGTCCCCCGGCCAAGCCGGGGGACATTCATTCCGCTTCGTTTGTTCTTCCTTTCAAATCCGAAGCCAGAGGCTTCGGATTTGTTTTTTGGTGCGAGTCCGAGGCTGGTTACGATAAGATTACCTGCTCCATGCTGATTATATAACAACTGTGGAGGCAATACAAGCGGTTTGTGAATAATTTGTCAGCTTTGCTTCACTGCTCCGTGAAGCCGAAATTCCTCAGGAGGCTCTGGCTGTCGCGCCAGTTTTCCTTGACCTTCACCCAGGTCTCAAGATAGACCCTGGCGTCGAGCAGGGACTCCATGTCCTTCCGCGCGAGCTCGCCGATTTTTTTGAGCATCGCGCCCTGCTTGCCGATTATTATGCCCTTATGGCTGGCCTTTTCGCAGTAGATCGTGGCGTCTATCTCTATGACGCCGTCCTCCCGCTCCTCAAAGCGCGTCACGACAACGGCCGTGCCGTGCGGCACCTCGCGCTCGAGGCACCAGAGCAGCTTTTCGCGGATAATCTCGGCGCAGAGCTGCTTTTCCGGCTGGTCGGTGAACACGTCGTCCGGGAAAAGGTGCGGCCCCTCCTCCGCGAAGCGCTCAAGCTCGTCCATGAGCGCGTCAAGCCCCTCGCCGCGCCTGGCGGAGATGGGCACGATGGCGGCAAAGTCGTGCTCCGCGGCGTAGGCCGCGATGACCGAGAGGAGCTCGGGCTTTTCTACCGTGTCTATCTTGTTCACGGCGAGCACGGCGGGGACGCCGGAATTTTTTATCTGGCGAATGAGCTCCGCCTCCTGCCTCCCCACGGAGGCTATGGGCTCGACTACGAGCACTACGGCGTCAACGTCCGCCACGCTCTCGCGCACGACCTTGTCCATATACTCGCCGAGGCGCGTGCGCGCGCGGTGGAAGCCCGGCGTATCCATGAACACGAACTGCGTCTCTCCCCTCGCGGTCACGCCGGTTATGCGCCCGCGCGTGGTCTGCGGCTTGTTGGACACTATGGCCACCTTCTCGCCGACAAGGGCGTTGGTCAGCGTGCTTTTGCCGACATTCGGGCGGCCCGCTATTGTAATCATGGCGTTCTTAGTCATTATGCTTCTCCTTTTTCAGGCAGCTTCTGCCTCTTTCTATCGTAATAGCCTCCCGCTAAATAGATGGCCGTGGCAATCCAGACAAGCACGAAGGTCACCGTCATGGCGGGGCTCATTTTTTCGCCGTACAGCACCGCGCCGCAGAAGAGCTGCAGCGTGGGGTTAATATACATCAGCACGCCGGAGACGCCCATGCTCGTTGTGCGTATGCCGGCCGAGTACAGAAAAACGGGCATAAAGGTCGCGACGCCCGCCGCCGGCAGGAGCAGCAGCCTCCAGCCGGAAAGCTGCCCCGTGGAGACAGGCCCGCCGCCGGCCTCGGCAATTATAATGTATGCGAGGGCTATGGGCACTACAAGCAGCGTCTCCATAAAGGTCGAGATCTCGCCGGGTATGTCCGCCACCTTTTTCACAGCGCCGTAGATGGCGAAGGAAAGCCCGCAGAGCACGGCGAGCCATGGGAATTCCCCGGCCATGACCATGGGCGCGGCGACGCCCGCGGCCGCTATGGCCACGCTTATCCACTGCGCGGCGGAGAGCCGCTCCCTGAAGCAGATAAAGCCGACAAGTATCGCGAGCAGGGGGTTTATGTAGTACGCCAGGCTGACGTCCAGCACGCGCCCGGCCGCGACGCAGTATATGAGCACGCCCCAGTTGAAGCTTATGAGCAGCCCGCAGGCGAACATCAGCCCGACAAGCCGCCGGCTTTTAAGCGCCCGCGCCGCCTTGCCCGCGGCCTTCATCGCCGGCAGCAGCGCCGCGCTGACTATAAGCGAGAAAACCACCCGGCAGGCGAGTATGTAAAAGCTGTCCACATCCGCAAGCAGCTTCCAGAATATCGGCAGCAGTCCCCAGAGGACATAGCTCGCAGCTACGCTGAGCGTACCCTTATTCATCCGCTTCCCCCTCTATGCTCTTCATTATCAGCTTTTCCCTTTCGCGCATGGCGCGCTTCATCTCCCCCTCGTCCACGTGGTCGTAGCCTAAGAGATGCAGCACGCTGTGCACCGTGAGGTACATGAGCTCATGCTCAAAGCCGTGGCCGAACTCCTCGCCCTGTGCGGCGCAGCGCTCGAGGGAAAACACCATGTCTCCGAGGAGCACAAGCCCGCTGTCCATATCCATCTCGCAGGCCTCGGGCGAAAAGGCCCCGGCCTCGAGCTCGTTCATCGGGAAGCTCAGCACGTCCGTCGCGGAGTCGATGCCGCGGAACTCGCGGTTTATGGCCCGTATCCCCTCGTTATCGGTGAGCAGGGCGCTGAGCGCGCAGCCGCATCCAACGCCCTCGGCGCGGAGCGCGGCGCGGGCGGCGCGGAGTATCAGCGCGCGCGCCTCGCGGTGCCCGAGGCCGGGCTTTTCCCTTGTCAGGCTGAGTTTAAGCATGCTTATCCACCCCGTAGACCTCGGAGAGCTTGTCCGAGAGGTAATTTATATAGTATCTGACGTCCAGCGGGCCGCCGAGCGCGCGGCGCATAAGCGCGTTCGGCGGATACATCGCGCCGAAGCGCCAGATGTGCTCCTCCAGCCAGGCGCAGACCGGGCCGACGCCGCAGTCGAGCGCGCTCCTGCCGCCGAGCTTCTCCATGAGCTGCGCCGCGCCGGCCGCGCCGAGGGCGTAGGCCGGGAAGTAGCCGAACTCCCCGCTCGTCCAGTGCGAGTCCTGCAATATGCCCCCGGCGAGGCTCTTCGGGCGCAGGCCGAAGTATTTTGCGCTCAGCTCGTCCCAGAACGCCGGCGCGTCCCGGGCGGAAAGCTCGCCGGAAAAGAGCGCGCGCTCCGTCTCAAAGCGCAGCATGATGTGCAGGCAGTAGGCGGCCTCGTCGCTCTCCACGCGCAGCGTGGTGCGGCGCAGGGCGTTCACGGCGCGGTAAAACTCCTCCGGCGAGCTCTCAAGCAGCTCCGGCACGGCGGCCGTGAGCGCGTCCCATATCCGCCTCGTCCAGGCGAGGCTGCGGCCCACCTGGTTTTCAAAGAACAGCGCCTGGCACTCGTGCACGCCGGTGCTCGCGCCCTCGCCGAGGGAGGTGAACTGCAGCGCGCTGCCGATGCCGAGCTCATAGAGCGCGTGGCCGCACTCGTGCATGACGCCGTAGAGCCCGTCTGCAAAGCTGTCCGGCGTATAGCAGGCCGCGACGCGGACGTCGTATTTTGAAAAGGCCGAGGTAAAGGCCCGGTCCGAAACGGCGAGGCGGCAGCGGTCCGCGTCCACGCCCAGCGCCGCCATGCAGCGGTGCGCAAGGCGGTGCTGCGCCGCTATCGGCACGCGCGCGTGCAGCCAGCCCGGCTCCGGCGCCTCAAGGCCGGAAAAGCGCGCGATAAGCCCCATGAGCGGGCCGCGCAGGGCGCCGAAAATCTCCTCGCAGCGCGCGGCGGTCAGGCCCTCCTCATGGCGGTCGAGCCAGAAATCGTACTCCGGCATGTCCGGCGCCGTCTGCCGCGCTATGCGCTTCGCGGCGAAAACAAGCCGCCCGAGCGGCTCCTCAACGTGCGAAAAGTCGTTGAGCGCCTTCGCCCGCTCCCAGGCCGGCGCGATGTCCCCGGCCAGCTTGCGGAAGGCGCAGTATTCCTCCTGGTTCACGGCGCGCTGCATGGCGCCCTCGCGCAAAAGCAGCCTCAGCTCGCGCTTTTCCGCCTCGTCCAACTCCCCGGCGCAGGCCTCGAGGCTGTCCATGAGGCGTATGCCCTCCGCCGAGGAGGTGAGGGCGAGCCTGTCCTCGTTGAGGACGGCGAGCGCGCAGGCGCGCGCGTACCGGTTCCCCGGCGCGGCGAGCGTCGCGGCGTCAAATTCCATCGCCCCCGCCGCGGTGCGCAGAGCAAAGCGGCGGCGCTGCAGCTCGGCGAGCTGGCGGCGCGCGGCCTGGGGCGGTATGCGTTCTACGGTCAATTTTTCCTCCTGAAGGTCCTGACGGAGCTCTTCGCCTCGTCGGCGCGGCGCTTTTCGTCGCGCTCGTAGGCCTCGATTATCTTCTGCACTAACTCATGGCGCACGACGTCCGCGCCGGTCAGGCGGCATATCGCGATGTCGTCAATGCCCCTGAGCACGCGCATGGCCTCCTTGAGGCCGCTTACCTTGTCGCGCGGGAGGTCTATCTGCGTGACGTCGCCGGTTATGACGACGCGGGAGCCGAAGCCTATGCGCGTGAGGAACATCTTCATCTGCTCGCGCGAGGTGTTCTGCGCCTCGTCGAGGATTATAAAGCTGTCGTCCAGGGTGCGGCCGCGCATATAGGCGAGGGGCGCGACCTCTATGTTCCCGCGCTCGAGGTATTTGTTGTAGGTCTCCGGGCCGAGCATCTCAAAGAGCGCGTCGTAAAGCGGGCGCAGGTAGGGGTCCACCTTGCTCTGCAGGTCGCCGGGCAGGAAGCCGAGCCGCTCTCCGGCCTCCACGGCCGGGCGGGTGAGGATTATCCGGTTTACCTTCTCGCTCCTGAAGGCGGCCACGGCCTCGGCCACGGCGAGGTAGGTCTTGCCCGTGCCGGCCGGGCCTATGCCCAGTGTTATGGTGTTGGCGTTCATCGCGTCCACATAGGCCTTCTGGCCGAGGGTCTTGGCCTTTATCGGCTTGCCCTTCGCCGTTATGCACACCACGTCCCCGCCCAACTCGCCTATTTTCGCCTCGCGGCCCTCGCGCACAAGCTTCAGGATGTAGCGCACGTTCTGCGCGTCTATCGCCTCGCCCCGGCTCGCCAGCTGCAAAAGCCCATTTATCGCCTTCTCGGCGGCCATCACGTCCTCGGCCTCGCCGGAAATGCGCAGCTGATCGTCCCGGTCGGTGACGGATACGCCGAGCTCGCTCTCTATTATCCTCAGGTTCTGGTCAAAGGAGCCGA
>CALWYQ010000031.1 GCA_944385815.1 uncultured Oscillospiraceae bacterium | reverse complement strand
TTATCGCAAAGGCCGTGAACACGGTCTGCACCTGGGCGTAGGTGTCACGGAAGTAGTAGAGGGTGAGGACCAGCACGCCGACCTGCAATACAATAAATACCCCGCCGAAGAACAGGCGGGAAAAAAGCAGCTTGAAGAGCTTTTTCATCGCGTATACCCTCCTTTCCGAGGGAAGCCCTTTTATTATAGCAGAGTATTTCCCGCTTGTCGACACTTGCGCGCGGGGCCGGGATGTGAGATAATAGAGCAAAGTTCCCGCGGGAGAGAGCGCGGGAGTCCTGAGGAGGAACATTATGGACTATATGAGCGAGTACAAGAGCAAGCTTCGCACGCCGGACCAGGCCGCGGCGCTTGTAAAGAGCGGGGACTGGGTCGAGTACGGCACCGGCGTCGCCTTCCCCAGGCTCTGTGACGAGGCCCTCGCGCGCCGGCGCGACGAGCTGACGGACGTAAAGCTGCGCGGTATGCTCTGCTACGGCCCGATAGCGGCCGTGGAGTGCGACCCGGAGCAGAAGCACTTCACCTACAACTCCTGGCACCTCACCGGCTACGACCGCAAGCTGGCCGACCGCGGCCTGTGCTACTACCAGCCCATGCTCTACCGCAACCTGCGCTGGTACTACGATAACTTCCTGCACATAAACGTCGCCTTCATCGGCGCCGCGCCCATGGACAGGCACGGCTACTTCAACCTCTCCATCGCCACGGGCAACTCCCGCGCCTACATCGACAACGCCGACATCGTCGTAATAGAGGTGTTAGAGGGTCTGCCGCATGTCTACGGCGGCCAGGAGGAGAGCGTGCACATCTCCGAGGTCGCCGCCATAGTCGAGGGCGAGCACGGCCCGGCCATCCAGCTGCCCAGCCGCGCCCCCGGCGAGACGGACGCCAAAATCGCCGCCAACGTCATCCCCTACATCTGCGACGGCGCCACGATACAGCTCGGCATAGGCGGCGTGCCCGACGCGCTGGGCATGATGATTGCCGAGAGCGACATAAAGGACCTCGGGATGCACACCGAATTCGCCACCGACGCCTTCTACAAGCTCTTCGCCGCCGGGAAGCTCACCGGCCGCCGCAAGAACATAGACCGCGGCAAGTGCGTGTTCGGCATCGGCGCGGGTACGCAGGAGCTCTATGACTGGGTGGACCGCAACCCCGGCGTCGCCGCCTACCCGATAAGCTACGTGAACGACCCGGACGTGATAGCCGAGCTTGACAACTTCATCAGCCTCAACAGCTGCGTCGGCATAGACCTCTACGGCCAGGTCAGCTCCGAGAGCTCCGGCACGAGGCAGATAAGCGGCACCGGCGGCCAGGTGGACTTCCTCACCGGCGCGGTGAAGAGCAAAGGGGGCAAGGCCTTTATCTGCATGTCCAGCACCTTCAAGGCGAAGGACGGCACGGTGAAGAGCCGCATCTCGCCCTACTTCAGCTCCGGCGACATAGTTACAAGCCCGCGCAGCCAGGCCTTTTACGTGGCCACCGAGCACGGCGTCGTGAACCTCGCCGGCGCGAGCACCTGGGAGAGGGCGGAGAAGCTTATCTCCGTCGCCGCCCCCGAATTCCGCGACGAGCTCATAAGGGCCGCCGAGGCGCAGCGCATCTGGCGCAGGAGCAATAAGGTATAAGCCGGCGATACGGCAGGGAGGGCCCGGCGGCCCTCCCTCTTTTTGTGCACCTTACCGGATTTGACAGAAATATTTCGCGAAATTTACATGATTTTTCTTTTAAGGGTGTTCCATTTTGGTGAAAAGCATAGTATAATACCCTCAATGGGCCAAGGCCCCAACGCTTTGAAAAGGAGAGTCACCATGAAAAAGCTGTTATCCGTCTTTCTCGCGCTCACGCTTGTGTTCGCCCTTTGCGGCGGCGCGCTGGCGGCCGAGAGCGAGACCGGCGACATTGTCGTACTGTACACCAACGACGTCCACTGCGCCATAGACGGCGACTTCGGTTATTCCAACCTCGCCGCGTATGAGGACAAGATGGCCGCCGAGGGCAACTATGTCACGCTTGTCGATGCCGGCGACGCCATCCAGGGCGCCGCTTACGGCACCATGAGCGAGGGCGCGGACATCATCGGCATCATGAACGCCGTCGGCTACGACGTCGCCACGCTCGGCAACCACGAGTTCGACTACAAGGTCCCGCGCATCCTTGAGCTGGCCGACATGCTCGAATGCGGCTATATCAGCGCCAACTTCATCGACCTCGCCGACGGCGAGAGCGTGTTCCCGGCCTACAAGCTGCTGAGCTACGGCGACGTCCAGGTCGCCTACGTCGGCATCTCCACCCCCGACACCTACACCAAGACCACCCCGGCCTACTTCCAGGACGAGAACGGCAACTACATCTACAGCTTCGGCAACGAGGATCTGGTGGACTACGTGCAGGCCGCCATTGACGAGGCTGTCGCCGCCGGCGCGGACTATGTCATCGCCGTCGGCCACCTTGGCATAGACCCCGAGAGCGCGCCCTACCGCTCCACCGACGTCATCCCGCAGCTGAGCGGCCTCGACGCCTTCATCGACGGCCACAGCCACAGCGTCATCGCCTCCGACATCGTTAAGGACAAGGACGGCGAGGACGTTATCCTCACCTCCACCGGCACCGGCTTCCAGAACTTCGGCAAGCTGACCATCGACGTCGAGACCGGCGACGTGACCAGCACGCTCATAAACAGCGAGGACTTTGACGGGACCGACGAGGAGATCGACGCCTACCTCGCGGAGCTCTTTGCCAAGTATGAGCTCATCTTCAGCGAGGTCGTCGCGGAGAGCTCCATCGACCTCACCGGCTACGACGAGGACGGCAACCGCCTTGTCCGCATCAAGGAGACCAACATCGGCGACCTGTGCGCCGACGCCTACCGCATTATCGGCGGCGCTGATATCGGCCTTGTCAACGGCGGCGGCATCCGCGCCGACATCGCCGCGGGCGATATTTCCCGCCAGGACATCATAAACGTCCACCCCTTCGGCAACAAGCTCTGCGTGGTTGAGGCCACCGGCCAGCAGATCCTTAACGCGCTCGAGATGGCCGTCTCGGCCCTGCCCAGCGAGAGCGGCGGCTTCCTGCACGTCTCCGGCCTGAGCTTCACCGTTGACCCGAGCGTCGAGAACCCGGTCGAGGTCGACGAGTACGGCAACTTTGTCAAGGTCGAGGGCGAGCGCCGCGTCTCCGACGTCAAGGTCGGCGATGAGGCCATAGACCCCGAGGGCACCTACACCGTGGCCAGCCACAACTACATGCTCAAGGACGGCGGCGACGGCTTCAACATGTTCAGGGGCGACAAGGTCATCGTCGATGAGACCATGGCCGACAACGAGGTTCTCACCAGCTACATCGTGGACGAGCTTGACGGCGTCATCCCCGAGAGCTACGCCGAGCCGCAGGGCCGCATCACCATCCTCGAGGCCGAGGAAGAGGACGGCAACCCCTACACCGACGTTAGCGAGGGCCAGTGGTTCTATGCCGACGTGCTCGCCGCGTATGAAAACGGCCTTATGAGCGGCGTCTCCGCCACCGAGTTCGCGCCCGACACCGACATGAGCCGCGCCATGCTTGTGACCATGCTCTACCGCCTCGAGGGCGAGCCCGCCGTTGAGGGCGAGGTCTCCGCCACCTTCACCGACTGCGCCGACGGCCAGTGGTACTCCGACGCCGTGCTCTGGGCCTCCTCCAACAAGGTCGTCAACGGCCGCAGCGAGACCACCTTTGACCCGAACGCCACCATGACCCGCCAGGAGATGGCCACGATACTGTACAACTACAGCATCTATAAGGGCGCCGAGGCCGTTACCGAGCCCGAGCTGAGCTTCTCCGACGCGGACGCCATTGCGAGCTGGGCCGAGGCCGCCGTTGCCTACTGCGCCGAGAACGGCCTGATGGGCGGCGTGTCCGAGACCGAGTTCGCCCCCGCCGGCAGCGCCAGCCGCGCCATGGGCGCCACCGTGCTCATGCGCATCTTCAACGCGAGCAGCGCCGAAGAGGCCGCCTGAGCCATAAACCCATAAGCAAAAAAGTCCCGCCGGGTAAAACCGGCGGGACTTTTGTTCAATCCGCTCCCGTGAGCTCCACCACGGTCAGCTCGTGGCCGGTGGAGGGGAGGTATTTTTCAAACACGTCGCTCGTGCGCAGCTTTAGGCTCGAGGTGTTGACGCAGGGATGGCAGCCGAAATACTCCTGCCGGAGCACCTCGCCGTCCACAACAAGGCGGACGCGGCGGCCGGCGTCGTTCATAAGCCCCATGATGCTGACCGCGCCGGGCTGAATGTCCAACAGCTCGAGCATGTCCTCCTCCGGCGCGAAGGAGAGCCGCGAGACGCCCAGGAGCTTCGAAAGCTCCTT
>CALWYQ010000030.1 GCA_944385815.1 uncultured Oscillospiraceae bacterium | reverse complement strand
CCGTCGGCGAGGACGTCGCCGGCCTCCACCCTGTCGCCGGCGCTGACTATCGGGCGCTGGTTGATGCAGGTGCTCTGGTTGGAGCGGGAGAACTTTATGAGCTTGTAGTCCTTGACGCTGCCGGAGTCGTAGCGGACAACGACGTGCGTGGCGCTGGAGCTCAGCACGGTGCCGCCCTCCTCGGCGAGGACGCAGACGCCGGAGTCCACGGCGCACTTGTGCTCGATGCCGGTGGCGACTATGGGCGCCTCGGTGGTCAGCAGGGGCACGGCCTGGCGCTGCATGTTCGCGCCCATGAGCGCGCGGTTGGCGTCGTCGTTCTGCAGGAAGGGTATCATGGCCGTCGCAATGGAGACCATCATGCGCGGGGAAATGTCGATATAGTCCACGCGCTCGCGGTCGACCTCGATGATTTCCTCCAGGTGGCGGCAGGTGATGCGCTTATTCTTCAGGCAGCCGTTCTCGTCGAGCGGCTCGGTGGCCTGGGCGACGATGTAGCGGTCCTCGACGTCGGCGGTCATGTACTCCACCTCGTCGGTGACAAAGCAGTCCGGCTTGCGTATCTTCTGGTAGGGCGCCACAAGGAAGCCGTACTCATTTACGCGCGCATAGCTCGCGAGATAGCTGATAAGGCCGATGTTCGGGCCTTCGGGGGTCTCTATCGGGCAGAGGCGGCCGTAGTGGCTGTAGTGGACGTCGCGGACGTCGAAGCTCGCCCTCTCGCGGCTCAGGCCGCCGGGGCCGAGGGCCGACATGCGGCGCTTGTGCGTCAGCTCGGCCAGGGGGTTGGTCTGGTCCATGAACTGGCTCAGCGGCGAGGAGCCGAAGAATTCCTTTATCGCCGCGGTGACCGGGCGGATATTGATGAGGCTCTGCGGGGTGACGATGTCGAGGTCCTGCAGCGTCATGCGCTCGCGGATAACGCGCTCCATGCGGGAGAAGCCTATCCTGAACTGGTTCTGCAGCAGCTCGCCGACGCAGCGCACGCGGCGGTTGCCGAGGTGGTCGATATCGTCCGGGGTGCCGACGCCGTGGGCGAGGCAGCAGAGGTAGTTGACGGAGGCAAAGATATCGTCAACGATGATGTGCTTGGGGATAAGCAGGTCGAGATTCTCGCGGATGGCGTCCTTGAGGGCCTCGCCGCTGTACTGCGCCATGAGCTGGTTGAGGATGATGTAGCGGACCTTTTCGTTAACGCCCAGCTCGGCGGGGTCAAAGTCCACAAAGTGCGCGATATCGACCATGCCGTTGGTGATGACGCGGACCTCTTTGCCGTCCTGGCTCTTCACCCAGGCCTCGGTGACGCCGCAGCTCTCGATATACTGCGCGCGGTCAAAGTTCACTATCTCGCCGGCCTCGGCTATGATCTCGCCGGTCACGGGGTCGGCGAGCGGAGCGGCCAGCTGGTGGCCGATAAGGCGGCCGGAGATGGAGAGCTTCTTGTTGAACTTGTAGCGGCCGACGCTGAAGAGGTCGTAGCGGCGCTTGTCGAAGAAGAGGCTGTCTATAAGGCTCTCGGCGCTCTCCACCGTCGGGGGGTCGCCCGGGCGGAGCTTGCGGTAAATCTCGAGCAGGGCGTCCTCACGGGTTACAAAGGTGTCGCGGTCGAGGGTGGCGACTATGCGCTCGTCCTCGGCAAAGACCTGCTTGAGCTGCTCGCTGGTCACGCAGCCGGCCACGGGGTCGGGCAGGCAGGTCAGCCAGGTGTGCGGCTTATCCGCGTCGTAGCGGCCCACGGCCTTGAGGAAGAGCGTGACGGGCAGCTTGCGGTTCTTGTCTATGCGGACAAAGAAGTTGTCGTTGGCGTCCGTCTCATACTCCAGCCACGCGCCGTGATAGGGTATGACCGTCGTGCCGTAGGTGGAGATCTGGGTCTTGTCGGTCTTTTTGTCGTAGTACACGCCGGGGGAGCGGACTATCTGCGAGACAATTACGCGCTCCGCGCCGTTGATGACAAAGGTGCCGCCAGGGGTCATGAGCGGGAAGTCGCCCATGAAGATCTCCTGCTCCTTTATCTCCTCGGTCTCGCGGTTGCGCAGGCGGACGCTGACCTTGAGAGGGGCGGCGTACGTGGCGTCGCGCGCCTTGCACTCCTCAATGCTGTACTTGGGCTTGTCCTCCATCGAGTAGTCGACAAAGCTCAGCTCAAGGTTGCCCGAGTAGTCCGTGACGGAGTCCACGTCCCGGAACACCTCGCGCAGGCCCGTGTCGAGGAACCACTGGTAGGATTTCTTCTGGATTTCCAGCAGGTTCGGCATGTCCTGTATCTCGGTGCTGGTGGCGTAGCTCTTCCTGAGGGTCTTGCCGTAGTAAACGTCTTTGGGCATCGATACACGCTCCTCATCGTGGATTCTTGTGTACACAGCTTGTACACCCGGCTGCGTTTAGAAAACTTTCTTGAACGAGGTTGCTTTTTTCTGAAAATCTGATAGAATAAAAGCAGCCTGAGAATGGGTAACTATCCGTCCTTGGAGACATAGCAAGATATTCTATCATCCGCGTACCCCTTGTGTCAAGGGGGTTATATAATAAAAATGTAATTTGGTGGGGTAATTTTTTGTACCCCGCTTTTCTTTTTGATATGGAGTGATGGACATGGACGCTTTTTCCGCCGCCGTACTGCTCATAATCGCCGCCGGCGCGCTGCTGCTGCTCTACAGTACCGGCGAGCTGCGCAGGCCGTCGCAGGTGGTGCTCTGCGCGGCGCTGATTGCGGGGGCCTTTATCATACGCGGCGCCTGCATGGGCCATGTGACGCTCGACTACGAGGACTTCCTCTCGCAGTGGGTGGAGTTTTACCGCAGCAACGGCGGCTTTGCCGCGCTGGGGACGCGGATAGGCAACTACAACCTCCCCTACCTCTATTTTCTCGCCGCCTTTTCGTACATAGGCGTCAGCGACCTTGTGCTCATAAAGGCGCTGAGCATAGTTTTCGACGTGCTGCTCGCCTGGGGCGGGATAAAATTGGCGGGGCTGTACACTAACTCGGCCGGCAGGCGGCTCGCGGCCTTTTTCCTTGTGCTCTACTGGCCGACCGTCATACTCAACGGCTCCTACTGGGGCCAGTGCGACAGTATTTATGCCGCCTTTGCGGTGCTGAGCATCTATTTCGCCCTCTCCGGCCGCGGCGCGGCGGGGATGGTCTGCATAGCGGTGAGCTTCGCCTTCAAGCTCCAGGCCGTGTTCATCATGCCCATTTTTGTCGTGCTGCTCATAGCCGGGCGGGTGAAGCTCCGGCATTTCCTGCTCTTCCCGCTGACCTATCTCGCGCTGATGCTGCCCGCCGTGCTTGCGGGCTATCCGCTGCTTGACACGATAACGCTCTATTTTGACCAGATGGGCACCGTCGGCGACGGGCTGAATTACAACTCGCCGAGCATCTTCGCCTTCGCCGGGCCGGACACGGACGCCGGCCTTGCGAGCACGCTTGGGATTTTTGCGGCCTTCGCGCTCATGGCCGGGGTATTCGCCTGGGCCTGGGCAAAAAAGCACCGGCTCACGAACTGGGCCATACTCGGCTTTGCGGTGATCCTCGCTGTGGGCATCCCGTTTTTCCTGCCGCACATGCACGACCGGTATTTCTTTGTTGCGGACATCCTCACGCTGCTGCTGGCCGCCGCCGCGCCGGAGCTTCTGGCGCTGCCTGTGCTCACGGAGTTTGCCTCGCTGCTCGGCTACCACGCTTACCTGAAGCTGCGCTACCTGCTGCCCATGAGCTGGGGCGCCGTTGCGCTGATAATAGTCCTCGCCGGCGCCGCGGCCTTCACCGCCGTCCAGCTCCGCCCGGCGAAGGACAAAAGATAGGCGAAAAAAGTTCTTGACAAACGCGAAATCAGTGCTATAATAACTCATGCGCTCAGCAAGAGCGCGTGAATATGCGAGAGTGCTGGAACTGGCAGACAGGCAGGCTTGAGGTGCCTGTGTCTCATTTACAGGCGTGTGGGTTCAAGTCCCATCTCTCGCACCA
>CALWYQ010000029.1 GCA_944385815.1 uncultured Oscillospiraceae bacterium | reverse complement strand
TCCTGCAGGCCGAGAGCGAGGTCGGCGCTATCAACATGGTGTACGGCGCGGCCGGCACCGGCGAGCGCGTGCTCACCAGCTCCTCCTCCCCCGGCGTCTCCCTCAAGCAGGAGGGCATCAGCTACATCGCCGGCGCCCAGCTGCCCTGCGTCATCATGAACGTCATGCGCGGCGGCCCGGGCCTCGGCTCCATCCAGGCCGGCCAGGGCGACTACTTCCAGGCCACCAAGGGCGGCGGCCACGGCGACTACCACCTTGTTGTTTTCGCCCCCGCCTCCGTGCAGGAGAGCATCGATCTCATGAGCGTCGCGTTTGACACGGCGGACAAGTACCAGTGCCCCGTCATGGTCGTCGCCGACGGCATGATATGCCAGATGATGGAGCCCGTCGTCCTCCCCGAGATGAAGGAGTACAAGGTCGACCTGGAGAAGAAGCCCTGGGCGGCGAACGGCCACGGCTTTTCCAAGAAATCCGGCCGCAGCATCATCAACTCCATGTACATCACCACCGAGGCGCTCAGCGAGCACAACGAGGTCCTGCAGGCCAACTACCGCGAGATCGAGAAGAACGAGGTCCGCTACGAGGCCTATAACCTTGAGGGCGCCGAGATAATAGTCACCGCCTTCGGCACCGTCGCCCGTATCGCCAAGAGCGCCATCGACGAGCTCAAGGAGGAGGGCTACAACGTCGGCATGATCCGCCCGATCACCCTCTGGCCCTTCCCGACCAAGGAGCTGCACGACGCCGCCATGGCTGAGGGCGTCAAGGCCGTGCTGGACGTTGAGCTCAACGCCGGCCAGATGCTCGAGGACGTCAAGCTCGCCATGAACGGCGAGAAGCCCGTCGATTTCTTCGGCCACTACGGCAGCCAGATGCCCACGCCGGAGGAGATCAAAGCCAAGCTGCTCAGCATGAGGGAGGTACTGTAATGGCCGTAGTATTTGAAAAGACCAAGATGCTGACCGATACCGTGTTCCACTACTGCCCTGGCTGCAACCACGGTATTGCGCATCGTCTGGTCGCCGAGACCATAGAGGAGCTCGGCCTTGAGGATAACGTTATCGGCGTCGCGCCGGTCGGCTGCGCCGTCTTTGCTTACGACTATTTCAACTGCGACATGTTCGAGGCCGCGCACGGCCGCGCCCCCGCCGTCGCCACCGGCATCAAGCGCGTCCACCCGGAGACCTGCGTATTCACCTACCAGGGCGACGGCGACCTCGCCTCCATCGGCACCAATGAGATAGTCCACGCCTGCCACCGCGGCGAGAAGCTCACCGTAATATTCATCAACAACGCCATATACGGCATGACCGGCGGCCAGATGGCCCCCACCACGCTCATCGGCCAGAAAACCACCACCAGCCCCTACGGCCGCAGCGAGGAGTGGTGCGGCGCGCCGATAAGGGTCTGCGAGATGCTCAGCCAGATCCCCGGCTGCTACTATGCCGAGCGCGTGGCGCTGAACACCACCGCCAACATCAACAAGGCCAAGAAGGCCATGAAGAAGGCGTTCCAGTATCAGATGGAAGGCCACGGCCTGAACATCGTCGAGGTCCTGTCCACCTGCCCGACCAACTGGGGCCTGAGCCCGGTCGAGGCCATGAAGTGGCTTGAGGACAACATGATCCCGTACTACCCGCTGGGTGTCTACAAGGATAAGGGGGCCGAATAATATGAAGGAACAGTGTATATTCGCAGGCTTCGGCGGACAGGGTATGCTGCTCATAGGCAAGTTCCTTGCCGAGGCCGGCATGGAAACCGGCAAGCACGTCTCCTGGCTGCCCAGCTACGGCCCTGAGATGCGCGGCGGCACGGCCAACTGCTCCGTCGTCGTCTCCGACAAGCCGGTCGCCAGCCCGCTGATAGCCCAGGCCGACACCATCCTGGCCATGAACAAGCCCTCCCTGCTCAAGTTCGAGGGCGACGTCAAGCCCGGCGGCCTGCTGCTCATTAACAGCTCCATAATCGACGTCAAGACCTCCCGCACCGACGTCGATGCGGTCTATGTCCCCTGCAACGAGATTGCCGAGTCCGTCGGCAACATCAAGGGGCCCAACGTGGTTTTCCTCGGCGCCTACATCGCCAAGAAGCCCGACGTCATCAGCAAGGAGGCCATAATCGAGGCCATGCGCGTGGAGCTCGGCGCCAAGAAGGCCAAGTTCCTCGAAGGCAACATAAAGGCCCTCGAAGCCGGCATGAAGTACGTCCAGGATAACTACGCCTGAGCAAAGCCGTATATGGGAGGCAGCTGACGCTGCCTCCCTTTTTGCGCCTTATAATTTGCTTTCGCCCTTGCGGAAAGGCACCGGCGGTGGTAAAATTGTCTCAGCAAGGCAAATTAACGCGCGAAAGGGAGAAAAACATGCTCAGGATAAGCGAAGAGGAGAAAAAGGCCCTCAAGGGCCGCGGCATAATCATGACCCGCGACGGCGAGCACTTCGTCGTGCGCGTGGTGTCGAGCAACGGCGTTTTCAGCGCGCAGCAGCTGCGCGCCCTCACCGACGCCGCGGAGAAATACGGCGACGGCCGCCTCGCCCTGACCGTCCGCCTCACCGTTGAGATTCAGGGCGTGAGCTATGAGAACATCGAGCCCCTTGCCTCCGCCGTCGAGGCCTGCGGCCTGGTCACCGGCGGCACGGGCAGCGTCGTGCGCCCCGTCGTCGCCTGCAAGGGCACCGTCTGCGTCCACGGCCTTGAGGACACGCAGGCCTTTGCCGACGCGCTCTTCCGCGAGTTCTACCTCGGCTGGCACAGCGTAAAGCTGCCGCACAAGTTCAAGATAGCCGTCGGCGGCTGCCCGAATAACTGCGTCAAGCCCGCGCTGCACGACTTCGGCATGTACGGCCAGAGCGTCCCCGAGCTGCACGCGGATGAGTGCAGGGCCTGCGGCAAATGCGCCTGCATCGACAAGTGTCCCGTCAAGGTCTGCTCCAAGGGTCCGGACGGGCGGCTCGCCATCGACATGGAGCGCTGCACCAACTGCGGCAAGTGCATCCCCGCCTGCCATTTCGGCGCGGTGCATGAGGCCGCGCGCGGCTACGCCGTGTACATCGGCGGCATCTGGGGCAAGACCCAGCGCACCGGCACCCGCGTCCCCGGCATATTCAGCGCCGGTGAGGTCCGCTCGCTCATAGAAAAGGCGCTGCTGCTCTTCCGCGAGCAGGGCGTGACCGGCGAGCGTTTCGGCCGCACGATAGACCGCGTCGGCGAGGACAAATTCATCGCCATGCTCCTGAGCGACGAGGTGCTCGCGCGAAAGGAGCAGATACTCTCCGGCGAAAAGCATACCGCCGGCGGCGCGAGCTGCTGAGCGGGCTTCAGCCACGGGGCCGGTCGATCCGGCCCCGCATCCTTGTTTTTGGAGGCGGCACATGAAAATAAGGGCCATCGCCCTCGCGCTGGCGCTCGCCATGGCGCTTGCCGCCTGCGGCGCACCCGCCCCGGCGGAGGCTTCGGCCGGGGAAACGCTCAGCTTCACGGACGACCTCGGCCGCGAGGTCAGCGCCCCGCTGCGCCCCGCGCGCGTGGCGGCGCTCATCGGCTCTTTTGCGGACGTCTGGTGCCTCGCCGGCGGGCAGGACAGCCTCTGCGCCGCGGCGGACGACGCCTGGACGGGCTTTGAGCTGGGCCTCGACGCCTCGGTGGCTAACCTCGGCGGCGTCAAAACGCCCTCCCTCGAGGCCCTGTTGGCCGCGGAGCCCGACCTCGTCCTCGCAAGCTGCAACACCGCCGCCGACCTCGAGCTGCTTGGCCCGCTCGAGGCTGCGGGCATCTGCACGGCCTTCTTCGACGTGCAGGGCTTTGAGGACTATCTGAGGATGCTCGACATATGCACGCAGCTCACCGGCGAGCGGGAAAACTACCGGGAATACGGCCTCGACGTGCAGGAGGAAATCAGCGCCGCCACAGCGAGGGCGGACGGCAGCGCGCCCACCGTGCTGGTCATCCGCGCCACTGGCCGCAGCTGCAAGGTCAAGTCCAGCCGGGACAACGTCTTAGGGGAGATGCTCGCCGCGCTCGGCACGGTGAACATCGCCGATTCGGACGCCGCGCTCCTTGAGGACCTGAGCCTCGAGGCCATTATGGCCGCGGAGCCGGACTATATCTTCGCCGTGCTGCAGGGCTCCGACCCAACAAACGCGCGCGATGTGCTCGAGCGGACCCTGCTTGCAAACCCCGCCTGGAATCAGCTCCGGGCCGTGCGCGAGGGGCGCTTTTTCACGCTCGAGCACGAACTTTATAACTTAAAGCCCAACGCCCGCTGGGGGGAGGCCTATGAAAAGCTCGCCGACATACTCTATCCGGCCTAAGACGCCGCTTTTTGCCGCGCTCGGCTGCCTTGTGCTGCTCGCGGCGGCGCTCTCGCTCGCGCTCGGGCCGGTGTGGATATCGCCCGGCGAGGTCCTCTCGGCGCTCTTCGGCGGCGCTGAGGGCGGGACCGGCGCGCGGATAGTGCTCTACGCCCGGCTGCCGAGGACGGCGGGCTGCATCCTCGCCGGGGCCGCCCTCGCCGTCAGCGGGGCGCTTACGCAGAGCGTGCTTGCAAACCCCCTCGCCTCGCCCGGCACCATCGGCGTAAACGCCGGGGGCGGCCTCGCCGCCGCGCTCTGCTGCGCCCTCGCGCCCGAGGCCGTATACCTCGTGCCGGCGGCCGCCTTCCTCGGCTCCATGGCCGCCGCGGCGCTGGTGCTGCTCCTCGCCGAGCGCACCGGGGCCGCCAAAATAACCCTCGTCCTCGCCGGTGTCGCCATCTCCAACATCCTCGGCGCGGCCGTGGACGCAATACTGACCTTTGCTCCGGACGCGCTGAACGCATACGCCGACTTCCGCGTCGGCTCGCTGGACAACCTGAGTCTCAGCCGCCTCGCCGCCCCGGCTGTTATGGCCGCGCTCGCGCTCGCCGCCGCCCTTGCGCTGACGCATGAGCTCGACGTGCTCGGCCTCGGCGCCGAGACCGCCGCGGCCCTCGGCCTCAACGCGGCGCGGATGCGGCTCGTGCTCCTTGCCGTCGCCAGCGCGCTTGCCGCCTCGGCAGTGAGCTTCGCGGGGCTCTTAGGCTTCGTCGGGCTGATAACGCCGCACATACTCCGGCGCTTCACCGGGGATGAGGCGCGGTTTTTGCTGCCGGCCTGCGCGCTCGGAGGGGCCGCGCTGCTGCTCGTCTGCGACACGGCCTCGAGGCTGCTGTTCGCGCCCTATGAGCTGCCGGCCGGCGTGACGCTCGCGTTCATCGGCGGGCCGTTCTTCATATACCTGCTGCTGCGGCAGAGAAGGGGGCGGACGGCGTGATAGAGCTCAAGGGCCTGCGCGCGGGCTACGGCGGGCGGGAGATTCTCCACGGCGTGGACATAAGCTTCCAGCCCGGCCGCATAACTATACTTTGCGGCCCAAACGGCTGCGGCAAGAGCACCCTGCTCAGGGCCGCGCTCGGACTGATACCCAGCATGGGCGGCGAGGTGCTCTATGACGGCGTCGAGCTCTCCGGCCTCAGCCGCCGCGAGGTTGCCCGCCGCGCGGCCTACATGCCTCAGGAGCGCGGCGCGCCGAGCATCACCGTGCGGCGGCTGGCCCTGCACGGCAGGTTCCCTTATTTGGACATCCCCCGGCGCTATACTGCTGCGGACCTGGCCGCCGCGGAGCGCGCGCTCAAGCTTGCCGACGCGCTGGACATTGCCGACGCGCCCCTCCCCGAGCTCTCCGGCGGGCAGAGGCAGCGCGCCTTTCTGGCCATGGCGCTCGCGCAGGAGACGCCGGCCCTGCTCATGGACGAGCCCACCGCCTTTTTGGACGCGGGGCACCAGCTGCGCGTGATGGACTCGGCGCAGCGGCTCGCGCGCGAGGGGCGCGCAGTGGTCATGGTGCTGCACGACCTGCGCCTCGCCCTGCGCTGTGCAGACACCCTCGCCGTGCTCGCTGACGGCGCGCTCACTGCCTGCGGCTCCCCGGAGGAGGTATACTCAAGCGGCGCGATAGACGCCGCATTCGGCGTGGCGCTCGGCCGTGTGCATACAGATAATGGCTGGCAATATTACTATGAATGAGGTGCAATATGGCTTATTTCCCCATGTTTGTCGAGCTGAAAGGCAAGAATATTCTGGTTGTCGGCGGCGGCAGCGTAGCCCTGCGCAAATGCGAGGTCCTGCTGCGCTACGGCGCGGAGCTCACCGCGGTATCCGCCCAGCTCACGCCGAAATTAGTGAACCTCAAGGGCGTCCGCCTGCTCTTCCGCCCCTTTGAGGACGCCGACGTCGAGGGCCGGGACATGGTCGTCGCCGCGACGGACAGCAGCGAGCTCAACGCGCGCGTGGCCGGGCTCTGCAAGGCGCGGGGCATCGCCGTGAACGTCGTTGACGACGCCGCGGCGGGCAGCTTCCTCTTCCCCGCGGCCACGCTGCGCGGCCGCTTCTCCGCCGGCATCTGCACCGGCGGCGCGAGCCCCACGGCCGCCGCCTACTTCAACCGCGCCCTCGCTGAAAGCCTGCCGGACGCGCTCGAGGACATCCTCGACTTCATGGCGGAGATACGCCCGAGGGTACTGAAAGCCGTACCTGACCAGAGCCGGAGGGCGAGGATATTTGCCTTCCTCTTCACCGAGGCGCTTGAAAACGGCGGCGAGCCGGACGAGGATTTTGTGCTCTCCGTCGTGCCGGAGCTCGCCGAAGCGGACGAATGAGCGGCCTTGTGAGCCTTGTAGGCGCGGGGCCGGAGGCGGGGTTAATAACCCTGCGCGGCGCCCGGCGCCTTAGCGAGTGCGAGGCCGTGGTCTATGACGAGCTTATCCCGCCTGAGCTGCTGCGCCTCGCACCGGAGGGCGCGGAGCGCATAAATATGGGCAAGCGCGCCGGCGCTCCCTCGGCAAGGCAGGAGGACATCTGCGCGAGGCTCATCGCCCTGGCGCGTGAGGGAAAGCGCGTCGTGCGGCTCAAGGGCGGGGACGCCTTTGTGTTCGGCCGCGGCGGCGAGGAACTGCTCGCGCTCTCCTCGGCCGGCGTCGCCTGCGAAGTCGTGCCCGGAGTGACCAGCGCCATTGCCGCGCCGGAGCTCGCCGGGATACCCCTGACGCATCGCGGAGCGAGCCGCGGCTTCACGGTAATAACGGCCTCGAGCGCCGGGGACGGGACGCTGCCGGAGGATTTTGACCGCTTTGCGGCCGCGCCGGGGACGCTGTGCATCCTGATGGGCCTCGGCAAGCTTGGCGCGATCGCCCGGCGGCTCATGGAGCTCGGCCGCAGCGCGGACACTCCCTGCGCCGTCCTCCGCGCCGGCCCCGGCGGCTACAGAGTGCGTGGAACCCTCGCAGACATAGCCGCGCGCGCAAAGGTTTGTGCGCCTCCTGCGGTCATCGTAGTGGGCGAGACGGCCGCGCTCGAGCTGCTTGGCGGCCCGGCGCTGCCGCTATCCGGCCTGCGCGTCGGCCTCACGGGCACAAGGCGCATGAACGCGCGCCTCGCCGCCGCCATAAGCCGCGCCGGGGGCAAGGCATTTACGGCCTGCGAGCTTGAGCTCTCCCCTCTCCTGGCCTCCGAGGAGCTTGGAATTGACCGGGATTGTATTGTTTTTACCAGCGTTTACGGGGTTGAGCTGTATTTTTCGCGCCTGCTTGCATCAGGGCGTGACGCGCGCTGCTTAGCGGGGAAAGCCCTCGCCTGCGTCGGCCGCAGCACCGCCCGCGCCCTCGCCGCGCACGGGCTTTCCGCGGATATCGTGCCCGATGGCGGGACGACCGCCGCGCTTGCGGGCGCTCTTCTCTCCGCGCTGCCGGCCGGGGCGGGCATCTTCCTCTACCGCTCCGCCGCGGCGGACGGCAGCCTTGCCGCGGCCCTCGGCGCACAATTTGATGTATGCGATAACCGAGCCTATGCCGCCCGCGCCGGAGCGTACCAGGCCCCCCGCGCGCTTATCGAGGGCGCCGCGGCCTTCGCCTTCACAAGCGCCCACGGCGCCGCCCTGGCCCTTGCGGCCCTCTCGCCCCTCCCTGAGGGCGCCGTCCTCGCGGCGCTCGGCGGGCCAACGGCGCGCGCCCTCGCCGGGCTGCCCGGCCTTGTCGTTGCGGAGCGGCCGGAGGCCGAGGCCCTTGTTGATGCCATAATAAGGGCAATAAAAAATGCGCCCGCGGACAGCGGGCGCGCGTAACAGGCTTATTTTATAACTTTTACATAGCCCTCGCGGCGCGGGGCAGCTTCGGGCAGCGGCCCGTCGGGATAGCCGAGGATGCAGTTTCCGACGCCGCGCCAGTCCCCCTCTATGCCCCATTTTGCGAGCAGGGCGCGCCCCTCCGGGAGCTCAAAGGTCTCCCGCGCGCGGTTTATCCAGCAGGAGCCGAGGCCGAGGGCGTGGGCGGCGTTGAGCATGTTGCCCATGACAAGCGAAGCGTCCTGCACCCCGTTCGGGTTGTGCGCCTCGGCAAAGACGATGACGACGGTCGGCGCGCCATAGAAGGGATGCCCGGGCCGGCCGCTTATCTGGGCGTTCAGGCTGTCGAGCCTCGCGATGTCGCCCGGGTCCTGGACGGCTACTATGAGCGGGGACTGCTTTCCCATTGCGGTGGGCGCGTAGGTCCCGGCCCTGAGCACGGCGTCCAGCTCGGCCTCGCTTATCTGTTCCGGCTTATATTTCCGCACGCTGCGGCGGCTTATAAGGTTTTCGTAGGCTGCGTTCACAATTGGCACCTCCCAAAGGTTTATATTCTTATTGTATAGCGCCGCGAGGCCAAATTCAAGCGTATTATCAAAAAAGGAGGCTTCCCATGGCGGCCGGCAGACAAATCGAACTCCCCGACGGCAGGCAGGCGGACTTCGCGCTGCGCCTCGACAGCGATGAGGGCGAGCCCTATATCGCCCGCGGCAGCACGGTTTACGTGCAGATTGCCCCGCCGGGCGACGGCGACGTCGGCCTCTTCCTCTACGACGGGCGGATTATCCTGCGCCAATACTGCGCCGACTGGGCCGGGAACATACACCTGCTCTGCCTCAACCGCGCGCGCAGCCGCGAGGATATTGTAGTCACCGGCGATCGGCGGCTCCTTTATTTCGGCCGCCTTTCCCTGAACTGGCGCCCGCCCCTGCCCGAGTTTTGATAAGATAAAAAGAGAGCCGGCCTTATGACCGGCTCTCTCCGTATTGTGGGATTACTTGTTGCCGTACATATCCTTGAGCTTGAGCAGGTGCTCGTAGCGGGCCATGGAGGTGGCCTCGTTGCGCTCGAAGAGGTTCTCGGCACGGTCCGGGAACTCGCGGGTCAGGCGGCTGTAGCGCGCCTCGTTCATCAGGAACGCGCGGTAGCCTTCGGCCTTGGGCTCCTTGCTGTCGATGCTGAGCTTGTCCTCGGCCTCGGGGTTGAAGCGGAAGAGGTTCCAGTAGCCGCAGTCAACAGCCTTCTTCATCTCAGCCTGGCAGTTGGTCATGCCGCCCTTGATGGAGTGCATCTCGCAGGGGGCGTAGGCGATGATCAGGGACGGGCCATGGTAGGCCTCGGCCTCGGTGATGGCCTTGAGGGTCTGGGCCGGGTTGGCGCCCATGGCAACCTGGGCGACATAGACGTAGCCGTAGGTCATGGCGAGCTCGGCGAGGGCCTTGCTCTTGATCTCCTTGCCGGCCGCGGC
>CALWYQ010000028.1 GCA_944385815.1 uncultured Oscillospiraceae bacterium | reverse complement strand
CATATTCCCCTCCTTCTTTAGGTTCAGGCCCATTTGATTGCTCAAATCAGGCCTGAAATCGCTGTGAATAACTATGCGGTATATTCAGCGAATATTACGTTATAAAAACTCATTCTTTCGTCCCGTTTATGGCAAGTTTGACAGCTTTATGCCATCCGGATAAGAGTTTTATGCGTTCTTCCTCCTCCATCTCCGGGCTGAAGATGCGGCCTGTCTGCCAAATCTCCTTGACCTCGTCGAGGTTCTTCCAGAATCCGACTGCGAGGCCGGCGAGATACGCCGCGCCCATGGCCGTGGTCTCAATGCACTCCGGCCGCACAACCTGCGCGCCGAGGATGTCGCTCTGGAAACGCATGAGGAAATCGTTGGCCGACGCTCCGCCGTCGACCTTCAGCCGGGTTATCGGCATCCCCGCGTCCCGGGACATCGCTTCGCAGATGTCGTAGGTCTGGTAGGCTATGCTCTCCAGCGTCGCCCGCACGAGGTGCGCGCGCGAGAAGCCTCGCGTCATGCCCGTTATCGTGCCGCGCGCATACTGGTTCCAGTAGGGCGCGCCGAGGCCCGTAAAGGCCGGCACAACGTAGACGCCCTCCGTGTCCCTTACGCTGACCGCGTAATCGAGCGATTCCGCCGCCGTCGAGATAACCCCCAGCTCATCACGGAGCCACTGCACAGCCGCGCCGCCGGTAAAGACGCTGCCCTCGAGGGCGTACTGCACCTTGCCGGGAAGGCCCGCCGCGATGGTGGTTATAAGACCGTTTTTGCTCTCTACCGGTTCTTCGCCGGTGTTCATCAAAAGGAAGCAGCCCGTGCCGTAGGTGTTCTTCATGTCGCCCGGCTCAAAGCAGCACTGGCCGAAGAGCGCGCTCTGCTGGTCGCCGGCGGCGCCTGCGACGGGTATTTCGCCGCTCAGCAGCTCGTGGCTCGTCCAGCCGTAGACCTGGCTCGAGGGCCGTACCTCGGGCAGCATGCACCTGGGGATGTCCAGCAGCTCAAGCAACTCGTCGTCCCAGCAGAGCCGGTGTATGTCGAAGAGCATGGTGCGGCAGGCGTTGGTATAGTCCGTGACGTGGGCCATGCCGCCGGTGAGCTTCCAGATAAGCCAGGTGTCAACCGTGCCGAAGCACAGCTCGCCCGCCTCGGCGCGCGCCCGCACGCCGGGGACATTGTCCAGTATCCAGCGCAGCTTGGTGCCGGAGAAGTATGCGTCGGGTACAAGGCCGGTTTTTTTGCGTATCATGTCGCTGTAGCCGTCCTCGACCAGCTTGTCGACCATTTCGCTCGTGCGGCGGCACTGCCAGACGATGGCGTTGTACACCGGCTCGCCCGTGGCCCTGTCCCACACGATGGTGGTCTCGCGCTGGTTGGTTATGCCGATTGCGGCAATGTCGCTCGAGGCAACCTTGTTCTTGAGGATGGCCCCGCGCGCAACCTCGAGCGTGGTGTCCCAGATTTCCTGGGCGTCATGCTCTACCCAGCCGGGCTGCGGGTAATACTGCTTGAACTCCTTCTGCACAATCGAGCGGATGCAGCCCTTCTCATCAAAGAGTATGCACCTTGAGCTTGTCGTGCCCTGGTCGAGGGCCATAATGTACTTCAACGCTTGCACTCCCTTTCAATGTTTTTTCCGCCGCTATTCCCATGCGGCTCAGCTCACCCCCATTTCCCTCCACGCAGCCTCGCAGGTCGTGGAGATGCACAGCGCCCCCGCGGACAGCGCGCTCATCGTGTCCTCCTTGTCGCGTATCAGGCCGCCGGCTATTATCGGCGTGGGCCTGTACAGCGAGGTCACGAGCTTGATGACCTTGGGCACTATGCCCGGCACAAGCTCTATGAGATCCGGGTTGCAGGCCGAACGGAGCTTGTCTATGTTGTCCAGGGCCATGGAGTCCAGGACGAACACGCGCAGCACCGTTATAAGCCCAATCTCGCGCGCATGCCGCAGAAGCTGCGGTTTTGTGCTGATAATCCCGTCCGCACAGGTGAAGCTCCTGATGAAGTCGGCCGCTATCTCTTTGGCCGCCAGGCCGTTGATAAGGTCGACATGCACCAGGGCATGCTTCCCGGCGTCGGAGACGCGCTGGACAAGCCCGGCTATGTTGCAGATGTTGCCGAACAGAAAGAATATCACGTTGCAGTCCGAGGCCAGCGCTCTCGTAAGCTGCTCCTCGCTCTTGACCGCCGCAATGATGGGCTCATCCGCAAAAAAGTCCAGCCTGTTGTCCATTTTCGCACCTCCTTTTCTGCCGGGGGATACAAAAAAGGTGCGAAACGCGGAAACCAGCCCGCTGCTTCGCACCTCTACCTCTCCCGTGCTTGCTATCAGCCTTGTTGTATACATATTATCGCATCGTAGCCGGTTTTGCAATGCACGTATCTTATAAAATTAGCCCCCCGTTTTAGTGCAACCATACAAAATTTTTGTCCGGGGTTCAGAAGTTAGTGTTTATTTTAACAATTACCAGTTTTGAGGCTGATTGCCAGCTCCGCCTTCTCCGCTATGACCTCCGCGGTGAGGCCGTAATGGCTCAGCACAAGCTCCGCCTTGCCGGAGCGGCCGAACTCGTCGTTGACGCCGTGGCGCACCACGGGTACGGGGCAGTTCTCCGCGCAGCAGGCGGCGACGGCGCTGCCGAGCCCGCCGATGATGCTGTGCTCCTCCGTGGCGACTATGCAGCCGGTCTCCTTCGCGGCGGCGATAACGGCCCCGGTATCGAGGGGCTTTATTGTATGAAAATCCAGCACGCGGGCGCTTATGCCCTTATCCGCGAGCATGTCCGCCGCGGCGAGCGCGCGCTGCACCATGAGGCCGGTGGCGCAGATGGTCACGTCGGAGCCCTCGCGGAGCTTTGCCGCCCTGCCGAGGGCGAACTCATAGCCCTCGACGGAGTCGGTGACGGTCTCGACGGCCATGCGGCCGAGGCGCAGGTAGGCCGGGCCGTCATAATCGAGCATGGCCTTGACGGCGAGGCGCATCTCGTTCCCGTCGCAGGGGTTCACCACCAGCATACCGGGGATGGCGCTCATAAGCGCGAGGTCCTCCACGCACTGGTGCGTCGCGCCGTCCTCGCCGACGGAGAGGCCCCCGTGCGAGCCGACGCATTTTACGTTCAGGCGCGGGTACGCTATGGAATTGCGCACCTGCTCCCAGGCCCTGCCCGCGGTGAACATGGCAAAGGAGTTCGCGAAGGGCTTTTTGCCGCAGGCCGCGAGGCCGGCCGCAAAGCCCATCATGTCCGCCTCGGCTATGCCCATGTCGAAGAAGCGGCCGGGGTACGCGGCGGCGAAATCCCTGGTCATGGTGGCGCTGGCGAGGTCGGCGTCGAGGACCACCAGCTCGGGGTACTGCCCGGCGTATTCAACAAGGCACTTGCCGTATACGGCGCGGGTTGCAATTTTCTCGCCCATCTCACTCCACCTCCAGCTTCTCTATGGCGGAGAC
>CALWYQ010000027.1 GCA_944385815.1 uncultured Oscillospiraceae bacterium | reverse complement strand
AACTCCGTCGGGACGTCGAAGCGCTTGAGATTAAGGTAGAGATGCTTCATGGCTTACCTCACTTCGCGTAGAAGGCCTTCATATCCTCAAGGCTCCTGAGCTCGACGAGCGGGGCCTTGCCGTAGGAGCCGAAGTTGACGATGAGGGAGCCGACGGCCTCCTTGACGCCCTGCTCAACGCGCTCCATGAGGACGGCGACATCGTTGTCGGGGATATTGCCGGTCAGGACGGTGTCCATGATGGGCGGGAAGAACACGCGCGGGTCAAAGGCGCTGCGCTTCTCCTCAAGCAGCCTGTACACGCCGCCGATGGACGCGCTCTCGCGCAGCTCGGGGCGGTTGGCAAAGAGCTCCTTCATGTTGCGGGTGACGGCGAGACGGATGTCGGTATCGACGTTTATCTTGCGGATGCCGCAGGGGATGGCCGCCACAAGCTCGTTGACCGGGATGCCGTAGGCGTTCTGGATGTCGCCGCCGAGGGCGTTGATCTCGCGGACGATGTACTGCGGGACGGTGGAGCTGCCGTGGGAGACAAGGGCGCAGAAGATGCCGAGGCGGTTGATGCACTCCTTTATCGCGATGGCGATTTCGCGGCGGAGCTTGGCGTTCTTGCCCTTGCTGGCGCCGTGCTGGGTGCCATAGCTGATGGCGAGGGCGTCCACGCCGGTCTTTTCGATGAACTCAACGGCGTCGAGGGGGTTGGTGTAGGTGCTGGTCTCGGCAAAGACGTGGTCCTCCTGGCCGCCTAAGACGCCTAACTCGCCCTCGACGCTGACGCCGAGCGCGTGCGCGTACTTGACGACCTCGCGGGTGAGCTCTATGTTCTGCTCGAGGGGCAGGGAGGAGCCGTCGATCATAACGGAGGTGTAGCCGCCGTCGATTGCGGCGACGCAGCTGTCAAAGTCCTTGCCGTGGTCGAGGTGGAGCACGACGGGGATGGGGGAATTCTCGCCGTACTTTTTAACGGCGTCGGCTATGCGGCGGGCGCCGACCTTCTTGTCCTCAAGCGTGCCGTTGGCGAAGTCCACGCGGCCGCCCATGAAGGCGTTGGCGAGGTCCGCGCCCTGGAGTATGGCGGGGGAACGGAAGGTCTCGTGCATTTCGATGACGGCCTTGGCCTGGGCCACGGCGTTGACGTTGAACGCGCCCTGCGCGTAATTATACTTTTCGGCGGCCTCCATAAGCGGACGAAGCGGAACGAGCATGATAATAACCTCCTGTATTTTTGTAAGTTAATCTTTTTCGGCGGCGTAGACGAATTCGCCCCCGGAGCAGGACGCGAGAACGTCCAACTCCGGCGAGAGGACGGCAAAATCCGCGTCCTTGCCCACGGCAATGTCGCCGCGGCGGTAGAATTCGCCTATGAACCTCGCAGGGTTCGCCGTCAGCAGGCGCAGGACCTTTTCCGGACCGGCCCCCGTGAAGCGGGCGATGTTTTTAACGGCCTGAGCGAGGGTCAGGGTGCTGCCGGCACGGATATTGGTGCCGGTTATCATGGCGTCCCCGTCGGTGACGGTGACGTCGTTTATGCCGAGCTTATAGGCCCCGTCGGGCAGGCCGGCGGCCTGCATGGCGTCCGTTATGGCGCAGACCTTATCCCAGCCCTTGCACTTTATGAGCATCCTCACCGTGCCGGGGTGCAGGTGGCGCCCGTCGCATATCGCCTCGCAGAAGACGTCGCGCTCGAGCACGGCGCCCATTACGGCGGGGCGGTGCTGGTGGAAGAGGCTCATGACGTTGAAGGTGTGCGTGCAGCTTTCGACTCCCGCGTCGATGGCGGCGATCGCCGTCTCATAGTCGGCGTCGGAGTGCCCGATGGCGAGGACGCACTCGCCGCGCAGCTCGCGTATCATGTCCGGCACGCCCGGCACCTCGGGCGCGACGGTCATATACCGCACGTGGCCCTTCGCGCGCCTCTGATAGCGGCGGAAGAGCTCCGCGTCGCCCTCCCGGAGCAGCTCGGGCGGCATGGCGCCCTTGTACTTCTCGCAGAGGAAGGGCCCCTCGAGGTGGATGCCGAGGCACTTCGCGCCGGGCGCGGGATCTTCGATGAAATCCACCGCGGCGTCTATCGCCCGCTCCGTGGCCTCGGGAGTGTCCGTCAATATGCTCGCGAGGAAGCCCGTGACGCCCTGGGAGGCGTAAAACGCGGCGAGCTTTTCATAGTCGGCGCGCGTCGCGGCGTTGATGTCCACGCCGAAGCCGCCGTGGGTGTGCACGTCGATGAAGCCGGGCGCGAGCAGGTTCCCGTGCAGGTCGACGCAAAGCGCGCCGGGGCAGGCTATCCCCTCCCCTATGGCGGCGACGCGCCCGCCGGAGACGAGGACGTCCGCGCGGACAATCTCGCCGCCGGTGAAGACGCGCGCGTTAGTGAGCAGGAGCCTTTCCATCTCAGAAGGGCAGCGCGCTGGCGACGGCCGTCGCGTAAATGGCCGCGTCGGGGTGGTTCTGGAGCAGGGTCACGGGGAAGGCCGCGCTGACCTCGCCGTAGGCGGCCTGGCGGACGACGCCGCGGTGCCAGTCGCGGAAGACGCCGAGGCGGACCTTGCGCGCGCCGAGAATCTGCTTTATGCCAATCGTGACGGCGCGGTTCGGCATGGCGATTATCGCGCCGCCGCGGTCGCCTATCGCGTTCGCGGTCTTCGTCTCGGGCGTGAGGGTCAGCGTGCGGGTGCCGAGCTTGGCGAACTCCTCGGGGCTGAGCTCGGGCTGTGCCTCGTTGAAGGCGAGGTGGCCGTTGATGCCTATGCCGCCGAAGGCGACGTCGACGCCGCCGAGCTCCTCAATGAGCCGGTCGACCTTGCCGGGGTCGGCGGGGTCGGGGAAGACGCGCTGCTCCTCCGGCATTATGAGCTCGGGGTCAATTTTCGAGTACACCGTGCGGCGCATGAAGCCGCGGAAGGAGAGCGGGCTTTCGATGTCGATATACGTGCCGTCGTCGTTCA
>CALWYQ010000026.1 GCA_944385815.1 uncultured Oscillospiraceae bacterium | reverse complement strand
GTGAGTGCGACCTCTATGCCGGACAGCGCCTCGTCTATCTTTATCTCCTTACGCTTGAAGCCGTTGGTGGTGCTTATGACCCATACGACGGCAAGCACCGCCAGTATTATCAGAATTGTAAACATATGTTGTCTTCAACCTGTTTTCTCTGAGTGTCGTTGAGCGTCATGTGAACTGCCCGTTTTCGTCGGTGTAATAGGTGTCCACAAGCTCGCCGCCGCGATAGAGGCCGTACGCCGCCCCGGCGAGCGTGGCGTCGCCGCGAGGGAACCCGGTCTCGGCGTCGGCCTTAGTGACGGTGACGGAGAACTTTTTGAGCACGTTGTGGAAGCTGCGCTCAGCCACGTCGTCCCAGAGTATGCTCACGGTCTGGCTCTCCGGCACGACATAGCGCTCTGCGGTGTCTACTTCTTCAAGGGTGTAGGGCGTATTGCCGCTTATGAGAACGTTTTCAAAGTGAGCCACGCCGTCCGCGCCGGTCACGGCGTACTCGTCCACTTCAAGACCCGAAGCCGAGGTGCCGTAGAGGTGGAATGTGACGCCCTCGATGAAATTGTCCTCGGCGCTCTTGCGCACCTGCAGCGCACCGCGCTTGAGCGTATTGTTAAAGGTCACGACCGCGCTCTCGCCTCCGGCTATGGTGACGGTCTGGGAGTCCTGCGGTGTGTATGCATCCGAGTTTATCTCGGCGACGGTGTACCTGCCGGGCATGAGGCCGGTGACGTCAATAGTTCCGTCGCTGCCGGTGCGCACTCGCTCGGAGTAGCTCTCGCCGGTGATGGTGAACTCGATGCCGGAGACATTGCCGTCCTCGGAGGTTTTGACGACACGCAATCCTCCGGCGGCGTCCATCTCCAGCTCAAAGTAGCCATTCACAGGGTCGGAGACGTTCTCGCCGTAGGTGATAGTGTCCTGCACGCCCGCTTTGCTCCATGTACCGTCAGACCAGATTACCAGAGAGGAGCTGTAGGCGTTCTGCTTTTCGGCGGTGACGAGTATGGTCTCCTTGGTGGGAGTGTCGCAGGTTATGGTCAGGCGGTTGCCGCTCTTGGAGAAGCTGATGCCCGGCACATCGGTGCTGAAGGCGTAGTTGTCCAGCACGCCATTGCTGTCTGTGAGCGTGAGGGTATACTCGCTGCCATCCTGCTCCAGCTCGTAGGCTCGGGCGTAGTCGCGCAAGGGTGCGCAGAAGCTGGGCATGACGTTGTGCGTCTTTATGTTCTCTATAATCTGGTTGTAGTAGGACATATGTACCCGAGCAGCAGCATGCAGCCGCCGGATATCGCCGCCGCGAGATAGTGCCTCCAGTTGCCGCTCACGAGCTGGTTGCCCAGCAAGTAGCAGAAGAGGCTGGTGACCGCCGCGCCCATGAGGGCGCTCACGAGCGCCCGGTCAAATTTGGCGTACAGCGCGTCGGAAATCCGCTGCATGCGGTGGTTGAGGAAAAACACAACTATCATCCAGCCGACGCCGTTGAGCGCACAGGCCCACATGGCGCAGCTCAGCGCGCTCATGCCGATGTTGCCGCCCAGCTCGAACACGCCGGCGAACTCCGCGCCGATGGCGGCCGTGGCAAGCTCCGTGCGGGCGGCGCCTACGTTGTTGAGATACAACCAGGTGTTCGGAGCGCCGATTATGGTGATCATGCTCAGCGCGATTATGACCGGGGAAAGCGAGGGGCCCAGCGAGGTTATGCAGGCCGAGCGTATCGCGCCGTGACGCCGCTTTGCGTCGATCCCCAGGCGGCCGGATTCCCTGATCGCGCTCCTGAGATACACGACAGACTGCGCTATGACTATGAACACCATTACGCCGCAGGCCAGCCACATCCACGGGCTGTTTATAACCGCCTGAAACTGCTCTTGTGACATTTTGGCTCCCCCTTTTAGCTATGCGCACTGTTGCCGGGCGAAGAACGCTGCCTGCTTTGTGCAAACAGCGCGCTTCTTTGAGAACAAAATAACGCACGAACATGTGCCGAAACAGGCCCATAATTCGTCCGAAAATGATTTGGAAGTTTCGTCAATTTGCATATATGATTCTTGTTGAAAACGCCAAAAAGAAATCCCTCCCGGACAGGGGGCCCGGAAGGGATTTTGAAGCAGTATTCAGAGCTTGAGGAACAATTGGACTATTCGGGTGGGGCGGCCCTTTTTACCGGAAAGCTCGCGGCCGGTGACGGACGCCCTGCCGGCGGCTTCCAGCTTTTCAATCAAACGGTCGGCGCTCCGGCGGTTGATATGCAGGCCGTCGGCTATCTCCTGCGCGGTCATGGTATCCGTCTGTTTGCGGTTAATAAGTTCGGCAAGACGGTAAATTGTGCTCACACTCAGACCGCTGGCGACCGCTGTCTCCTGCCACTCGTCCATGACGCTGCGTTCCGCGGTGATCGAGCTGTCGCGGCGGATAAAGAGCCCCGTGCCGTCCGGGAACTGGACAAAGGCGCAGCTCCGCTTCCTCCGCGTACACTTGCGCAGGGCCAGCGCCGCCATGCGGTGCGCCTCATAAACGGACTCGCCGCAGCCTATCCCGACGGAAATGGTGTAGGGGCATTCCTTTTCAAGCCAGTCTATAAGCGGCAGGCTCCTGTAGACCTCCGTCTGCGCCTCCAAGAGCTCCATCGTGGACACTATTACGTACGCGCTCGCGCCTTGCTCCATCGCCATGCCGCGTATGAGGTTTGCAAAACGGTGCACGTGGTTCGCCATGCGCAGGCGGTCCATTTCAATGGAGTAATCCGCCGAGACAAGCACGGAGTAGTCGAGGGGCATGGCGACGTTCACCAGCATGACGGCGATCTGCCCCCAGCTGTCGCGCCGCGCCACGGCGAGCTTCTGGGCAAAGGAGATCTGCTCGCGCACGGTGTCTATGGTGGGGTGCGCGAAGATAAAGGGTATGCCCTGCGTCTCCATCATGTTGGCCACGGTGGTCAGCCTTGTTATGCAGCCGCTGACCCGGCCGGCGGACAGCAGGTTCTGGTGGAAATCCAGCACGAAGCGGTTATAATCCGGGCTGCGCAGGTTGCCCTTGCAGAGGTGTATGTTAAGGCTGCGCGCGTCGTAGCCCAGCTCCTCATAGGCCTCCCTGAGCATATCCGGCTCATAGGTGTCGAAGCTCAGGCGGGTGATATCCCAGCCGCGCCGGTAGGCGAGCAGCAGCGCGCGGTATATGGCGCTGCCCTCGCGCGGGAGGTACAGCCATATCGTCTCCTGCTTGAGCTGGCTCTCGGTGTAGAAATACGAGGCGGAGCCGGCGAAGATTATCGCGTCAAAGTCCCGCTGCCGGTCTTTTATAAGGCCCGGGGCCTCCTTGTAGTCCCTGTAGAAAATGTACTCGGTCTCTATCTCGGCGAATTCGTTTTCAAAAACGGTGGTGAACCGCTGATAATATATTTCTACCTGCGTTTTGGGCAGGACAACGGCCATCCTCATGGCGCCCCTCCTCGTCTTGCCTGAATCAGCGCTCATTTGAAGGATACGGTCTCTATCCCGCGCTCGCGGGCCATGCCGAGCCAGCGCTCCAGCTGCTCCGGGCTCGGGGTGCCGAACTCGCTGCCGGGGGCCCTGAGGCCGAGCTGGGCGTATTTCGCCTCGCCGTACCTGTGATACGGCAGCAGCTCGAGGCTGGCGCCCCGGCACGACCCGGCGATAAAGTCAAAGGCCGCGGCCATGTCCTCATCCGTGGCGTTCACGCCGAGGATAGTCGGGATGCGTATGGTCATGGGCACGCCGAGAGCGGCCGTTTTGGACAGGTTTTTAAGGATCAGGCCGTTGTCAACGCCGGTGAAGGCGCGGTGCTTCGCGCTGTCGAGGCACTTGAGGTCCATGAAGATGCGCCCCATTTTAAGCAGCGTCGGCCTGAGGCGGTCGAAGCTGAAAAAGCCGCAGGTCTCTATGGCAAGGTCAAAGCCCTCGTCGTAGAGCTCGCCGGCGAGCTCCGCCAAGAAGTCCGGCTGGGCCGTGGCCTCGCCGCCGGAGAAGGTCACCCCGCCGCCGGAGCTGCGGTAAAATATCGCCTGATGCCTTATGTGCTCGATTATCTCCCCGGCCTCCGCCCAGCGGGTCATGGGGTTGCGCAGGGTCTGGCCCTCGGGGTTTGAGCACCACGCGCAGCGCAGAGGGCAGCCGGCCATGAAAATAATGGTGCGTATGCCCTCGCCGTCGTTGACTGAAAAGTCCTGAAGCTGCATTATATATCCGCCCATAGCTCGTTCCTCCCAATTTTTAATTAAGGGCGGCCGCAATGCTCTGCGGCCGCCCGCGTTTTGGTTTATCAGAAGCCGCTGTGCTCGGTGCGCGCAATGATGGCGTCCTGCATGGACTTGGACAGATTTACAAACTGGGTCGAATAGCCGGCCACGCGCACAAGGAGATCCCTGTAGTTCTCGGGGTGTTTCTGCGCGTCGCGCAGTATGTCGGAGGAGATGCAGTTGAACTGGACATGGAAGCTGCCGAGGGAGAAGAGCGTCTGGATCATCGCGCCGAGGTTGGCCTGGCCGCGCCTGGTGGCGACGAGCTCGGGGTTCAGCCTGAGGTTCAGCAGCGTGCCGCCGGAGTGTACCTCCTGGTTCATCTTGGCGGTGGAGCGCATGGCGGCGAGCGGGGTGGACTTATCCGTGCCGACAAAGGGGCTCACGCCTTCGCTGGAGGGCTCGCCGTTCTTGCGCCCGTCGGGAGTGGCGCCGAGGACGCGGCCCATCGGGATGTAGTTGGATATGCCCATGAAGGCGGTGGTGAAGGGGTTGCCGAAGATGTCCCTGTACTGGTGCACCTCATGGTAATAGTGGTTGGCGACCTCCTGAGCGATGGAGTCGACGTAATCGTCGTCGTTGCCGTACTTCGGGCAGGCCTGGGCCAGCTCGCGCAGCTTGTCATAGCCCTCCCAGTTGGCGCGCAGGGCGGCGATGAGCTCGGCCATGCTGCAGGCCCTGTCCTCAAAGACCAGCTTCTTTATGGCGGCGAGGGAGTTCGCGACAACGGCGAGGCCTATGCCGGTGATGACGGGGCCGACGTTATACTTGGCGCCGCCGTGGCTCAGGTCGGTGCCGCACTCCATGCAGCGCTCATTGCAGGCGGAGAGGAAGGGGCGGGGCACCATCTCGCGGTGGACCCTCTGGGCGGTCACAAGGGAGATGACGGCGTGGCGGCAGAGGTTGTCGAACTGGCGGTAGAAGGCCTGCTTGACGGAGTAGAAGTCGGCGTATTCCTCGGCGGGGGGCGTCTCGAGGCCCATCAGGTCGCCTGTCATCAGCGAGCGGCCCTCGTTGAGGGCGTACTCCAGCGCGGAGCCGAAGTTGAGGTTGGCGGCGCTGGTCCACTCGCCGGTCTTGCGGGAGTTGGGGACAACGCAGCCGCAGTTGCTCCAGTCGTGGGCGTCGTCGGGGGAATAGCCGAGGTTCAGCAGCATCTGGTAGCCGACGCTGTCGCTGTGGATGGCGGGGAAGCCGGTGCCCTTGCTGACAAGGTGGGTCACGGCGTCGAGGAACTCCTTCGGGCAGTCGGCGTGGACGCGCACGGAGAGGCCCGGCTGATGGGTCTTGACCTCCTCGGTGGCCTTGAGGGCCATGTAGGTGACGGCGCCGGTGCCGTCCTGGCCGTCGGCCTTCTTGCCGCCGACGGTCAGGTTCTGGAACTGGTTGTAGCCAGCGAAATAGTCGGCGGTGTTGGCGGAAATGGTCCAGACCCACTCGGAATACTTGAGCCAGAGGGCGTCGATGAGCTCCTGGGCCTCGTCGGGAGTGATGCTGCCGGCGGCGAGGTCGGCCTCATAGTAGGGGTCCATGTACTGGTCGAAGCGGCCGGGGTTGAGCGCGAGCGGGTTCTCGGACAGGATGCCGCCGAGCTGGGTGAACCACACGAACTGGATGGCCTCGCGGAAGCTGCGCGGCGGGTTGGCCGGCACGGTGCGGCAGACCGCGGCGATGGTGCGCAGCTCGCCGGCGCGCACGGCGTCGCTCTCCACGGCGGCCATGCGCTCGGCCTCGCCGGCATAGCGCTCGGCAAGGCGGATGATGCCGCGGCAGGCCCAGATAACAGACTCGTAAAAATCGCGCTTGTCCTCGTCCTCGGGCCTGGAAATGTCGAGTGCGGCGATGTGCTCCTCGGCCTCGCGCATGATCCCGCCGAAGCCCTTTTTGAAGAGGACGTCCTGATAGTCAGGCGTTATTTCGCCCACGGCCTGCCTCCACTTGGAGTCGCTGTCTATGACGCCGGTATCGGCGCCGACGTGTTTGGTGTCCTCGGGAAGGCGGGCGAGGAAGGCCTCCTCAAGGCTCTTGCCCTTCCAGCAGGGGAAGATGTTTTCGCGGACAAAGGCGCGCTGTTCGTCCGTCATCACGTACGGGTCCTGCGGCCTGGTCGCAAAATTGTCCATCTCGCGGTCAACCCACATCCAGGAAAACTCGGGGGTGAGTATGCCGCACTTGCGGAACTCGCCGATAGCGCCGACAACTAACTCGCCCTCAAAATATGGACTCCGAGGCGGTCGCAGCAGTCATAAAAGGCCTTGGCTGCGCGTATGCAGGTCGGCTGGCTCTCGGTGCTCTTGTAGGACTCGGTCCAAATAAGCGCACGCTCATAGGATATCTGCGGCTTTGCGTTTACGTAGTTCTGACGGATCTTCTCAATGCGCTCGGTAATCATGCCTGTCATCTTTTCTTCAAGTTGAATGTCATCTTGGCTTAACAATGCGTTATAACGCACTTATCTGTGCGCTAAAGATCACACACTTTACTGCCGGTGTTAACAGCTGGCAGGAGCATTTTTCAGTATTTCAGCAAAAATTTCTGTTGTACTTTCCAGCGGCGGGTGGTATAAATGTATCGGACGCTATAGCGTACGTCGAGGAGGGAGCTGCCGCATGGCAAATGTAGAAGAAGCCGCGGATATGAACCGCGTGATTGCAGAGAACCTGCGCCTGCTTCGCACGCAGGCTCAGTTGAGCCTCGGCGAGGTCTCCGAGCGCACCGGCGTGAGCAAAAGCATGCTCGGCCAGATAGAAAGGGGCGAGTCCAGCCCGACCATCTCAACGCTCTGGAAAATTGCCACGGGGCTCAACGTGTCCTTCACCTCGCTCATGGAGCGCAGCGAGCAGGGCACCACCATAGTAAATGAGGCGGACATGACGCCGCTGCTCAACGACCGGGGCCATTTCAGGCTTTACCCGGTGTTCAAGGCGCGGCCCGGCCGGGACTTTGAGATGCTCGACCTTGAGCTTGACCCGGGCTCGGTCTCGGACAGCAGCGCGCACGCCGAGGGCACGGAGGAGTTCGTGCTCGTGTACCAGGGCGCGCTTGAGATAACGCTCGGCAGCACCGGACGCGAGCGCTATACCGTCCCGCGCGGCTCTGCCATACACTACCGCGCCGACCAGCCGCACACATACCGCAACGCCGCCGACGCCCTGACGCGCGCCGCGATGGTGATAAGCTACCCCAAAAAGTAAGGCGCGTCCCATACGGAAGGGAGCACAATAAAAAAGCCCGGCCCGGGATTTACCCGGGCCGGGCCTTTGCCGCGCTTATTTGAGCGGGGGGACATTAATTATCTTCTGTATGTCGGCAGGGGAGAGCTTTATTACGCGGCGGTCGTAGGTTATAAGGCCGTTGAGCTCGGTCTCCACGTCCGTGAGCTGAGTGTAGACCGCGGCGGCGAGGCCCTTTGTGCAGGCGGGGCGTATCTGGCCGTCGTAGAGCAGCATGAGGGCGCGGCGGAACTTCTCCTGCGAGTCGAATTTTTTATAGCCGAAGGGCTTTGCCGCGACGGCGTGGCCGGAGATGGGCAGGGCGTAGCCGCCGAACTCGCTGAGCACAACGCAGCGCCCGGCCTTGTCTGGCTTGTACTTGTAGTCGTCAAAATAGAGGTGGACGCTCCTGAGCTCGCCCGTGCCCTGGTCGTGCCAGCCGCTCGCGCGGTCGATTATGCGCGTGGGGTCGAGCTCCATGACGGCCTCGGCGCACTTGTCGGAGTCGAACTGGCCCCAGCCCTCGTTGAATATGACCCACATGACGATGCTCGGGGAGTTGTAGAGGCAGGAGACCATGTCCAGCAGCTCCTCCATGAACTCCCTGCGGCCCTCCTCCTCGCGCCGGCCGAAGGCGGAATAGCGGTCGTCCCGCCCGTGCCGCCCGGTGAGCAGGGGGGCGCTGACGGTCGCGGCGGAGTATTTCCCGCCGCCGTTGGGCATGTCCTGCCAGACAAGCATGCCCAGCCGGTCGCAGTGGTAATACCAGCGCGCGGGCTCGACCTTGACGTGCTTGCGCAGCAGGTTGAAGCCCATGGCCTTGGCCGCGGCTATGTCAAAGGCGAGGGCCTCGTCGCTCGGCGCGGTATAGAGCCCGTCGGGCCACCAGCCCTGGTCGAGCAGGCCGTTCATAAAATAGGGCTTGCCGTTCAAAAGCAGGCGCTTTGCCCCGCTGCGGTCCGGGCCTATGCCGACGGAGCGCAGGGCGAAATAGCTCTCCACCCTGTCCTCGCCGAGGCGGAGCTCGAGCCGGTAGAGGTATGGGTCCTCGGGCGTCCAGGGGTGGATGTTCTCAAGCTTGAGCACGGCCGCCTCGCCCGCGGCGAACTCATAGGCCGCCTCGCCGTCTATGACCGCGCGGACGGCGCCCTCGCCGCCGCAGACAAGCTCCACCGAGCCGTCGTCCAAGTGCGGGGTTATGAAAAGGGAGGATATGTAGTTGAGCGGCACGCTCTCGCACCAGACGGTCTGCCATATGCCGCTGACGGGCGTGTACCATATGCCGCCGGGCTTGAGCTTCTGCTTGCCGCGCGTGTGGAAGCTGCGGTCGGTGCCGTCCGCCACGCGGACGGTCAGGACGTTCTCGCCCTCGCGCAGGAGCCCGGTTATGTCCGCCGAGAAGGGGAGGTAGCCGCCTGTGTGGACGCAGACGTCCTCGCCGTTCAGGTAGACGCGCGCAACCTGGTCTACCGCGCCGAAGTGCAGCAGCACGCGGCCAATGTTGAAGCCCTCGGGCAGGCTGAAGCTCCGGCGGTACCAGAGATATTCGCCCGGCTGGAGCACGCGCCCCACGCCCGAGAGCGGGCTCTCCGGCGCAAAGGGGACGAGTATCTCGCCGTCGAACTCCTCGGGCGGGGCGCTCGACTGGGTAAAGGCGCAGCTCCATACGCCGTTCAGGTTGAGGAAGCTCTCACGTTTGAGCTGAGGGCGGGGGTATTCGGGCAGGGGCAGCTCGCGGTCGAGCGCCTCGCCCCATTTGGTCAGTAGCATGGGCCTTCCTCCGTTCTTACAGTTAGCTTTCCTTAATTATATACTAAGTCCCGCGGCTTGGAAAGAGACAATTTGAGCTCCCGGCATTTTACACAAAGCGTTTGTCAATTGACAAACGCTTAGACGCCGCGAAAAATGTAAAATTCACGGAGAATGAACGAATACAGGCAATACATGTTAAATATAATGCAATTGTCAAGGAAATCTCAAGCTTGTTAAGAAATAATCTTGAAAAAATGGTGTTTTCCGTTCATAATCGCTGGACACAAAATGACAAACGTGATAAGATAATTTAGCTGTAAGAACTACGAGAGGTGATGCTCATGCCTTATAAGTACTATGGCGGTGTTCACCCGGACTATGCCAAAACCGCGGCCAAAACCCCGGTTCGGCCCATAGCCCCGCCAAAGCAGGTCGTCATTCCGATGGTACAGCACATCGGCGCGCCTGACCATCCCACAGTCAAGGTGGGCGATACTGTTGCCGTGGGCCAGGTCGTCGGCTATAACGACGCCCCTGTTTCCGCGCCGATACACGCCTCCGTGTCCGGCACGGTCGTCGCCGTTGAGCCGAGGAGGCACATGCTGGGCGACATGGTTGTTTCCGTCGTCATCGAGAACGATTTCAAGGACACCCCCTGCGAGGATATGAAGCCGCTCACGCCCGAGCAGCTCAAGGACCCAGAGGCCATTATCCAGCGCATCCGCGACGCCGGCGTCGTCGGCATGGGCGGCGCGATGTTCCCCACGGCCTTTAAAATCAAGGGCGCCGTCGGGAAGGTCGATACCCTCATCATAAACGGCGCGGAGTGCGAGCCCTATCTCTGCGGCGACCACCGCACCATGCTCGAGCACCCGGAGGAGCTGCTCAAGGGCATAGAGCTTGTGCGCATCGCCCACGGGCTGGACAAGTGCTACTACGGCATCGAGAAGAACAAGCAGGACGCGATAGACCTGCTCAACAGCCTCGACCCGGCCAGCTACGGCATCGAGATAGTCCCCGAGCTTGTGAAATACCCGCAGGGCGCGGAGAAGATGCAGGTCAAGGCCAACACCAACCGCGAGGTCAAGCCCGGCGGCCTGCCGAGCGGCGTGGGCGCGAACGTCGTGTCCACCTACACCTGCTACACCATTTACCGCGCCTGCTATGAGGGCGTCCCCTCCATAGAGCGCGTGGTGACCGTCGCGGGCGACTGCGTGCCCGAGGCGCAGAACCTGCTGGTGCGCTTCGGCACCCCGCTCGAGCACATCTTTGCCGAGGCCGGGGCGGACATGGACCGCGTCGAGCGCATCTGCATGGGCGGGCCCATGATGGGCATCTGCGTGGCCGACCCGAGCGCCGGCTCCATAAAGGGCGCGAGCGGCCTGCTGCTCTTCAGCAGCGAGATAAACCGCGAGAGCGAGACGCCCACCTGCATCCGCTGCGGCAACTGCGTGGCGCACTGTCCCATGAAGCTGGAGCCCATATATATGTATATGTACGTTATGAAGGGCGACATCAAGAAGATGGAGGAGTACCACGTCATGGACTGCTTTGAGTGCGGCTCCTGCTCCTATGGCTGCCCGGGCCGGCTCCCGCTGACGCACACCTTCAAGCTCGGCAAGGCCATGATCAACGCCCACCGCGCCGAGGAGAAGGCCAGGGCCGAGGCCGCGAAGATAAACGCCGCGGTCGCCGCCGAAAAGGCGAAGCAGGCCGGAAAGGAGGCCCGCGCCTAATGGAAGAGAAGAAGATATTCAAGGTAACCTCGAACCCGATAGTCAGGACGCCGCGCGGCACGGACAGGATAATGCTTGACGTGCTTATCGGCCTTGTCCCGGCGCTCGCCGTCGGCATCTGGCAGTTCGGGCTCAACGCGGCGGTGCTGCTTGCGGTAAACGTCGCGGCCTGCGTGTTCTTCGAGTGGATCTACCGCAGGCTCATGAAGAAGAACAACACGATAGGCGACCTCTCCGCCGTGGTCACCGGCGTGCTGCTCACCTGCGTCATGCCGAGCAACGCCCCCTGGTGGGTCGGGCTTATCGGCTGCTTCTTCGGCATCGTCGTTGTAAAGCAGCTCTACGGCGGCATAGGCAAGAACTTCCTCAACCCGGCGCTCGCCGCGCGCGCGTTCCTGTCCGCGGCCTACGCCGTGTACATGACCAGCTGGGCCGTCCCCGCGGCCATGAGCGGCACGGTGGACGCCGTCACCATGGCGACGCCGCTCTCCTACCTGCATAACGGCGACGCGCTGCCCGAGTATTATAACTACCTCAACATGTTCCTCGGCGGCATCCCCGGCAGCATAGGCGAGACCAGCACGCTGGCCATCCTCATCGGCGGCGCGTGGCTGCTCCTGCGCAAGGTCATCAACTGGCGCATCCCGGTGTCCTTCATCGGCACCGTCGCCGTGCTGACGCTCATCTTCGGCTGCGAGGGCTACGGCAACCTTGACTGGATGCTCTACAACGTCCTCTCCGGCGGCCTTTTCCTCGGCGCCTTCTTCATGGCGACCGACTACTCCACCAGCCCGGTGAACCTCAGGGGCCAGATACTCTACGGCATAGGCTGCGGCGCCGTCACCGTGCTGATACGCTACTTCGGCAGCTATCCCGAGGGCGTCAGCTACGCCATCCTTGTCATGAACTGCTGCGCCTGGGCCATCGACCGCGCCATGCGCCCGCTCCAGTTCGGCATCTCCCGCGCGGACGTCAAGGCCAAAAAGGCCGCGGCCAGGGAAGCCAAGAAAAACGCGAAGGAGGGCGCTGCGTAATGACTGAGACCAAGAAAACGCGCGGCATGAACCCCATCGTCCGTCTCGCGCTCATACTTTTCGCCGTGTCGGCCATCACGAGCGGCGTGCTCGGCCTGGTAAACGGCTTCACCGCCGACCGCATCGCCGAGCAGCAGCGGCTCAAGACCGAAGCGGCCTACAACGCCGTCCTCCCCAGCGAGAGCGGCTACACCGAGGTGGCCTTCGACGCCGAGGCCTTCCCGACCGTGGACAAGCTCTCCTCCGCCGGGGACGCCGGCTGGGTCGTGGAGCTGACCTTCTCCGGCGCTCAGGGCTCCATCACCGCCGCCTTCGGCGTCAGCAGCGACTTTGTGATAACCGGCGCGAGCGTTATCGACCACGCCGAGACCAGCGGCCTCGGCGCCAAGATAACCGAGCCGGACTTCCTCGAGAGCCTTGTCGGCCAGAGCGAGGGCATGGCCGTCACCAAGGACGGCGGCACCGTGGACGCCATCACCGCGGCGACCATATCCTCGAGGGCCATGGCCAACGCCGGCAACACGGCTATCGCGGCCTGCAGGGCCCTGGGTTAAAGGAGGGGCGATAAATGAGTATTAAACAACAGTTTAAGGAAGGCCTCATCACCAATAACCCCGTGCTTGTCCAGCGCATCGGCATGTGCTCCACCATGGCCATCACGACCACGCTGTTCAACGGCATAGGCATGGGCCTCTCCGTCCTTATCATCCTCACCTGCTGCAACGTGGCCATCTCCGCGCTGCGCAAGGCCATACCCAACGACATACGCCTCGCGATTTTCGTCGTTGTCATCGCGGGCTTCGTCACGATCGTGGACCTGCTGCTGCAGGCGTTTATCCCGGCGCTGAGCGCGTCGCTCGGCGTGTTTATCCCGCTGATCGTCGTCAACTGCATCATCATCGGCCGCGCCGAGGCCTTCTGCCAGCATGAGCCCGTCATCCCGAGCTTCTGGGACGGCATTTTCCAGGGCTTCGGCTACACCGTCGTCCTCGTGGCCATGTGCCTCATCCGCGAGCTGCTCGGCTCCGGCACCTTCGGCACCGGCGTGTTCGAGATAGTAAACGGCGCGCTGAGCGTAAGCTTCGACGGCTCCGCCGCCGGCATCCGCATCTTCCCGGAGAACTTCGGCGCGACCATACTCATCATGCCCTTCGGCGGCTTCCTCACGCTGGCCTGCCTGCTCGCGCTCATGCAGTACGCGCTGCGCAAGAGCGCCGAGAAGAAGGAAAGGGCCGCCCGCGCCGCCAAGGTAGAGATCCCGGCTCCCGCCGGGGTAAAGGAGGCTGCTGAGTAATGGGCATGAACATACTTACCATCGCGCTCGGCGCGATTTTGATGAACAACTTCATCTTCTCGCAGTTCCTCGGCTGCTGCCCCTTCCTCGGCTGCTCGACCAAGGTCGATACCGCCGTCGGCATGGGCATCGCGGTCACCTTCGTCATGGGCCTCGCGAGCGCGATATGCTACGCCGTGAACCTGCTGCTCGTTGCGCTCGGCCTCGACTACATGAGCACCCTCGCGTTCATCCTCGTCATCGCCGTGCTCGTGCAGTTCGTTGAGATGTTCCTCAAAAAGAGCATCCCCAGCCTCTACACCGCGCTCGGCATCTACCTGCCGCTTATCACCACCAACTGCGCCGTCCTCGGCGTCGTGCTGCTGAACGTGCAGAACGACTACAACTTCATCGAGAGCGTCGTCTACGGCGTCACCGGCGGCCTGGGCTTCATGCTCGCCATCGTGCTGTTCGCCACAGTGCGCGACCGTCTCCAGTTCGCCGACTATCCCGAGAGCTTCGAGGGCTTCCCCATAGCCCTGACCACCGCCGGCCTGCTGGCCCTGGCCTTCATGGGCTTCTCCGGCATGAGCATAGTGTAAGGGGGCGACGAGATGGATGTAATGAACATTGTTTACGCGATGCTCGTCCTCGGCGTCATGGGCGCCATATTCGGCGGCCTGCTCGCCTTTGCGGCAAAGATATTCTATGTCGAGCAGGATGAGAGGATAGGCCAGGTGCGCGAATGTCTCGCCGGCGCCAACTGCGGCGGCTGCGGCTTCGCCGGCTGCGACGCCTACGCGGCGGCCGTGGTGGCGGGCGAGGCGCCCCCCAATAAGTGCGGCCCCGGCGGCAAAAAGACAGCCGAAGCCGTGGCGGCCA
>CALWYQ010000025.1 GCA_944385815.1 uncultured Oscillospiraceae bacterium | reverse complement strand
TCGGCGTGATAGCGGTGACGAGTATGAGCTTGCCGTCCGGCGTATCCGCGTGGTCGCGCAGGAACTTATAGTCCACCTTGGCCTTGTAGTTCCCGTACTGCTCGATGTACTCCTCAGCTATCCCCGCCCGCGCCGCGACCGCGGTTATGCGCTCCTTCTCGCAGGCCTGCGCTATCTCAATGTCCGTCTTGTATTCCATTGCGTCCTCCGCTTCAAGGCATTTGCCGTAATGACTACGTATAATATAGCTTTTCCTCGCCGATTGGTCAACACCTATTGCGCCGGCGCAAAAAAATCTCACATCCGGCGCGGTTGACAAGCGCCCATGCGGCGGGTATGATATCTGCGAGGTGGTATTTATGCGCGATTTTGAGCTCTGCACTCCCACAAAGCTGTATTTCGGCCGCGGCCGGGAAGCGGAAACCGGCAAAATAGCCTCTGCGTTCGGCGCGAAAAAGGCGCTTATCTGCTACGGCGGGGGCAGCGCGGTGCGCAGCGGGCTTATTGACAGGATAAAGGCCTCGCTTGATTCCGCCGGGATCGCCCACGCGGAGCTGGGAGGGGTACAGGCAAACCCGAGCGCGGAGTTTTCGGGATACACCGCGCGCTTTGCCCGGGAAAACGGCTGCGACCTGCTGCTCGCCGTCGGCGGGGGCAGCGTTATAGACTCGGTCAAGATGGCCGCCTACTGCGTTGAAACAGGCTGGGAGCCCTGGGATATCACAACTCACAAGGTCACTCCAACGGGCAGGGTAAGGGTCGGCGTGATACTGACCATCGCCGCCACGGGCAGCGAGATGAGCAACTCCGCCGTCCTGACGAACAACTCGCTCAAGCGCGGCTTTTCAAGCGACCTGAACCGGCCCGACTTCGCCATACTGGACCCGGAGCTGAGCTTTACTCTCCCGGCGTACCAGACAGCCTGCGGCGTTGTGGACATATTGATGCACACCATGGAGCGCTATATGTGCACGAATGAGGATAACGCCCTCACCGACGAGCTTGCCGAGGGCCTCTGCCGCGCGGTTATAGACGCTGGGCGCCGCGCAATGCGCGCTCCCGAGGACTACGAGGCCCGCGCCACGCTCATGCTCGCCGGGAGCCTCTCGCACAACGGGCTGATGGGCGCGGGGCGCGAATGCGGCCTCTGGGCGCACAAGTTAGAGCACGAGATGAGCGGCCTCGATCCCCGCATCGCCCACGGCGCGGGCCTTGCCGTCGTCTGGCCGGCGTATCTGCGGTTCTTTGCGAATCACGGCGCCGCGGGCGCGCGGCTGCTGCGTTACGCCGTAAAAATCTGGGGCGCGGAGCCCGACTTTGAGCACCCGGAGCGCACGATAAACGCCGGAATAGAGCGCACGCGCGCATATTTTGACGAGCTTGGCATGCCGCGCACGCTCCGTGAGCTCGGCCTCGGCGAGGAGGACATCCCGCTGATGTGCGTAAAATGCACCGATAACGGCGCAAAGAGTTATCCGGGCATCCTGCCGATAGGCATAAAAGAAGCAGAGGAGATTTTCCGCCTCTGCCTGTAAATGCGTCCGTGCCCCGGCTGAACCGGGGCACGTCTTTATTCAAGCGCGTCGTGCCAGCCGTTTTGCCAGTACCTGCGCCACCCTAAATCGCCCTGGGAAGCTGGCTCATACGGCGAGTCGTACATCCCGTCATAGCTCCCGCCGCTCATGGCGGCATTATACCCGGCCTCATATCCCGCATCCGCGCCCCTGATAAATTCGAGCCGCGCCTGAGAATACGCGCCAAGCAGCACGAGCACGGCCATCGCCGCCGCCAAGAAGGCCGCCGTGAGCTGCCGCCAGCCGTGTTTAAAAACCTGCCGGCGCCCCAGCCTGTAGTCAAGCGCCAGCCCCGCGGCAAGGCCGCACGCAAGCGCGGCTAAGAGCGCCGTAAAGCCGGAAAAGAGCCCTGCCGGCCCCTGAGGCCAGCAGACAGCCCCCGCGCAGCCAGCCGCGGCGGCGATCAGCACCGCCCAGGCCGTGCGCTGCCAGCCCGCTGACAGCGCGAGCAGCGAAAGGGCGCAGAATACCGGCACAGCGAGGAATTTGTTCAGCCACTCCACGGCGTCATAGCTGCGCGGAGGTCCTATGCCAAGCTGCAGCAGCCCGTGCAGCGCCGCGTAGAGCGCGATAAAAAGCGCGGCGCGCTTTGCAAGCCGGGCCATGCGCGCGCGCTTTTCCGCGCCGCCGTCGCCGTCCTCTCCGAGCAGAGGCACGCCGAATAGCTCCGTGAGCGCGATGAGCTTTGCCGTGCTCGGCATGCTCTGATCCGTCTCCCAGCGGCTCACGGCCTGGCGTGTCACGCCGAGACTTTCGGCCAGGTATTCCTGGGTAAGGCCGCGCTCCGCGCGCAGCTCCCTTATGCGTTCTCCGAGGCTCATTTTTTCACCGCCCTTCGCCTCGATTGTACCAGAAAACGCCCCCGCTGTCGAGCAACGGGGGCGCAATTTTCGGTTGCATTATGTAATTACAGAAAGTTTTGCACCAGCACCAGCAGTATGACGCCGGGGATGCCGAGCACGCCGGCCACAAGGGCGGTTATCGCGTTTATGCCTAACTCGTAGCCGAAATAGCCGCCGATGAAGTTAAAAATAAACAGCAGCACAAGTCCGCTTATCATATTGAGCAGCAGCCGGAATATAAGCCTGAGCGGCAGCCTGAGTATGGTCAGCAGCAGCCAGAGCAGCAGCACGCAGACAACGATGACTACAAAGGCCGCTACGGATTCGGGTATGGCGATGGTCATGGTCTCCTCCTATTGATAAAACGATTTTACCGCGCGCACGGCGCAGTTATATTTGCTCTGAAGGGCGCTGAGCTCATAGATGCAGGCCTCGAGCATGGCGCTGTCGTTAACGGCGTTAAAGCGGCAGTAGGTGGCGTCTATAAGGCTGCGGACGTCTGCGAGCTCGGCGAGGGCCTTTTCATACTCGGCCTTGAGGGCGCGTTTTTCCTTACGTTTGGACAAGCGAATCACTCCTTGCCCATATTGTATTCCGGCGCGAAGCGTTTTAAACGCGGTTTTTAAATTTGACGCCCGGCGAGGCAAAAAGTTCCTTGCATAGGATCCGCGCCGCGGCACAAAATACGCTCGGACACAGCAAGAGCGCGCGGGGCGAGAGAAAAAACGCACCAAGGCCGGTGCCTGGCGCGAAAAGCGCAGAAAGGCGGATGGCCGCCTCAAAAGAGGCCGCGGCGCGAGAGAAAAGCTGGTCAAGTCACGGGAAAACCCGGGGCGGCGGGGGAGAGATCCCCCGCTTTTTTATTTGACTTGAAAAAATCGCCGGAATAAGATATAGTATAGTGATGTCTTAACGAAGAACTACATCTTGCGCAAGTGAGGAAAAAACGCTTATGGCGAAAAGGACGGCCGCGGAATACGGCAACGACAGCATCTCCCAGCTCAAGGGGGAGGACAGGGTGCGCAAGCGCCCGGCGGTCATATTTGGCTCGGACGGCCTCGAGGGCTGCGAGCATGCGGTGTTTGAGATCCTCTCAAACGCCATTGACGAGGCGAGGGCCGGCAACGGCAGCATTATAACACTGACGAGGTTTTTAGACAAGAGCATAGAATGCGAGGATTTCGGGCGCGGCTGTCCCGTGGACTGGAACCCGGTGGAGCAGCGCTGGAACTGGGAGCTTGTGTTCTGCGAGCTGTATGCCGGCGGCAAGTACAAGAACAACGACGGCGGGGACTATGAGTATTCCCTCGGCCTCAACGGCCTCGGCTCCTGCGCCACGCAGTACGCGAGCGAATATATGGACGTGACGGTCCGCCGCGACGGGAAAAAATATACCCTGCGCTTTGAAAAGGGCCGCATAGTCGGCGAGCTCAAAAGCGAGCCCGCGGACAGGAAAAAGACCGGCACGGTCATACGCTGGCGGCCCGACCTCGAGGTTTTTACCGACATAGACATCCCGCTCGACTACTACCGCGACACGCTGCGGCGTCAGGCCGTGGTGAACGCCGGGGTGACCTTCCGGCTTAAAAACGAGGTCGCCGCCGGAAAATTCGAGACCGAGGACTTTTACTACGAAAACGGCATCCTCGACTATGTCCAGGAGCTCGCAGGGGAGGACACGCTCAGCGCGCCCTGCATGATGAACGCGGAGCGCAAGGGCCGCGACAGGGCGGACAAGCCCGAATACAAGGTCAAGCTCTCCGCGGCGTTCTGCTTTTCGCGCCGGGTGAGCCTGATAGAGTATTACCACAACAGCTCCTGGCTCGAGCACGGCGGCGCGCCGGAAAAGGCCGTGCGCAGCGCCTTTGTTTCCGCCGTCGATTCGTACATAAAAAAGGCGGCCAAGTATCAGAAAAACGAGAGCAAGATAACCTTCCAGGACGTCGCGGACTGCCTTGTCCTGGTGACGAACTGCTTCTCCACCCAGACAAGCTATGAGAACCAGACCAAGAAGGCCATAACCAACCGCTTTATACAGGAGGCCATGACGGACTTCCTGCGCGAGCAGCTGGAGATATACTTCATCGAGCACAAGGCCGAGGCCGACCGCGTGGCCGACCAGGTCCTTATAAACAAGCGCAGCCGCGAGCAGGCCGAGAGCGCGAGGCTCAACATAAAGAAAAAGCTCACCGGCAGCATGGACATCTCCAACCGTGTGCAGAAGTTCGTAGACTGCCGCAGCAGGGACGTCTCGAGGCGCGAAATATACATCGTCGAGGGTGACAGCGCCCTTACAAGCTGCAAGCTCAGCCGCGACGCCGAATTCCAGGGCATCATGCCCGTACGCGGCAAGATCCTCAACTGCCTCAAGGCCGACTACAGCCGCATTTTCAAAAGCGACGTAATAACCGACCTTGTCAAGGTCCTCGGCTGCGGCGTGGAGACGCAAAAGCACGTAAAGGAGCTGCCGGCCTTTGAGCTCGACAACCTGCGCTGGAGCAAGATAATAATCTGCACCGACGCGGACGTGGACGGCTTTCAGATACGTACGCTCATACTGACCATGCTCTACCGGCTCGCGCCCACGCTCATACGCGAGGGCTGCGTATATATAGCGGAGAGCCCGCTCTATGAGATAGAGTCCGGCGGCAAGACCTGGTTTGCCTATTCCGACAGGGAAAAGGCCCAGATCATGGAGGAAATAGGCCCGGCAAAGGCGAGCATAAACCGCTCCAAGGGCCTCGGCGAGAACGACCCGGACATGATGTGGCTCACCACCATGAATCCCGAGACAAGGCGGCTTATCCGCGTCATGCCGGAGGACGCCGAGCGCACGGCCCAGGTCTTTGACCTGCTGCTCGGCGACGACCTTGCCGGGCGCAAGAAGCATATATCCGAATTCGGCAGCCAGTATCTCGACCTGGCGGACATATCCTGAGGAGGGAATACATATGGACATCAAAACAACGCGCAAGGTGGTGCTCGCCGGCTTTACCATCTGCATCTTTACCAGCCTTGTGGGCATATTCTTCGGGGCCGGGAACCCGGAGCTCTCCAACTATATGCTCATCGCTGGCGTCGTCGTGCTGCTGTTTACGGCGGCCATCATCATGAAATACGCGCGCTGCCCCTGGTGCGGAGGCTCGCTCCTGCGCAAGTTCTTCAAGCTTGAGGTCTGCCCGCACTGCCACCGCAATCTTGAGACCGGCAAGAAGAAAAAGGGCCACGGCGGCAGAGGAAGGAAATAAATGGCTCGCAAAAGCAGAAAACCAGACGAAGCAAACCATAAGAAGGTCTCGGCCGCAAATGTTATGGGCCTGCGCGCCGAGGTCCTTGAGCAGCCTATAACCGAAACGCTCGAGACGAACTACATGCCTTATGCCATGAGCGTCATCGTCTCGCGCGCGATACCCGAAATAGACGGCTTCAAGCCCAGCCACCGCAAGCTGCTCTACACCATGTATAAGATGGGCCTTATGAACGGCGCGCGGACAAAGAGCTCCAACATAGTCGGCCAGACCATGCGCTTAAACCCGCACGGCGACGCCGCCATATACGAGACCATGGTCCGCCTTGCGAAGGGCTGCGAGGCGCTGAATACGCCCTTTGTAGACAGCAAGGGCAGCTTCGGCAAGGTCTACTCGAGGGACATGAGCTATGCCGCGCCGCGATATACCGAGGCAAAATTAGCGCCGATCTGCGCCGAGCTCTTCGCGGACATAGACAAGGACGCCGTGGACTTTGTCGACAACTTCGACGGCACCATGAAGGAGCCCGTGCTCCTGCCCACGACCTTCCCGAACGTACTTGTCTCCGCCAACACAGGCATCGCCGTGGGCATGGCCAGCCAGATATGCGGCTTCAATCTCGGCGAGGTCTGCGAGACCGCGATAAGCTTCATACGCGACCCGGAGTGCGACATTATGGCGACCCTGCCCGCGCCGGATTTCCCGACCGGCGGCGAGATTGTAATGGACACGGACGCCATGCGCGAGATCTACCGCAGCGGGCGCGGCAGCTTCAAGGTCCGCGCGCGCTGGCGCTTTGATGAAAAGAACAATATAATAGAGGTTTATGAAATACCCTATACGGCCACGGTAGAGGCCATTATGGACAAGGTCAGCGAGCTCGTTAAGGCCGGCAAGTGCAAGGAGATAAGCGACATGCGCGACGAGACCGACCTCGGCGGCCTGAAGCTTGCTATAGACCTCAAGCGCGGCGCCGACCCGGAAAAGCTTATGGCCAAGCTCTTCAGGCTCACGCCGCTCATGGACGCCTTCTCCTGCAACTTCAACATCCTTATCGAGGGCACCCCGCGCGTCATGGGCGTGAGGGAGATACTCGGCGAGTGGGTCGCCTGGCGCACCGGCTGCGTAAAGCGCAGGGTGTACTTTGACCTGACGCGCAAGCGCGACAAGCTGCATCTGCTGCGCGGCCTTGCCAGGATACTCTTAGACATAGACAAGGCCATAGCGATAATCCGCAGCACAGAGCGCGAGAGCGACGTTGTCCCGAACCTCATGGAGGGCTTCGGAATTGACAAGGTCCAGGCCGAATACGTGGCGGAAATAAAGCTGCGCAACATAAACCGCGAGTATATACTCAAGCGCACAAGCGAGACCGAGGCCCTTGAGGGCGAAATCGCCGAGCTTGAGGCCACGCTGGGCAGCACGCGGCGCATACAGAGCCTTATCGTCGCGGAGCTGCGCCGGGTAATAAAGCAATATCCCTCCCCGCGCAAAACCGGCATAGTTTTCGCCTCCGAGCTGCCAGACGAGCCGGAGGACGACGGCGTCGCGGATTACCCCGTCAACGTCTTTGTCTCGCGCGAGGGCTACCTCAAAAAGATAACCCCGCAGAGCCTGCGCATGTCCTCGGAGCAGAAGTATAAGGACGGGGACGGCCCGCTCCTGCGCTTTGAGGCTTCAAACCGGGGCGAAATACTTGTCTTTACCGACAGGCAGCAGGTATACAAGGCCAGGCTCTCCGACTTTGAGGACAGTAAGGCCAGCCAGCTTGGCGTTTTCCTCGCGAGCAAGCTCGGCATGGACGATGGGGAGAGCTTCAAGGCCCTGCTCTATGCCGGCGACTACTCCGGCGAAGCGCTGCTCTGCTTTGAAAACGGCAAGCTCGCGCGCATACCTCTCTCGGTCTATGAGACCAAGACGAACCGCAGGAAGCTTGTCAACGCCTACTCCGACAAGAGCCCCCTCGTCAAGGTGATCCCGCTGAGCGGCGAGATAGAGTGCGCCGCCTTCTCCACCGAGGGGCGCGCGCTGATATTCAGCACGGCGCTGCTCGCGCCCAAGGCAAGCCGCTCCACTCAGGGCGTCGGCGTGATGACCCTCAAGCCGCGCCGGAGGCTCGCCGATGTGCTCCCGCTTTCGGAGACAGGCATCAAGAACTTAGCGCGCTACCGTGTCCGCTCTCTCCCCGCCGCAGGCGCGCTGCTCAAGGATGAGGACAGGGGAGAGGAGCAAATGTCGATTCTGGAGGAATGATGACATGCAGCACCGCAGACCGAAGGACATTGCCCGCGAATGGACGCTCATTTTTCTCGGAGCGGCCTGCTATTCGGTTGGCTTCTGCTTTTTCTATTACCCTAACGGCGTCATATCGGGCGGCCTGACGGGCATTGCCACCATAATCAACTATCTCTGCGGCGCGCCTATAGGCGTGCTGAGCATAGTGATGAACATACCTCTGTTCGTGTATTCGTGGAAGCATTTCGGCCTGCGCTTCATGCTGATGAGCCTTGTCGGCATGGTGCTGCTGTATATTTTCCTCGACGTGTTCAACATCTTCGGCTTTGCCGCTACGGAGGACCCTCTGCTGTTCTGCACCATAGGCGGCGCCCTCAACGGCGGCGGGCTCGGGCTTGTCTACCTCAGCGGCGCGACGACCGGCGGCACGGACATAGTGGCGAAGGTGCTGCGTCAGAAGTACCCGTATATCAACTTCGGCACCTTTGTAATGCTGCTCAACTTTGTAATTGTCGGCGTTTACGCCCTCATATTCCGCAAGCTTGACGCGGCTATGTACACGATAATCGCCATGTTCATCTCCTCCAAGGCCATAGACATCGTGCTCTACGGCATGAACACGAGCAAGGTCTGCTACCTTATAAGCGAAAAGAGCAGCGAGATAGACCAGGCAATCAACTCTATCATGCACCGCGGCGTGACCCGCCTGCACGGCGCCGGAGGCTACACCGGCCAGAGCCGCGAGGTGCTCATGTGCGTCATAAAGCACCGCCAGATAACCGACCTGCGCAAGATAGTCAAGTCCATAGACCCCGGCGCGTTCTTTATAGTCACCGACGCGCGGGACGTTTTTGGCAACGGCTTCGGCAACATAAACGAGGAATGAAAGGAGCAGCATTATGGACGTGGAAAAGCTTAAAAAAAGCATGGAAGGCCGCGGATGGAGCTTTAAGTTCTTCAAAACCGGCGCTCAGGCCGTGGAGTACCTCACCGGCGAGCTCTCCGGCAAAAGCGTGGGCATAGGCGGCTGCGGCACCGCGGACGCGCTCGGCCTCTACGACAGGCTGAAGGCCGTATGTCCCGACGTCGCCTGGCACTGGAAGGAGGAGGACATGGACGGCGCCCGCCGCCGCGCCATGTGCACGGACGCCTACCTCTGCAGCGCCAACGCCATAGCCGAGACCGGCGAGATAGTGAATATCGACGGCATGGGCAACCGCCTCGCCGGCACGCTCTTCGGGCATAAGCGCGTGTACATAGTCGCCGGCAGAAACAAGCTCACGCCCGACCTCGACTCTGCCATATACCGCGCGAGGAATGTGGCCGCGCCGCTGCGCGCGCGCAGCATGGGCAAGCACACGCCCTGCGCCACAGGCGAGCTCAAGTGCTGGGACTGCCGAAGCCCCGAGCGCGTCTGCTGCGGCATGAGCATACTTATGTATAAGATGATGGGCACTGAAAAGTGCGAGCTCATCCTCATAGACGAGGACCTGGGCATGTGAACCAGAGGAGGTGCAAAACGTGAAAAGGGCTGCCGCTTGGCTTGCCGCAATTGCGCTGGCGCTCTCGCTCACGGGCTGCGCCTCCATCTTCGACGCGGAATATTTCAGCTCCTCAAAATACGAAAGCGAGCCGAGGGAGACCGGCTCCGGCGGGGTCGTTGAGATAGGCAGCTACCTCCAGCTTACCCTCGCCATAAACCGCCTTGTAAGCGAGCACGGCGAGAGCGCGACGCTGCACTTCACCGCCTATGACGGGGACATAGCCCAGGACCTTGCGGCGGCCTGCCGCGAGGTCAGCACGGAGACTGCCCTCGGCAATTACGCCGTTGACTACATAAGCTACGATCTCGACCGCATTGTCGCCTACTATGAGGCTGAGGTCTACGTATTCTACAAGCGCAGCGCCGAGGAGCTTGACGCGATCGTCAGCGTAAACACGCCCGTCGGGCTCTATAACACGATATGCGGCATGCTCGCCTCGCTGGACACCCGGCTTGTCGCCACGCTCGGCGCCGCCTCAATAGATGAGCAGGCCGTGCTCGACTATGTCGAGGAGGCGTATTTTGCCGATCCCATGGCATGTGTGGAAAAGCCGGAGGCCACCGTCAGCGTATACACCGGCAGCGGCTACCAGCGCATAGTTGAGCTCAGCGTCTCCTATGGCGCGGCGGCAGGCGCGCTTGAATACCGCCGCGAGGCCCTGGGCGAGACGGCTGCCCGGCTCCTTGCCGGCGCCGTAAGCGAGAACACGGCCTACAGGGCGCTGCAATGCGCAAACGCCCTTGTGAGCCGCTGCCGCTCGGACGAGGGAGCTCCGGATACGCTATGGAGCGCCATTATGGCCGGCGAGGCCTCGAGCGAGGGCATGGCCGTGGCCTACAAGGCGCTGTGCGACGCCTCCGGCATAGAGTGCGTCGTTGTCGCAGGCCGCTTTGACCGCGCGGAGCACTACTGGAACATCATAACCGTTGACGGCGCGAGCTATCATGTGGACGTATCAAGGGCCGGCAGCCTCGGCTTCGGCTCGACCTTCCTTATGAACGACGACCAGATGTGGGGCAGCTACTGGTGGGATAACCAGGAGTACCCGGTATGCGACGGCCCGCTGAGCTACGCCGCCCTTGTAGACACCGGCCCGGCCGAGCCTCAGGAGAGCCCCGTGCAGGAGACCGCGCCGGTTGAAAGCGCGCCGCTTGAAACGGCGCCGGGAACGCCGGAGGTGCAGGCATGAAAGCCATAAAAACCGCGCTGCTCACAGCCGGCGGCCTCTGGGCCTCGGTTTCAGCAGCCTATGCCTCTGCGTTCTGCACACGTCCATCCCGCTTTGCCGACGCGCACGCACTCCCGGATGGGGAGCAGTTCAGGCCCGAGAGCGCGCGTATGCACGCGCTAATTTCGGAATTGGAGGGCATACTCTATGAACCCGTCGAGATCATATCCCACGACGGGCTGAGGCTGCGCGGGCGGTATTATCACGTCCGGAGCTGCGCTCCCGTCCAGCTCCAGCTCCACGGCTATCACGGCTCGCCAATGCGCGACTTCTGCGGCGGGAACCGCATAGCCCGCGAGGCCGGGCAGAACACCCTGCTCGTCTGGCAGCGCGCCCACGGCGACAGCGAGGGGAGCACGATAAGCCTCGGCATACGCGAGCGGCGCGACTGCGCCGACTGGGCATGGTATCTGCGCATGCGCTTCGGCGCGAAAACGCCGATTTTCATCGCCGGCGTCTCCATGGGCGCCGCAACCGCGCTGATGGCCTCGGAGCTCGAGCTCCCCGAAACAGTTAAAGGCATAATCGCCGACTGCCCCTACAGCTCGCCCCGGGCCATAATAAGGAAGGTCCTTGACTGCGACCTGCGCCTGCCCGGCGCGGCCGTGCTGCCCTTGGTCGAAGCCGCGGCAAGGCTCTACGGCGGCTTTTCCTTCGGCGAGTCCGCGGCGATAAGCGCCGCGGGGCGCTCCCGCGTGCCCATCCTGCTGCTCCACGGCGAGGATGACCGCTTTGTCCCCTGCGACATGTCCAGGGCAATAAAGGCCGCCTCCGGCGGGCGGGCAGAGCTTGTGACCTTCCCAAAAGCCGGCCATGCGCTCAGCTTCATAGCGGACGAGGCCGGGTACGCCGATGCCGTAAACCGCTTTATATCCGACTGCCTCGCATAAAACCCGCCGCAAGGCGGGCTTTTTTATACGAATATCCTTCCGATCTCCCTGTCGGCGAGGGCCGTGAGGGCGTCGAAATCCACGTAGGGACGCAGCGCGGCCTCAAGCTCGTCGTGTACGGCCTTGGCGGCGGCAAGGCACTGCCCGGCGCGGCTCAAAAGCCGTTCTTCAAGCTTTTCGTCCTCGCGCAGCTGAGGGCGCAGAGCGCGCAGCGTTTCCGCCCCCGCCCGGTCGAGGTGCAGCCGCCGGTGCTGCTCGGGGTAGGAGCACAGCGGGTCTACAGCCGCCCAGCCCACGCCGAGGGAGGGCAGAAGCACGGCCTCCGTCAGCTCGGGCCGCAGATAATGCGGGCAGATTATGGCGTCCTCGCCGCGCGATACGGCCTGGCGCGCAATCTCTCCGGCGAAGTCAAAGCCCAGCCCGAGGCGGTTATCAAGCAGGTAGAGCCTCGGGCAGAGCTCCGAAAGCGTCTCCTTGAGCAGAATGCGCCCGGCGCAGGTCATGCCGCCGAGGAAGCGGCGCTTAACAGCGCCGCGCCGTTTTTCACGCCCGAATTCCCGCATGGCGACGCCGGCTGCGCGCTGCACGGCGGCGGCGCGGTCCTGCGCCGTTACGTAAGAGCGGCTGACGGACGGGGATACCGCAGCCGCGGCGCGCAGCAGCTCATACGCCCTGGCGTACCATCCGCGATAGCCCGCGGAGAGGCTGCCGAGGCTGTCAAGGTGCGACGCCTGCCTCGCGTCGCAGCACTCCCCGATATTCAGGTAGTCGCCGTCCGCGCCGAAAACCGCGGGGTCGAGCACATGCGGCGAGGTCCCGTCGGCATAGCCGAGGCGCAGCTCCGGGATGTAGACCGCGTCGAGCGAGGCCGGGTCGCCGGAGCAGATTATACGCTCAACCGCGAGGCCGCGGCTCTCCGCCTCGGCGGCCACGCGGCGCATAAAGCTGCTCTTGCCCGTGCCGGGCCCTCCCTTTATAACGCGCAGAAAACCGCCCTCGTCCCGGCAGAAGCCGCCGTAGAGGGAATGGAAGCCGGACTCCGAGTTCGAGCCGAGGAGCCAGGTGCTGCTCTTCATTTCCATAGACTTTACCTCGTTTTAAATATGATTACATAGTAAAGTATGCCCCAAAGCTCAAGATTGACAACGCCTCTCCGCCGGGATATAATCGCGCTTGAGGTGAAAGCATGTATAAGACCATACTCTTTGATTTTGACGGCACGGTGTTCGACACCGGCGAGGGCATAATGAAATCCGTCCAGTACGCCGCCGGGTGCTTTGGCTACTCCGAGCCGGACTGGCGCGCGCTTCGCAGCTTTGTCGGCCCGCCGCTGGTTGAGAGCTTCGCAAGGCGCTACGGCGTGGATGAGGAGACGGCTAAGGCCATGTGCGCAAAATACCGCGAGCGCTACAGTGAAAGCGGCCTCGACGAGTGCGCGGTATATCCCGGCGTCCCCGAGCTTGCGCAGTACCTGCGCGGCCTTGGGGCAAAGGTCGCCGTCGCCACCGGCAAGCCGACGCCCTTTACAGTGGACATTCTCCGCCGCCACGGCGTCCTGCACTGCTTTGACGACGTGCTCGGCAGCGAGTTTGACGGCACCCGCAACCACAAATGGGAGACCATCGAGATACTTCTCGACCGCCTCGGCCGCGATAACGCCGTAATGGTCGGCGACCGCGACAATGACGTCCTCGCCGCCGCGCGCTGCTCCATCCCCTGCATAGGCGTATCCTGGGGCTACGCCGAGCCCGGCGAGCTTATGAACGCCGGCGCGATATGCGTTGTTGACGATACGGAAGCGCTGAAAAATATCCTTACAAGATAAAACTGCTTGACTCTATCTATATAAGATAGTATTATATCTTATATGGATAGAGTTATTTTGCATGCGGACCTCAACGCCTGCTATGCGAGCGTAGAGCAGCTCTTTGACCCGTCTCTGCGCGGCCGGCCGATGGCTGTGGGCGGCGACAGGGAAAAGAGGCACGGCATCATACTTGCCAAGTCACAGGAGGCGAAGCTGGCCGGGGTAAAAACCGGCATGACGATTTGGCAGGCCGTGCAGCTCTGCCCGGAGCTGGCGGTCGTCCCGCCGCACTTTGAGCGCTACATCTATTTCTCGCGCCAGGTGCAGAAGATTTACGCGGAATATACGGACAGGATAGAGCCCTTCGGCATAGACGAGAGCTGGCTGGACATAAGCGGCTGCCTGCGCGCCGGCGATGGGCTGCGCTGCGCCAATGAGATACGCGAGCGGGTAAAGCGTGAGTTAGGCCTTACGCTGAGCGTGGGCGTATCGTGGAACAAGATTTTTGCGAAGCTCGGCTCGGACTACAAAAAGCCCGACGCGGTCACGGCCGTCACCCGGGAAAACTGGCGGGAGCTTGTATGGCCTCTGCCGGCCTCGGAGCTTCTGTATGTCGGGCGCGCCTCGGAAAAGCAGCTCAGGCTGCTCGGAGTGCGCACGATCGGCGAGCTCGCCGCCGTGCCCTGCGAAAGGCTGAAAAGGTTCTTTGGCAAGCACGGCGAGGTAATGCACGACTACGCGAACGGCCTTGACGCGTCGCCCGTGCTGCGCGCCGGGGAATATCCGCGGGCCAAGAGCGTGGGCAACGGCACAACCACCCCGCGCGATATCTGCACGAGGGAGGACGCCGTTCCGGTACTGGTAAGCCTGTGCGAGAGCGTAGGGGAGAGGCTGCGGCGCCTCGGGGCCACGGCCTGCACGCTCACGCTCGAGCTGCGCGACGCGGCCGGGCTAAGCTGGATAAGCCGGCGAGCGCCGCTGCCCCGCCCAACGGACTGCAGCGCCGAGCTGATATGCGCCGCGCTCGCGCTTGTGGACGCCTGCCACGACTGGAGCCGCCCTCTGCGCAGCCTTGCCGTCCGCGCGGAGCAGCTTATTTTCTCGCCCGACGAGCAGCTGGACTGCTTTTCAAGCTACCCGGAGCTTGACGCACAGCGCAGCCTTGACCGCGCCATAGACAGCCTGCGCGCGCGCTTCGGGGCCGGCGCCGTTATGCGGGGCGCCGTCTTTGCCGACCCGGACATGGCCTGCCCGCCCATGCAGGAAAAATACAGCTTTGTGCGCAAGCCCGGACTGTGAGCCGGGCTTGACTTTATAGTTCACAGCTTGTTCACCACTCCTTAAAATGCGGTGCTATAATAGGCCTTTAGCTGAGGTAGTCATGCCTAAGCGTTAGGGGGAGTAATGGTGCGCGTCGGCCTGGACATAGGTTCAACGACCATAAAATGCGTGGCGCTCGACGAGCGCGACAAGCTTGTTTTCAGCGATTATGAGCGGCATTACAGTCACATCTTGGAAAAGAGCGAAGAGCTTCTCCGCCGTGTGTGCGACAGCTGCATCCCGGGCGGCAGGGCGAAGCTGGCCATATCCGGCTCGGCCGGCATGGGCATGGCCGAGGCTGTCGGCGTGCCGTTTGTCCAGGAGGTTTTTGCCACCCGCGTGGCGGCGAACAGGCTCTCCCCGGGCACGGACTGCATCATAGAGCTGGGCGGAGAGGACGCCAAAATACTTTTCCTGAGCGGGGCGATGGAGGTCCGCATGAACGGCTCCTGCGCCGGAGGCACCGGCGCCTTCATAGACCAGATGGCGACGCTTCTCAAGCTCAGCGCCTCGGAACTCAACGAGGCCGCCCGCCGCGCGGAAAAGACCTATACCATAGCCTCGCGCTGCGGCGTTTTCGCCAAGAGCGACATACAGCCGCTTATCAACCAGGGCGCCCGCACCGAGGACGTGGCCGCAAGCATCTATCAGGCCGTCGTCAACCAGACCATCGCCGGGCTCGCCCAGGGCCGCCCGATACAGGGCAGGGTGCTCTATCTCGGCGGGCCGCTCACCTTTTCCGACGTGCTCCGCGCCTGCTTTGACAGGACGCTCGGCGTCAGCGGCACCTGCCCGCCCAACTCGCTGTACTATGTCGCCATGGGCGCGGCGCTGTACAGCGACATGGAGTTTGACCTGCGCGAAACCGCCGTGCGCATGGGAGAGCGCGGCAAAACTGCGAGCTACCGCTCGCTCCCGCCGCTTTTTGCGAGCAGGGAGGAATATGAGGCCTTCCGCGCGCGCCACGAAAAGGCGCGCGTCAACCGTGCGCCTTTCCCCGCGGATTACGAGGGCAGGGTGCATATCGGCATAGATTCCGGCTCAACCACGGTAAAAACAGCCGTTATCAACGAATCCGGCGACATACTTTTTACCGATTACAGGCCAAATCTGGGAAACCCTGTTCCCCTTATACGGGAAACGCTGCTCGCTCTGCGCCGCGGTCACCCCAAGATGACCGTCGGCTCGGTCACCACCACCGGCTATGGCGAGGAGCTCGCGAAGCACGCCTTCCACGCCGACTTCGGCCTTGTAGAGACGGTTGCGCACTTCACCGCCGCGCGGCATTTTCTGCCGGACGTTGACTTCATAATTGACATCGGCGGCCAGGATATGAAGTGCTTCAAGATTTCTGACGGCGCAATAAGCGACATCTTTCTCAATGAAGCCTGCTCCTCAGGCTGCGGCAGCTTTTTGCAGACCTTCGCGCAGGCTCTGGGCTACGGCGTGGAGGAATTCGCAAGGCTCGGCCTCTTTGCCAAGCACCCGGTAGACCTCGGCAGCCGCTGCACCGTGTTCATGAACAGCTCCGTCAAGCAGGCGCAGAAGGACGGCGCCACGCTGGACAATATCTCCGCCGGGCTTTCCATGTCCGTGGTGAGGAACGCGCTCTACAAGGTCATCCGCGCCTCCTCGCCGGAGGAATTAGGGCGCAAAATTGTCGTACAGGGCGGCACCTTCTATAACGAAGCCGTGCTCCGCGCCTTTGAAAAGGAAATAGGCGTTGAGGTCATACGCCCGGACATTGCCGGGCTGATGGGCGCCTACGGCGCGGCGCTTTACGGCGCGCGGCACGCTGACGGCGAAAGCCGCCTGCTTTCTGTTGGGGAGCTTGAGGGCTTCACTCAGACTACGCGCAGCGAGCTCTGCGGTAAGTGCGGCAACAACTGCCAGCTGACCGTCAACACCTTCTCCGACGGCGAAACCTACATAAGCGGCAACCGCTGCGACAGGCCGGTGACCGGCAGGGCCGACACGGGCGAGCTCAACCTGTATGAGTATAAGCGCCGACTGATACTCTCCTACAAGCCCGTAAAGGGCCACCGCGGCAGGATAGGGATACCGCTCTGCCTGAATATGTGGGAGCTGTTCCCGTTCTGGCACACCTTCTTTACCCGGCTCGGCTTCACTGTCTATCACAGCCCCATGTCCAGCCGCAGCCTTTATCTTGACGGGCAGGCCACCATTCCGAGCGATACGGTGTGCTTCCCGGCGAAGCTCGCGCACGGGCATATACGCATGCTCGCGAAAATGGGCCTCGACGCGATCTTTTACCCCTGCATGACCTACAACCTTGACGAGCATTTAGGCGATAACCACTATAACTGCCCTGTCGTGGCCTATTATCCCGAGGTCTTAGCGGGGAACTGCCCCGAGCTTGAGGGCGTTAGGTTTATCTATGACTACGTCGGCCTCCACCGCCCGCGGGACTTTGTAAAAAAGGCCTATGAGGCCATAAGCGCTGCTTTCCCGGACGTGAGCCGCAGGGAGGTGCAGGCGGCAAGCGACGCGGCATACGCCGAGTACGCCCGCCATATGGAGCAGATACGCGCCCGCGGCCGTGAGATAATCGTACGCGCCCGCGCCGAGGGCCGCAGGATAATCGTCCTCGCCGGCAGGCCTTATCACATAGACCCGGAGGTCAACCACGGCATAGACACGCTGATAACCCGCTCGGGCGCTGCGGTCATCACGGAGGATTCCGTAAGCTCGCTTGTAGATAAGTTCCCGACCCGCGTGCTCAATCAATGGACCTACCACTCGAGGCTGTACGCGGCGGCCAGGTACTGCTGCTCGCAGCCCGACATGGATCTGGTGCAGCTTGTGAGCTTTGGCTGCGGCGTCGACGCAATAACCACCGATGAAACGCGGGAGATATTGCAGGCCGGCGGAAAGCTCTACACTCAGCTTAAAATCGACGAGATAACAAATTTGGGCGCGGTTCGCATAAGGCTCAGGAGCCTCTTTGCAGCCCTCGACGAAAGGCAGGAGGAAGCAGAGTGAGCGGATATGAATATCCCCGGTTCACCCCGGAAATGAAAAAGACACATAAAATACTCATACCCAACATGGCCCCGGTACAGTTCAGGCTGATGTCCGCCATCATGGAGCAGCGGGGCTATATGTGCGAGCTGCTTGACAACTGCGGAAGCCAGGTCTGTGAGCTTGGGCTTAAATATGTGCACAATGACACCTGCTACCCCGCGCTGCTCGTAATAGGCCAGTTCCTGGACGCCCTCGGCTCCGGCAAGTACGATTTGGACCACACCGCGCTTATCATAACCCAGACCGGCGGCGGCTGCCGCGCGTCGAACTACATACACCTCCTGCGCAAGGCGCTGGTGAAAGCCGGATACGGCCAGGTGCCCGTCGTAAGCCTGAACTTTTCCGGCCTCGAAAAGGGCAGCGGCTTCCCGATAACTCTCACCACCATACGCCGCCTGCTCGCCGTGATTTACTACGGCGACATGCTTGTCTCGCTGAAGGCGCAGACCGAGCCCTATGAGCTCCGTCCCGGCGCCGCCGCCGAAATGCAGGAGCGCTGGATCGAAACCATACGCGGCTGGTTCCTTGCCGACAAGGGCTGGAAAAGCCGCGAGCTCAGGGAGAACATGCCGAAGATCGCCGCAGATTTTGCCTCCATACCTGTCAAGCGCGTGCCTAAGGTCAAGGTCGGGGTGGTTGGCGAAATATACGTCAAGTATTCTCCTCTCGGCAACAACGACCTGGAAAAGTTCCTGGCCGCCCAGGACTGCGAGGTAAATCTGCCCGGCCTCATGGGCTTTGTCCAGTACTGCATCTACAATTTTTCCGAAACCGCGCGGCTTTACGGCGGAAACGTGTTTACCCTCAACGCCTCCTCGCTGCTTTTGGGTATCCTTGAAAAAATGGAGGGCGTAATGATAGACGCGCTCCGGCAAAACGGCTTCCACGCGCCCATGCCTTTCCGCGAGCTTGTCCGCCAGGCCGACGGCGTAATATCCACCGGAGACAAAATGGGCGAGGGCTGGCTGCTTACGGCGGAGATGGTCGAGCTTGTGCGCACTGGCTATGAGAACATCATCTGCGCTCAGCCCTTTGGCTGCCTGCCTAACCACATCTGCGGCAAGGGCGTCATCAACCGTATACGCAGCCTTTATCCCGAGGCAAACATCACGCCCATAGATTACGACCCCGGCGCGACGCGCGTCAATCAGGAAAACCGCATAAAGCTTATGCTGGCCGTTGCCCGCGAGCGCCTGGAGGAGCGCGAGGCTGAAAAGCGCCTCAAGCCCGTAACGGAAAAGCCCGAGCTCGTAAAGGCGGTATAACCCCCAATATAGTAAATTGCGCCCCGATCACAGCGCGGTATTGTATACCGAGCCTCAATCGGGGCGCTTTTTTCGCGTTTGTTAGATGAAATAGACAAAAATATGACAGCGTTTTTGTAACTATGGCTGAATATTTGGTTACACGTATTTAACTATTGAACGCCGTTCTGACATTGTGCTATTATTTAAACATAATGGCAGTAATAAACAGCGTCCACATGTTGAAGCAAGGAGGTACCAAATATGATAACCATCTTTAATCGTGTAGAACTGATGATAACTCAGTCGATGAAACAATACTCAGCTGTCACAGCTGCTTTAAACGCGGCCAATATTAAATATTACGCCAAGGCATTTAGCCGCTCTTCACCTTCGGCCATAAGCTTCGGGACACGCGAACGTACCGGTACATTCGCGCAAAACATGGAATATGACTATTTTTATCGTATCTATGTAAAGCGGAGCGACTACTCTGCTGCCGTCGAATGCTTAAATACCGTAAAATGGTGAACATATAATCGCCAATTGTGCGATCATGTGAAGCTGCAAAGCAAAATACAATTTCAAGGAGGTAAATTATGAGAAGCTGTATATTATTTTAAGAATCCGATGGTATTAAGTCAAGAGAATGATGCAGGAGAATTTTCGGCGGGCATAGCGAGTGCGCGTTTGCGACGGCGATGCATCTTCTCACGGAGTGAACTAAGCAGACACACTTAAAACTGTCTGCAAATCTTATTATATGAGGGGTGTTTTTATGAAAAAGCTCTGCTCTGTGGCTCTTGTCCTGGCGCTTTGTTTTGCATTTTGCGGCGCTGCTGCGGCTGACGGCGGGATCGGGGCGGCGGTAAAATGTGACCATTCATCGCCTGTAGCGGAAGTCTGCTTCGTGTTCGCAGATGAGGATAAAAACGAGCTCGAATCCATAACCTACG
>CALWYQ010000024.1 GCA_944385815.1 uncultured Oscillospiraceae bacterium | reverse complement strand
CTCCGTGATATCCTCTCTAAAAGCATACCACGGCGTTTCCTTAGTTTCGTAATCCTCCATCTCGCCGCTGCCGGTAATCGTCAGCGTGCCGTTGGAGTACTCCCACGCAAGGTTTTCGCCGCAATCGTCGCTGCTGTCGGCGAGGGCGCTTACTGTGCCCAGGGCTATTATAAGCGCGAGGGCCAGCAGCAGGGGTATCAAACGTTTCCTCATTTTTTCTTCCTCCTTATTTTCAGGGTATCGCTCAATTTATTTTTTCCCGACGTCTCGGGTGTGGTACGTAATAATTTTTTCGTTGCGGCGCAGTCTGCGCCGCGAGCTGTTTGCAGGATACAATTCTACTTCCCGTGGGGGAAGTAGAAAAGGCGTGTACACGCCTTGGCAATATACGTAATTACAGATATTATAATATCGATGGAAACATAAGTCAAGTACAATATGTACCCCCGGAGCACCGGGGTAGGCGCTTATTTGCGCGCTTCGAGCACGTCGAGGGCCCTTATGAGCATTTCGGCGGCGTCGGCCCGGGTCAGCGGGGTCTGGAAGGCCTCGCCATCGGTCAGGACGCCGCAGGCGGAGAGGTTGGCGCAGGCCTCCGCGGCCCAGGCGCTGGCCGCCTCGCTTATCGCAGTGGAGGCCGCGGCGGAGGTGGTGTCCAGAGCGTTATCGAGCATGACCGCCGCCTCCTGCGTGGTTATGGCGTCGTCCGGCGCGAACACCGCCCCGCCGGGCACGGAGTAGCCGCTGACCACGCCCTCCATGAGCGCAGTCGCCACTACGGGCTTCGCCCAGGCGTCGATCTCCGCGTCGTCGGCGAAGCCGGTGGCCGCGACGCCCTGCAAAAGCTCGCTGTCCGTCAGCGCGAGGCACATGGACAGGAATTCCGCGCGCGTCACCTGCCGCTCCGGCGAGAATACGCTCACGCCGCCCACGCTCTCGGCCGTGAACACCCCGCATTCTGCCAGGCGCGTGGCCGCATAGGCCGCCGGGTGGCCGGCCATGTCGGCATAGGTCGTGCGGGTCTTTTGCTTTTCGATGTTGATTATCACGGTCGCCTCCTGGCTGCGCGCGCCGGTCTCGTCCACAGCGCGGTAGCCGAAGTAGTCGCGGCCCTTGCGGTTGGCGTCCGGCGTGTAGACGAAGCGCCCGTCCTCCGTGAGCTCGACGCTGCCCTTCGCGGGCTTTGTGGTAAGCTCAAAGGTAAAGCTGTCGCCCTCCGGATCTACCGCCGCAAGCTGCCCGCCGACGGACACCTCGCGGTAGGTCGTCAGTTCCAGATTTTCGGCCACGGGCGCGCCGTTCGCCGCGAATGCCGCCGTCATCGGGACCGCTAACGCGGCGGCGAGCGCCGCAGCGGCTGTTATCCTGCGCATTTTCATGTGCATACCTCCTTATATCTTTACACGCTTAGTCTGCGCGCCGGGGCGCGCGCTATTCGCGGCAGATGATTTTATGGCGCTTGAATATCGGCGCGGGTGTGATATAATGTCGGCAGAAAATTATTTTAAAAAATTTTTGCCCCCCTGCAATAAAACGGCCGGGCGGAGCATTGTTAGTTTAGAGGCGGAAATGATGCTGAGTTTATTCCTGACACAGCCGGCCCCCCTGTCCGGGAGCGGGGCCGAGGAGCTGGACAGATGTCTGGCCAGGATGGCGCAGGGCGATACCGACGCCCTCGGCCGTCTTTATGAATTGACGCATGAATCGGTTTTCGGCTACGCGCTGAGCCTCACGAAGAACGCGCACGACGCCGAGGACATCGCGCAGGAGACCTTTGTGCGCGCGCATCTGAACGCCGCGGGCTATGTCTCCGCGGGCAAGCCGGCGGCCTGGCTGATGCGCATAGCGCGCAACCTCGCCCTCATGCGCCTGCGCGAGGGGAAGCGCACGGTGGCGATGTCGCCCGAGGACTGGATGGAGGCCTTTGCCGACCGTCCGGACTTCACGAGGGAGGACGCCGAGCTGCTGCGCGAGCTTATGGACACGCTGCGCGACGACGAGCGCGAGATTGTCTCGCTGCACGCGCTGACCGGGCTCAAGCACAGGGAAATCGCCGCGATGCTCGATCTCGCGCTGCCGACCGTACTCAGCAAGTATAACCGCGCCCTCAAAAAACTCAGGGCAACGCTGAAAGGAGGACAAAATGGATAACGAAAGAGATATCCTCCATAGCGTTCAGTCCGCCCTCAGCCACGGGGCAAGGCCGGATTTTGACGGCGTCCTCGAGCGGCTTGAGAACGAAAAGCTGAAAGGAAAGGTTATTAATATGAACGAGACCGCGAACAAGAAGAAAAGGATTATCCCCATTGCAATAGCGGCCGCGCTCCTGATAGCGGCCATCGGAGGCTTCGTGGGCTACAGCCTCGGCCACGGCAGCGATCTTCCCGCGCCCGGCGTTGAAACCGGCGCGCCCGTCGAGAGCATCACCGGCAGCGTCATCACGCTCGACGTCAACCCCAGCATCGAGATAGACGTAGACAGGAACGACACCGTTACCGCCGTCAAGGCCCTCAACAGCGACGCCCGCGTAGTTATAGGCTCCATGGACTTCACCGGCAGCAGCCTTGAGGTGACGGTCAACGCCCTCATCGGCTCCATGCTCACCAACGGCTACCTCGACGATCTGCGCAACTCCATCCTCGTCTCCGTCACCGACGGCGACACCTCCCGCGCCTCCGCCCTGCAGCAGAGCGTTACCGGGATGATAGAGTCCGCGCTCGGCACCGGCGGTCTGGACGGCGCGGTCATCGCCCAGACCGTCACGCCCGACGCCGCGCTCACCGACCTCGCCGTGAGCTACAACATCACCGAGGGCAAGGCGCAGCTCATAAACAGCCTTGTCGCCGCCGACCCGACCCTGACCGTTGAGAGCCTTGCCGGCCTCTCCGTCAACGACATCGCCCTTATCGCTTCCTCCCGCGGCCTCAGCGCCAACAGCGTCACCACCACCGGCACCGCCAGCTCCGGCGCGTACATCAGCGCCGACGAGGCCCTCGCCGCCGCCTGCAGCCACGCGGGCGTGAATTCCGCGGACATCACCGCAAAGAAAACCGAGTTCGACAGCGAGCGCGGCCGCCTGGTCTATGAGATAGAGTTCTACACCTCCGAGGCCGAGTACGACTACGACATCGACGCCCTGACCGGCGAGGTCGTCAAGGCCGAGCGCGAGGCCTTCCCCACCGGCATAACCGTCCCGTCCCAGACCTCTGCGCCCAACAGCAGCTACATCGGCGAGGCCGCCGCGAAGCAGGCCGCCCTCGACCACTCCGGCGTCGATTCCGCCAGCGTTGTCTGGACCAAGGCCCAGTTTGAGCGCGACGACGGCAGGTACGTCTATGAGCTTGAGTTCGCCTGCTCCGGCGCGGAGTATGACTACAAGATTGACGCCCTGAGCGGCGCCGTGCTCGAGTTCGAGCGCGACAGGTACGATGGCTGGCAGGGCAACGGCAACGGCGCCCAGACCGGCAGCTATATAGGCGACGCCGCGGCCAAGTCCGCCGCCCTCGCCGCCGCCGGCGTCAGCGAGGCCGACACCTCCCGTATGAAGGTCGAGCTCGACCGCGACGACGGCTACACCTTCTATGAGGTCGAGTTCCGCGTCGGCCGCATGGAATATGAGTACACGATAGACGCCTTCTCCGGCAGCGTGCTCTGGTTTGAAACCGACTACGACGACTGATAAAAGGCAATCAACGCGCAAAGCGCCCCGGTCTTACCGGGGCGCTTTGCGCCGGTCATGGACAGGGCCTTTACAAGGATCCCGCGCTCTTTTCAACCGTGTGCATCAGGCCGAAGGTGAGGCCAGAATCCTCGCCGGAGCAGAGCATGCCGTGGTGCGCCAATATGGCGGCGTCGTACTTCTTCGTCTGCACCTTCGGCACCGTGATAAAGACCATGATCTCCGTTATCGGCGGCATACCCATGGGCATGTAGCGTATGGCGGAGATCGCCCGCGTCCTCGGCCGGGAGGGCATTTTATCCGGGCCCCGGCGGAATATCTGAGCGTATTCGGGCTTGTAAAAAGCGCCTGGATGCGCGATAATGGCAGGTGCAGCTTCACCGTGACCGTCCCGGCCAACAGCAGCGCCGCGGTAAGGCTCCCCGACGGGAGCGAGCGCGAGCAGGCGGCGGGCACGCAGGTATACACCATCGAGGAGGCGTAAGCATGGATATAGAGAAGATACTCTCCGAAATGAGCCTTGAGGACAAGATCGCCCTGTGTGAGGGCGCCGATTTCTGGCAGACCCGCCGCTTTGAAAAGTACGGCATCCCCTCGCTTTTCATGTGCGACGGCCCCCACGGCCTGCGCAAGCAGGAAAACGGCGTGGACATGCTGGGCATAAACAACTCCCGCGAGGCCACCTGCTTCCCCCCTGCTGTCACCACCGCCGGGAGCTGGGACCCCGGGCTTGTGGAGGAAATAGGCGCCGCCATAGGCGAGGAGGCCCGGCATCAGGGCGCGGGGCTTGTCCTCGGCCCGGGCGCGAACCTAAAGCGCAATCCGCTCTGCGGGCGGAACTTTGAATACTTCAGCGAGGACCCTTACCTGGCCGGCAGGCTTGCCGCGGGCTTTATCCGCGGCGTGGAGTCCGAGGGCGTGGGCACGAGCCTGAAGCACTTCGCCGCAAACTCTCAGGAGTACCGGCGCTACACCTCAGACAGCGTTATGGACGAGCGCACGCTGCGCGAGCTCTACCTGACCGCCTTTGAAATCGCCGTCAGGGAGGGCAAGCCCTCGACGGTGATGTGCGCCTACCCTAAGCTCAACGGCGTGCATTGCAGCGACAATAAAACGCTTCTCGGCGATATACTCCGCGGCGGCTGGGGCTTTGAGGGCATGGTGGTCACCGACTGGGGCGCTATGAACGACCGCATAGAGGGCTTTAAGGCCGGCTGCGACCTCAATATGCCCGGCGGCAGCGAGTTCATGTGGAAGGACGCGCTCGAGGCGGTCAAGTCCGGCGCGCTGCCGGAAAAGGCCGTGGACGAGAGCGCGCGGCGCGTACTGAGGCTTGTTTTCCGCGCGGCGGAGACCCTGAAAAGGCCCGCGGAATGCGATTACTCCGCGCACCATGCCCTTGCAAGGCGCGCCGCGGCCGAGGGCGCGGTCCTGCTGAAGAACGATGGCGGCCTCCTGCCGCTCAGGGAGGGCGCCAAAATCGCCGTAATCGGCGCGATGGCCGCGGAAATGCGCTATCAGGGCGCGGGCTCGAGCCATATAAACCCCGTCAGGCTCAGCGAGCCGCTCGACTTCCTGCCCGGCGCGGTATACGCCCGGGGATGCGACAGACGCGGCGATACCAGCGCCGCGCTGCTGGCGGAGGCCGCCGCCGCGGCGAGCTCCGCCGCGGCCGCCATAGTTTTCGCCGGGCTCCCGGAGCGCTATGAGTCCGAGGGCTTTGACCGCGACAACATGCGCCTGCCGGAGGGGCATCAGCGCATGATCGAGGCCGTCGCGGCGGCAAATCCGAACACGGTCGTGGTGCTGTTCTGCGGCAGCGCCGTGGAGTGCCCCTGGGCGGACAGGGTGAGGTCCATACTCTACATGGGCCTGCCCGGCCAGGCCGGAGGCGAGGCCGCCGCCGAGCTGCTGTACGGCCGCGCGAACCCCTGCGGGAAGCTTGCGGAGAGCTGGCCGTACCGCTATGAGGACGTGCCCTCCTCCGAGAGCTTCGGAAGGACCGGCGACGCGCTCTATGAGGAGGGCATCTATGTAGGCTACCGCTATTACGACAAGGCCGGCATGGCCGTACGCTGGCCCTTCGGCCACGGCCTGAGCTACACCAGCTTCGCCTACTCCGGGCTTTGCGTCTCCGGCGATACCGTCTCCGTCACGGTGAAGAACACCGGCGCCCTCGCCGGGGCCGAAACGGCGCAGCTCTACATATCCCCGCCCGCCGGAGGCCTGCACCGGCCCGTGAGGGAATTGAAGGGCTTCAGAAAGGTGTTTTTGCAGCCGGGCGAGAGCAGGGAGATTACCTTTGAGCTCAGCGGACGCTCCTTCGCCGTCTGGCAGGACGGCTGGCGCATCCCCGGAGGGAGCTATACGGTAAGCGTCGGCGGCCTCTCCGCCGTTATTGAAAAGGACGGCGAGGCCGTCCCAGCCCCGGCCTGGCAGGCCGGAAGCTGGTATGAAAGCTGCGCCGGCAAGCCGGACAGGCAGGGCTGGGAGGCCATGCTCGGCCGCAGCTACATCCCGCCCGTCCTTGAAAAGGGCCGCTTCACCATGGACAACACCGTTGACGAAATGCGCCCCTACAGCCTTATTATGAAGATAATGTACAAGGCGGTCGAGCGCGTGATAGCCTGCGGGAACGGCGGGAAGATAGACTACGAAAACCCGCAGTTCCGTATGCAGATGGCGGCCTCCGCCGGTTCCCCGCTGCGCAACATGCAGATTTCCGGCGGCATAAAGGGCGGCGTCATGCACGGCCTGCTCGACATGGCCAACGGCCACCCGCTGCGCGGGCTTATACGCATGGTCAAAGGTTAACATAACTCCAACGATCCCCCGGGGCATGGCCCCGGGGGATCTGCGCTTCTCCGGCGCTTTGCGGGCTATTCGGGCGAGATCCTGCTCAGCCGCGAGAAATACCCGGAGCTTGTTGAGCTGCTGCGGGAGAGATACGTAAAGCTGAACATATAACGCAGGGCCTCCCGGGCTTTTAGCCCGGGAGGCCGTTTTTTTGCCCATTACAGGACTATCGCATTCACCGCTTCCATCAGCTCGACCGCGAGGGAGCGGGCAACGTAGCCTACGCTCTCGCCGTCCACATAGGCGAGGCAGCTTTCGCCGTCTATGCGGTAGAGCCGCAGGCTCACCTCCGCGCCGCCCTCGAGCGTCGCGCTGAGGCTTATCTCCACCTGCCCGGAGGCCGTGTCGCGCGCGAAGCGGCTCACGCTGAGGTTGGTTATGGCCGCCTCTATGTCAGTTATGTCAACCTCTTCGCCGTCATAGTACCAGAGCGTCCCGTCG
>CALWYQ010000023.1 GCA_944385815.1 uncultured Oscillospiraceae bacterium | reverse complement strand
ACGCTACCCCTCCACGGGGCGCATACCGCCTTTTCTTGTTATCCAGCCCTCCGGCTGTATCGGTTGAGCAAAAGTCAGCATGGGATTGGTGTGGTATCTTTAATTATGTGAAACTCCCCTTTCCTTCCTGAGCCTTATCAGTTTTTCTCTCAGTTCCATGCTTTCCATGCACCTTCACCCCCACTGTACGCCGGGCTGCGGCAAAAATAAACCTAACGCGCTTTACATTCCGCGCAATTTTGCTTTACACGGCAGCGCAACCGCCGGTTGCGCTGCAAAACACGTCCAAAAAGGCAGGCGAAAAGCCTGCCTTTTGCTCAGAACTTCAATATTGAGTGCAGATCCCTTATGCCCTGCAGCATATGGCAGCGCATGGCAAGGTTCGCGCCGCGCCCGTCGCGCAGCTTGAGGTGCCGGACGATCGCGGCGTGGTTCACGTCCACGTTGTCGTTGTACGCGCGGCGGAGCTGGGGGTAATAGCCGCGCACGAAGTCGTAATAGACGTTGGCGTGGAGCGTGGGTATGAGCCGCGTCATTATGACGTTGTGCGTCGCATGGGCAAGGGCGCAGTGGAAGCTCCGGTCCGTCTCCATAAAGTCCTCATAATCCGTGCGCGCGAGCTCAAGCTCGGCCTGCAGCAGCCCCTCCAGCTCTTCAAGCTCCTCGTCCGTGGCGTTCCGGGCCGCCATCTCCATGGCCTCGCCCTCTATTATCATGCGCACGCTGTACCAGTCCTCGAGTATCTCCGGCACGCTCTTGCCGCCCTCGGCGCTTATCCCGAGCGGATTGCTCATAACGCCCGGCGTCTCGGAGACAAAGGTCCCCACCCCGCGGCGGATGTCCACAAGCCCGCGGGCGGCAAGCTGCTTCGTCGCCTCGCGGAGCATCGTGCGGCTCACGCCGAGGCGCTCGGCAAGCTCGCGCTCGTTGGGCAGCTTCTCCCCGTGGGCGTACTCCCCCTGCATTATCATGGCAGCCAGCTTGTCCGCCAAAAGCTCGCTCATCGGCTGGGCCGGCATAAAATCACCCCGCAAATCAGTTTAGCTAACTATATCACATAAGCCGCAGCCTTTCAAGCGCAGCGCGTGGTATTACCACGTTAAAAACTTGACTTAGTCATTATGCTTAATTTACGGGGATAATATTTGTTATAACCGACGTTTTTATTGATTTTGCAGTAAAACAGCTTGAAATATCGGCCGGATTGAAATATCATGTAAACGCATGAGGTAATACCACTTAAAACGAAAGGAGACCACTCACCATGCCTAAGAAGAAAATGACCGTCCTTGACTTCAAAAAGTACAAGGAAGAGGGCCGCAAGTTCGCCTACGTCACCGCCTACGACTACACCACCGCCTCGATTGTCAATGAGAGCGAGGTAGAGGTGATACTCGTCGGCGACTCGCTGGGAATGATTATGCTCGGCTACGACACCACGGTCGGCGTCACGCTCGACGACATGATCCACCACATCCGCCCCGTCGTCAAGGGCGCGCCCAACACCTTCGTCGTCGGCGACATGCCCTTCGGCAGCTACCAGGAGAGCCCCGAGCAGGCCATACGCAGCGCCTGCCGCATGCTCATGGAGACCAACTGCGACTGCATCAAGTTAGAGGGCGGCAGCAAGATGGCCCCGACGATAAAGCGCATGGTCGACGTCGGCATCCCCGTCATGGGCCACATCGGCATGACCCCGCAGAGCGCGAGCAATTTCGGCGGCTTCAAGGTCCAGGGCGGAACGCCTGAGGGCGCGGCGAAGCTCATTGAGGACGCGAAGGCCCTTGAGGAAGCTGGCGTGTTTTCCATCGTTGTCGAGTGCGTCCCGAGCGGCGTCGCCAAGGCCATCACCGAGGCCGTCAGCGCGCCCATCCTCGGCATCGGCGCCGGCCCGTATGTGGACTGCCAGGTGCTCGTCACGCAGGACCTGCTCGACATGTACGGCGACTTCAAGCCCAAGTTCGTAAAGCACTTCGCCCACGTCCGCAAGGCCATGGTGGACGGCCTGAACGCCTTCCACGCCGAGACCCTGGACGGCACCTTCCCCAGCCCCGAATTCAGCTTCAACAAAGTGGTTGAAGGTTACGAAATATAATTGTATAATAGGAGGAGTCAAAATGAGCAAGTACGTCGAAATAGGTTATCCCATTTATGACGGCATGGGCGTCTATCCCGGCCTGCCCATCCCCACCGTGAAGATCCGCGAGGACCTCACCAAGGGCGACCCCTGGAACGGCTCCGTTATGGACATCTACCTGCACGCCGGCACCCACTGCGACGCGCCCTGGCACTACATGGGCGGCGACGCGCCCAAGATGGACGACGTCGAGGCCCTGCCCACCGAGAGCTTTGTCTATGACCACCCCGTCGTGCTCGACTGCCCCTTTGAGGAGAAAAACGGGCTCATCACCGTCGAGATGCTCAAAAAGCTCGGCAGCGAGCTCTATGAGGCCGACCTCATAATCTTCAACACCAACTCCTGGCCTAAGCGCCCCGTGAACTTTGAGGACTACGGCACCGACTTTGCCGCCGTCGGCGCGGAGTGCGCCGAGTGGATGCGCATGAACCTCCCGAAGCTCAAGGCCGTCGCCATAGACACTCTGAGCATAGAAAACATCGCCATCGGCAAGGAAAACGGCTTCCGCACGCACAAGGCCTTCCTTGACCCGGCGCGCACCGACCACACGATACGCATTTACGAGGACGTCAACCCCGGCCCGCTGGTCGGCAAGAAGGTCCTGCGCGCGTTCTGCAGCCCGCTGCGCATAAACGCCGACGCCTGCATCTGCAACGTGGTCTGCGAAATCGAGGACTGAGGAGGAAGGGCAATGAAAATAGCTATAATCGGCGCGGGCGCCATGGGCTGCATCTACGCCACCTACCTCTGCAAGCACAATGACGTCCTGCTTGTCGACGTCGTAAAGGAGCACGTAGACGCCATAAACGAGCACGGCCTGGTTTTTGAGCACCTTGACGGACATGAGGCGACCTACACCAACCTCCGCGCCACGCTCGACACCTCGAACGAGTCCCCGGCCGGCCTTGTCATACTGCTCACCAAGGGCTATCAGAGCGCCCAGGCCCTTGAGGCCAACAAGGCCCTCATCGGCCCGGACACCACCGTGCTCAGCCTCCAGAACGGCTACGGCAACGCCGACGAAATTGTCAAGTACGTGCCCGAGGAGCAGATAGTCCTCGGCACCAGCGGCGGCGGCGCGATCGTCGCCGGGCCCGGCCACGTGCTGCACCGCGGCCAGGGCGGCACCCACATCGGCGGCATGGGCAAGGACCAGAGCCGCGCCGAGACCGTCAAGCGCCTCATGGACGAGGGCGGCGTGCCCGAGGTCGAGCTTGTGCCAAACGTCCTCGAGCTGGTCTGGAGCAAGCTCTTCGTCAACATCGGCATCAACGCCATCTGCGCCCTCACGGACAGCCTGAACAAGACTGTCGTGCACAATGAGTTTGCGCACAGGGCGAGCTACGCCCTTGTCAAGGAGGCCGTTGAGGTCGCCAACGCCGTGGGCATGAGCTTTGACCTCGAAAAGGAATTCAAGAACGTCATGGACATCGCAACCGTCACCGGCGAGAACGTCTGTTCCATGCTTGCCGACGTGCGCAACAAGCGCCGCACCGAGGTTGACAGGATAAACGGCGCCGCCGTCAGCGAGGGCGCCAAGGTCGGCATGGCCGCCCCCTTCAACGAGTTTATCACCAACCTCATTCACGCTAAAGAACTGCTCTACTGAAATACATAAGGGCGCCCCCGGTGCGCTCCCTTTTTTAAGGAGGAAGCAATGGAATACAAGACGGACATCGAGATAGCGCAGGCTTGCGAGAAGGAGCGCATAACCGCCGTTGCGGCGAGAGCGGGGATAGCTGAGGAGTACATCGAGCAGTACGGGAACTACAAGGCCAAGGTGGACTATAAGTTCCTGCGCGACCACGCGGATACGCCGGACGGCAAGCTCATACTCGTCACCGCTATCACGCCGA
>CALWYQ010000022.1 GCA_944385815.1 uncultured Oscillospiraceae bacterium | reverse complement strand
CCGCCTGCGCCACCGGCAACCAGCCGGCGTGTATGCTCTTCTCCAAGACCATAGACTCCCTCGCCGCCTCCGGCGCCATACTCGCCGAGGTCTGGACGGACGCGAACATGCCCGTAATAGACCGGCTCGGCGACGAATTCCTCGACTATATGCGCGACGGCATGACCGTAACTGTCTCGCCCGACGGCACCGTCACCGTTGACTGAGCCCGAACAAAGCAATAAGCCCCGCCGGCTTGAGCCGGCGGGGCTTTTGCTTATACGTTGAACCTGAACAGCGTCACGTCGCCGTCCTTCATAACATAGTCCTTGCCCTCGCTGCGGACAAGGCCCTTTTCCCTCGCGGCGGCCATGCTTCCGCAGGCCCTGAGGTCGTCGAAGGCGACGATCTCGGCGCGGATAAAGCCGCGCTCAAAGTCGGAGTGTATCTTGCCGGCGGCCTGGGGAGCCCTGGTGCCGTTCCTTATCGTCCAGGCCCTCACCTCGTCGCTGCCGCAGGTGAGGAAGCTTATCAGCCCGAGCAGCGCATAGGAGCATTTTATAAGCCTGGCAAGGCCGCTCTCGTGCAGGCCGAGCTCCTCAAGGAACACCGCGCGGTCATCCTCGTCGAGCTCGCCTATCTCCTGCTCCGTACGCGCGCATATGGGCAGGGTCTGGGCGCCCTCGGCGTCGGCTATGGCCCTGACGGCCCGGTAATAGGCGTTGGACTCCAGGTCCGCGATGCCCTCCTCGTCCATGTTGGCGGCGTAAATCACCGGCTTGAGGCTCAGGAGGTCAACGGTCCCGACAAGCTCGCGCTCGTCGTCCGTGCACTCAAAGCTGCGGGCGCTTTTGCCCTCGTTGAGATGGGCCAGCAGGCGCTCAAACACCTCCGCCTCGCGCAGGAACTTCTTGTCCCCGCCCTTCGCGGCCTTTCTGGCCTTGTCTATCCGGCGCTCCACAAGCTCCATGTCCGCCATTATCAGCTCGAGGTTTATTATGTCTATGTCCCTCGCCGGGTCGGCGCCGCCCTCGACGTGGATGATGTTCTCGTCGTCAAAGCAGCGGACAACGTGGACAATGGCGTCCGTGCGGCGGATATTTTCGAGGAACTTGTTGCCAAGGCCCTCGCCGTGGCTCGCGCCCTTGACAAGGCCGGCGATATCGACGAATTCAATGACCGCCGGGGTGTATTTCTTCGGGCTGTAGAGCTCGCGCAGGAAGTCCAGCCTCTCGTCCGGCACAGCGACAGCGCCGACGTTGGGCTCTATCGTGCAGAAGGGGTAATTGGCGCTCTCCGCACCGGCGTTGGTAATAGCGTTGAAAAGCGTGCTCTTGCCAACATTGGGCAGGCCGACGATTCCTAATTTCATGTATATCTATCTCCCTTGACTGTAAGTGAGCGCTTAAATCAGCGCTGGTATTATACCACAAGCGCCAGCGGGATTGCAACTTTCCGGGCAAGATTTCCGCAGCTCAGACCAGCGTGCGGTACGGGCGGTCAAGGGCGTCGCGATAGTCCTTGTTGAGCAGTATGTGCGAGCGGAGGACCTGCGTCACCGCCGTGAGGTCCCTTTTCCGCAGCGCGAGCACTATGTCCTCGTGGTCGCGCTTTGTGAGGTTGGATTCGCCGCGCTGCTCCGTCTCCTCAAGCACGCGCTCACGGTAAACGTCTATGAGCCTGAGCACCGTTGTATAAAGGTACCTCACAAGCGTGTTCCGGCTCAGCTGCACTATGCTCATATGGAACTTTGAATCCAGCTTTGCCTGCTCCCGGGCCGCGGCGTTATAGTCGTAGCTCATCAGCCTGCCGAGCTCCCTTATGTCCTCGTCCGAGGCCGCGGTAATTATGTCCTTGCAGGCCTCTATCTCCAGCAGCGCGCGCAGCTGCAGGAGGTTATCCAGCGTGCCGTCGCTCAGCGCGAACAAAGTACAGAGCGGCCTGTTGATGGTCGAATCCGGGTCGTCGGTTATGTAGTTCCCGCTGCCCTGCACGCTCTTTACGACGCCCATGGCCTCCAGCGCCTTGACCGCCTCCCGCACCGAGGCGCGGCTTACAGACATTTCCTCCGCCATTCGCCTCTCGGTGGGAAGTTTGTCCCCTTTGCGCAGCCTTCCGTGGATTATTTCGTTCTCAATGTAGTCAACAATTCGCTCGCTGTTTAATCTGCCCTCTTCTTTTTCAAGCGACCTGCCGTTTATTTCTTGCGCGTTTTGCACAAATAATTCCCCCTGTTTTATACACATTGCGAATTTACATACAAGACCATTTGCTATATAATGAGTTTACTTTGAATTGGTCAGGCCAATTTGCTGTTTTCTTAACAATCTTCCGAAAGCAGTGAGGCGGCGGCCGCCAATTTTTTTGACAAATTATTGGCCTTACCAATTGGCCCTTTTCTCCTGTTTTCAGGATATCACGGAAACGCCTGATTTTCAAGAGCAACGAGAAAATTGGAAGGCAAAGGGGGAAGATACGCCGGCTTTCAGGTTCAGGCAAAACCACGTGGAGAGAAGAAGCTTAGCTACAAACAAGGAGGAGAAACATGAAAAACAACAATTTCAGACGTTTTATGCTTCTGTTCGCTCTCGGCATAGCCTACGGCTTTATGTACGTCATGCCGTACATGAGGTCCACGTTCTATGACCAGATGATAGAGGCGATGGGCGTAACCAACGCTCAGCTTGGCGCGCTCAGCACATATTACGCAATCGCGTGTACCGTCAGCTACCTGCCCGGCGGCTGGATAGGCGACAAATTCAACCCGAAGCCGGTGCTGCTTCTGTCCATACTGGGGCAGGTTGCGCTGTGCGTCATCTTCATGTTCACCTACACCAACTACACGATGGCCGTTATCGTATGGCTCGGCATGGGCCTCACCGGCGGCTTCGCCTTCTGGCCCGCGGTCATGAAGGGCATACGTATGACGGGCACCGACGAGGAGCAGGGCCGCATCTACGGCATATTTGAAGCGCTCAACGGCGTGGCCTCCATGCTTCAGAGCCTCGCCATGATCGGCATCATGGCCATAGTCAGCAGCACCGCGCTGAGCGTCGGCTTCAAGAGCGCCATCGCCTGCATGGGCGGCATGAGCCTCATCTCCGGCCTGCTCGTGCTCATCTTCATGCCGAAGGAGGCCACTTACGCGAGCGGCGGCAGCAGCTCCGATAAGCAGAAGTTCACGATGAAGGACTATCTGTCCGCCTTCAAGCTGCCCGGCACCTGGATAATGTCCATCCTTGTCTGGTGCTACGTCACCATCTCCGCCGTCTCCAGCTACCTTACCCCGTACTGCACCGACATACTCGGCATGACCGCGGGCGCGGCCGGCGTCATCGGCACGCTGCGCACCTATGGCTGCCGCCTGGTCGGCGGCCCCCTCGGCGGCTACATCGCCGACAAGGGCTTCCACAGCGTCTCCAAGGAGCAGATCCTCGGCCAGGCCGCCTGCCTTGTTACCCTGGGTGCCTTCCTGCTGCTCCCCTCCGGCACCGGCAACGGCGTGCTCATCGCCCTGATGCTCCTCGTCGGCGTGTCGATGTTCCTCTGCAAGGGCACCTATTTCTCCATCCAGGCCGAGCTGGGCATCAGCACCAAGATATCCGCCACCGCCGTCGCCATCGCGACCTTTATCGGCTATCTGCCCGACATGTTCACCGGCCCGCTGTTCGGCGGCTGGATAGATACCCACGGCAACAGCGCCTACCAGATGATAATCGGCTTCGGCGTCGCCACCGCCGCGCTCGGCATAGTTGCTGCGCTTGTCGCGCTCGCCATCTCTCGCAGGGTGGCCAGGCGCGCTCAAAATGCGTGAATATACACAGGAGGAAACCATGAGCAAAGTCAAACTTAACATTGCCCGCTGCAAGGGCTGCGGCTACTGCGTGGACGAATGCCCCAAACAGGCGATATCCTTCACGGGCCGCATAAGCGAAAAGGGCTACGACACAATACAGGTGGACGATGAAAAATGCATCGCCTGCGGCTCCTGCTACCGCGTCTGTCCCGACAGCGTATTTGAGATTCTGGTTTGAAGAGGAAGTGAAACTATGGCTAAAGAACTGATGAAGGGCAATGAGGCGCTCGCCGAGGCCGCCATCCGCGCCGGCTGCCGCTTTTACAGCGGCTATCCCATAACGCCCCAGACCGAGATCCTTGAATACCTCTCCTGGCGCATGGACGAGGTTGGCGGCACCTTTGTGCAGACCGAAAGCGAGCTTGCGGGCATCAACATGCTCCTCGGCGCGGCTGCTGCCGGCGCAAGGGCGCTGACCAGCTCCGCCGGCCCCGGCTTCTCCCTCAACCAGGAGGGCATCTCCTACCTGGTCGCGGCGGACCTGCCCGCGGTCATCATAGACGTCATGCGCATAGGCACCGGCCTCGGCGACATAGCCCAGGGCCAGGGCGACTACTGGCAGCTCACCCGCGGCGGCGGCCACGGCGACTACCGCACGATAGTCCTCGCCCCGGCAAGCGTGCAGGAGAACTGCGACATGATGGAGACGGCCTTTGACCTGGCCGAAAAGTACCGCCACCCGGTGCTCATCGCCTCCGACGCGGCAATAGGCCAGATGGCCGAGGGCGTCAACCTGCCCGAGCTCAGGGAGCACAATATCGACAGCTTCGACTGGGCCGTCCGCGGCTGCAGGCACGGCGACGCCCCGCGCAAGATCCAGAACACCTACTACACCCGCCCGGACTACGTTGAGTACCTGCGCGACAAATACGCCGCCATGGACAGCGAGCAGCGCTGGGAGAGCTATATGGCCGACGACGCCGACGTGGTGCTCGTGGCCTACGGCATCAGCTCCCGCGTCGCCAAGGAGGCCGTCAATGAGGCGAGGGCCGAGGGCTTCAGGCTCGGCCTGATACGCCCGATAACCCTCTGGCCCTTCCCGAACCGCGCCTTTGAGGAGTGCAAAAACGCGAAGGCCTATATGACCGTCGAGATCAACATACTCGGCCAGATGGCCGACGACGTGCGTCTCGCCGTGCGCGACACAAGGCCGGTCGATTTCTACGGCACGTTCTTCGGCCTGCCCGAGAGCGACGTAATAGTTGAAAAGGCCAAGGCCATGCTGGAAAAGGAGGGCAAATAAATGAAGCTGAAGGCACCTGAATGCGTGTTCTCCTCGGCGGGCTTCTGCCCCGGCTGCGGCCACGGCCTTGCCAGCCGCCTCGTCGGCGAGACGGCCGAGGAACTGAACATAGTTGAAAAGCTCGTCACCGTCGTGGACGTGGCCTGCTGCTCCTTCAACATAGACTACTGGAATTTTGACACCATAATGGCCGCCCACGGGCGCGACATCCCCACCGCCGTCGGCGTCAAGCACGTGCGTCCCGGCTGTCCCGTGCTCGCCTACATGGGCGACGGCGCGGCCTACTCCATCGGCATGGCCGAGACCATTCACGCCGCGCTGCGCAACGACCCGGTCACGGTGATAGTAATCAACAACAGCGTGTTCGGCATGACCGGCGGGCAGATGGCCCCCACCACCCTTCCCGGCGAAAGGACCGCCACCTCCCCCAAGGGCAAGGACCCCGCGCGCTACGGCACGCTTTCCGGCGTGGAGCTGCTCAAGGGCATGGACATCGCCTACCTCGCCCGCGCCGAGCTCGTCGGCGTCGGCGGCATGGCCAAGGCCAAGAGGTATATAAAGAAGGCCTTAGAGCACCAGCTCAACGGCGACGGCTTCTCCCTTGTAGAGCTGCTCAGCCCCTGCCCGACCAACCTCAACCTGCCCCCCGTCAAGGCCAAGCAGTTCGTACATGAGGAAATGACCAAGTACTTCCCGCTGGGAGAGTTCATTGACAAGGGAGGAGACAAGTAATGACTGAAATAATCTGTGCCGGCTTCGGCGGGCAGGGCGTCCTGACCACCGGCCTTATCATAGCCCATTCGGCGATGATGCTCGGGCGCGAGGTCACCTGGTACCCCTCCTATGGCTCCGAGATGCGCGGCGGCACCGCCAACTGCACCATAAAGGTCAACGAGGGCCCCATCGCCAGCCCGTACTCCAAGGCGCCGGACATAGTCTGCGCGCTCAACGCCCCGGCTGTGGACAAGTTTGAGGCGAGCATCAAGCCCGGCGGCTGGCTGTTTGTAAACGATTCGCTGGTGGACAAGGACCGCGTCTACCGCGAGGACATCAACGTTGTCCGCGTGCCGATGAGCGAGGTCGCCATCGAATGCGGCAACCCCAAGGGCGCCAACCTTGTGCTGCTCGGCGCCGTAGCCGCTCACACCGGCCTATTCAAGCTCGACGAACTCGACGAGCAGGTGACAGAGTATTTCGCCCGCAAGGGCAAGATAAACCCGAAAAACTCCGACTGCCTGCACGCCGGAGCCAGGCTCTGATGCCGGGTCGGGCCGCGCCGCATGCGGCGCGGCCCGAATGGGGAAGAGAACTCGGACAGACTGGATCGGGGGAGATATGTTAAATATACTTGATATAGCTATAATACTGCTTTACTTCGCAGGCATGATCCTGCTCGGCCTCTACGCCCAGAAAAAGCAGAGGAACGTCGATGACTACTACGTCGGCGGGCGCAAAATGGGCGCCTTCAAGCTGGGCGCGCTCTGGATGGCCGGCTGGATAGGCGGCAGCGCCGTAATAGGCACCACCTCCAACGGCTACAGCATGGGCATCACCTCCGTGTGGTACGTTGCGGCTATCGCCGGCGGCTGCATCATATTCGCGCTCGTTATGGCCAAGCCCATAAAGCGCATAAGCTCGGTGCTCAACAACATCACCTTTCCGGAGCTTATCGCCAGCCGCTACGACTCCAAGAACGGGGTCATGTGCAGCATAACGACCATACTTGCGATGATAGGCTACACCGCCGCGCAGTTTGTTGCGGGCGCTTCGATACTGAACGTCCTCACTGGCTGGAACCTCGGGCTGTGCTATGTTGTCGCAGCCGTCGTAATAGTCTGCTATGTCTCTACCGGCGGGCTGCTCGCCGTGACCTACACGGACATAGTGCAGATGCTGCTTTTGATATTAGGCGTAGTCGTGATAGCTGTCCCGCTTATCGGCGGCACGCTCTCTTCCGAGGGCCTGAGCCTGACTGCCGACCTGCCGGAGAGCTACTTTGACCTCGGAGCCTGGGGCTGGTCCACGATAATCGCGATGGTGCTCAGCACCATACTTTCCTTCTTCACCTCGATGGACAGCTTCACGCGCTGCATCGCGGCGAAGAACGCAAAAAGCGCCATGCTCGGCACCATATACGCCGCCATCGCCGTGCTCGTAATCGCCGGCGCGGGCGCGTACCTCGGCATGGCGGGCAAGCTTCTGCTGCCCGACTCGCAGTCGCCGAACAACATCCTGGCCGAGCTCGTTGTAAAGTTTTTCCCGTACGGCCTCAGGGGCCTCATACTCATAGGCGTGCTCAGCGCCATAATGTCCACGGCGGACATCTCCGTGCTCACCGGCTCGGCCAGCCTCACGCGCGACATCATACAGCGCTTCGCCATGCCGAACTCCAGCGAAAAGGCCATCATGCGTCTCGGCCTTGCAAGCTCCCTGCTCATCGGCGTGCTCGGAGGCATTTTCGGCTGGTTCAACCAGGACATAATGAACATCCTGCTCATAACCTTCACCATAAACTCGGCGGGGCTGTTCCTGCCCACGGTCGGGGCCTTCTTCTGGAAGCGCTCCTGCGCGTCCGGGGCCTTTGTCTCGATGGTCAGCGCCACCGTTATCGCCGTCGTATGGTACGTCGGCGCCCAGGTCAGCGATCTGGCCCTGTTCCAGATAGACGCGCTCTGGCCCAGCTTCGGCGTCTCCGCCGTGCTGTACTTCACCGTCTGCCTGGCGCACAGGCAGACTCCCGAGGAGCTTGAAAAGGCGGAGCTCTTTTTCGCCGCGCACGGCAGCACCGGCGCAGCGGAGTGAGCCGCCGGGCTATTTTATAAGGAGAGAGAACATGAAAATAGTATTCGCCGAATTTCCCGAAACGAGGAACCGCAACATAGACACTGAGCTGGCCTATATGCCCGAGGGCACCGAGGTGGGCTTCGCAGTATACGACGAGAAAAACCTTGAAGCCTATTACGCCGCCCTCTCCGACTGCGACGCGGTAATAACCGGCTTCGCGCCCATAGACGAGACGGCCATAGACTGTATGCGCAACTGCAAGATCATCTCCGTCCAGGCCACCGGCTGGAACTTTGTCGCCCACGAGTACGCCAAAAGCCGCGGCATAGCCGTTTCGGCAATCGGCGAATACTGCACCAAAGAGGTCGCAGACCATACGATAATGCTCATGCTGGCCCTGCGCAAGCGCCTTCCGTACCTGCAGCGCCGCGTAAACAGGGAGCGCGTATGGGAAACGGCGAGCCTCGAGGCGCTGGGCCTCAAGGGCGTATGGGGCCAGACCATGGGCCTTGTCGGCCTGGGCAAGATAGGCAAGGCCGTGGCCCTGCGCGCAAAGCCCTTCGGGATGCGCGTTATAGCCGTAGACCCCTTCGTCCCCGACGAGGACTTTGAAAAGGTCGGCGCCGAGCGCGTTGACATCGACTACCTGCTTGAAAATTCGGACGTCGTAAGCTGCCACATGAACCTCAACGAGACGAATGAGCGCTATTTCGACGCCGAGAAGTTCGCCAAGATGAAAAAGCAGCCCATATTCCTCAACGTCTCCCGCGGCGGCGAGGTGGACGAGGACGCGATGCTCGACGCGCTCAACACCGGGAAGATACTTGCGGCCGGCCTGGACGTCCTCACCAGCGAGAGCCCGGACCTGCTCAACTGCCCCTTCATCGGCCGCGAGGACTGCATAGTCACCCCGCACAGCGCGTTCTTCTCCGACGACTCCATCGAGGCCTGCGAGCGGATAAGCGTCGAGAACGCGGTATACTACATAAACGGCGAAGCGGACAAGGTTTTCAAGCTTGTCCAGGACCCCAGAAAGTGAGAAAGACATGGCAGAAGTAAAAATGCCCCTCGAGGGGCTGAAGGTCGTTGAACTGGCGACCGTTGTCGCCGCCCCTACGGCGGGACGAATGCTCTGCGCCTACGGCGCGGAGGTCATCAAGGTAGAGACCAAAATAGGCGACGAGATGCGCCACGCCGGCGAGTGGGAGCAGGTTGTCTGCGAGATGGACAAGAACCCTCTCTTCGCCATACAGAACTCGGGCAAAAAGCTCACCAGCATAGACCTCAAGTCCCCCGGCGGCAAGGAGGCCATGCTCAGGCTGCTCGACGGCGCGGACATCTTCCTCACCAACGTGCGCCTTCCGAGCCTTGGCCGCCTCGGCCTCGACTACGACACGCTGCACGCGCGCTGGCCCCGGCTCATCTACGCCCATTTCTCCGGCTTCGGCACCAAGGGCCCCGACGCCGCCAAGCCCGGCTTTGACTCCACGGCCTTCTGGCTGCGCAACGGCCCGCTCGCCGACTGGCAGGCGCCGGGCAGCTTCCCCTTCACGCCGACCTACGCCTTCGGCGACATGGCGACAAGCAGCGCGTTTTTCTCCGGCATACTCATGGCCGTGCTGGGCCGCGAAAAAACCGGCGAGGGCACCTTTGTAAGCACCTCCCTCATGGCGAGCGGCATATGGTGCAACGCCATCGGCGTCGTATCCCATCAGAAGCAGTTCGCCGGCGACCGCGTCAACGACCCGCTCCGCCCCAGCGACCCGTTCAGCCACTTCTACAAGTGCGGCGACGGGAGGTACATCGGCGTTTTTGACAATGAGTACCGCAGGGAGCTCGCCAAGTTCGCCAACCTCTTCGGCATCCCCGAGATCCTCGACGACCCGCGCTGCGCCTCGCTGGAGGAGCTCGCGCGCACGGACGCCGTGGTGGAGGTCGTGACAAAGCTCAACGAGATTTTCCTCACCAAGTCCAGCGCCGAGTGGATAGCTTACTTGGAGGAGAACAACGTCTCCTGCGAGCTCATGCGCCGCCTGAGCGACGTTTCCAGCGACCCGCAGGCCATAGCCAACGGCTTTGTTGAGGAGGTCGAGTTCAAGGACGGGCTGAAGGTCATGATGCCCTGCCCGCCGGTCAAGTTCTCCGAATTCGGGACGCGCCCCTACGTCCCCGCGGGCGTGCTGGGCGCGGACACCGACGAGGTATTCCACGGCCTGGGCTATTCCGACGAAGAAATCGCCGCCCTGCGCGAGAGCGGCGCGATAATATAAACCAAGGAGGCAAACCATGAAAATAGTTCTCACCGAGGTCCCCTACACCAAGGACCGCGACATCAGCGTTGAAAAGTCCTGCTGCCCCGAGGGCGCGGAGCTGGTAATTGCCGTCTACGACGAGCACAGCGAGGATAACAGCGCGTTCTATGAGGCCATCCGCGACGCAGACATCATCGTAGACGGCTACGTCTACTTCGGCAGGAAGGAGATAGACGCCATGGAAAAGTGCCGCATCATCTCCTTCCAGTCCACCGGCTACAATGAGGTAGACCTCGACTACGCCACCGAAAAGGGCATCGGCGTGTGCTCCATCCTCGACTACTGCACCCAGGAGACGGCCGAAAACGCCATGGCCCTCATGCTCAACCTCCAGCGCAGCATCCGCCTGTACGACCAGAGCGTGCAGAAGGACCGCGTCTGGGACTACCTTGTTGCGAAGCACGTCCACATGAAGCGCATCGCCGGCCAGGTCATGGGCATTGCCGGCCTGGGGCGCATCGGCCAGAGCGTGGCCCGCAAGGCCCAGGCCTTCGACATGACGGTCATCGCCTACGACCCCTACCTGCCCCCCAAGATTGCCGAGGACATGGGCGTAAAGCTTGTTGACTTCGACACCCTGCTTGCCGAGAGCGACGTCATCTCCATACACATGAACCTCACCGATGAGAACTACCACATATTCAACAGGGACGCCTTCGCCAAGATGGCCAAAAAGCCCATCATCGTCAACGAAGGCCGCGGCGCGCTCATCTCGGACGACGACCTCGTCTGGGCGCTTGACAACGGCCTCGTGCGCGGCGCCGCGCTCGACATGCTCGAGAGCGAGAACCCCGACCTCAGCGACTGCCCGCTCCTCGGCCGCGAGAACGTCCTTCTCACCCCGCACAGCGGCTACTACAGCGAGACCAGCGACTATCTTGTTGCCAAGTACTCCATGGATAACGCCCTCGCTTACTACAACAAGGAATATGACAAGGTCAGCGTGATGCGCAACAGCGTCCGCAACTGACCGTCCTTCTCTTCCCCCTTTAAAAGGCGGCGCACCACGGTGCGCCGCCTTCTGTTTGCCGAAGAAGGCTCTGCCTTCTTCGGCAAAAGGGCTCGCACTCCGCTGCGCGCCTCTGTTGTCCTGGCGTAAACTTTGCCCCCGCCGGCCCGGGCGCGGTTGACAGCGCCGCTTGCATGTGCAATAATAACAATATCAGCATATTTAAGCGCGTATATTCCGGCATAACGCCGTATGCGTGCGCAATTGGAGGGGAGCGGTATGCAGCCGGCGGTTATAAGCTTAGTAATTCTGGCAGTGTGTATAGTCCTGTTTCTCATAAACAAGCTCCCCATGACGCTTGTCGCCGTCGGAGGGTCGGCGGCCATGGTGCTCTTCGGCGCCTGCGAATTTGAGGACGCCTTCTCCAAGCTCGGCTGCGACACCGTGGTGCTCATGGCCTCCATGATGGTCGTAGGCGAGGCCGTGTATGAGGTCGGGCTCGCCTCGCTTGTCGGGGACAGGGTAGTGAACCTCGCGAGGGGCAGCGAGCGCGTGCTGTGCATGGTCAGCACCGGCCTTACGGCGCTCATTTCCTCGCTGCTCTCCAACGTCGCCACCATGGCGATTATGATATCCATAATCTCCGCAATCTGCGCCGTGGACAGGAGCATAACTTCAAGCGCATAATCCTGCCCGTCGGCATGGGCGCGGTAATGGGCGGCGCGGCGACGCTTATAGGCTCGACGCCGCAGCTCACCGCCCAGGGCATACTCGAGACGATGAGCACGGTGAAATTCGGCTTTTTTGACTTCACGCCGGTCGGGCTCATCGTGATTGCCATGCTGGTGCTCTATGTCGGCTTCATCGGCTACCCGCTTTCAAAGCGCATGTGGAAGGAGCCTGAGACGCCGCCGAAGGCCGTGGATTCGCCCTACGGCCCGCCAAAGGGCGAGCGCGGCAGGATGATACGCACGGCCGTCATCTTCGGCCTGACGGTGCTGAGCTTCGCGTTCAACCTGCTCCCGCTCGAGCTGACGGCGCTGCTCTCGGCCATTGCCTGCGTGCTCTTCGGCTGCATAAGCCATAAAAAGGCGATGGCGGCCATTGAGTGGGACCTCTGCCTGCGCCTTGCCGCCTGCCTCGGCCTCGCCGAGGCGGTGAGCGTAAGCGGCGGGGATGAGCTCATGGCGGGCTTCCTGCTCCGCTTTGTGAACGGGGACTCGAGCCCATGGCTGGTCTTTGCGAGCATGGTGCTCTTCAGCCAGGTGCTCACGCAGTTCATGTCCAACTCCACCGTTATAGTCATCTTCCTGCCCATAGCCATATCGCTCTGCGAGGGCCTCGGCTACAGCGTGATGCCCTTCGCCGTGGGCATAACCATGGGCGCGTCCATGGCCGTCGCCACTCCAATGGCGAACGGCACCATCGCCATGGCGCTGATAGCGAACTACAAGTTCTCCGACTACGTAAAATACGCCGGCCCCACGGCGGTCATCTCCTTCATCATAATCGTGCTGCTCGTCCCCGTCCTGTACCCGATAATATGAGCGCAGCGCAAAAGCGCCGCAGGCATTGAATTGCCTGCGGCGCTTTGTTTATTTGTCCTCGCCCTTCGCTTCCCCGGCCGGGGGCTAGGTTTCCGGGGCCGGGTGCTCGGTTTTGCCCTCGTCGAGGGCCGGGGCCTCACCGGGCTCGTCAAAGGTATAGCTTATCTTGCGCGCGGGCGGCTCTATGCTCGCGTCGCGCATACGCGGCTCGGGGCGCTTCGGCGGCAGGGAGCCGTGATGGCAGAAGTAGCTGAAGTCCTCGCCGTCCATGCTCTCGTTCTCGAGCAGGTATTCGGCGACGCCCCTCAGGACGTCCGCATGCTGGGTGAGGATGTGCTCGCACTTGGCCGTGGCCTCGTCGAAGATGCGCTTGACCTCCTCGTCTATGAGCGCGGCGGTCTCCTCGGAGTAGCTCTTGGTCGTGCCGAAGTCGCGGCCGATGAAGATGCTGTGCCCGGAGCTGTCATAGCTTATGGGGCCGAGCTTGTCGCTCATGCCGAACTGCGTCACCATGGCGCGCGCAAGGTGCGTCGCCTGCTGGATATCGCCGCTCGCGCCGGTGGAGATGTCGTCGAGGAAAAGCTTCTCGCTCACGCGGCCGCCGAGGGATACGACGATGTTCTCAAAGAGCTCGGAGTAGGAGTGGAAGTTCTCCAGATCCTCCTTCGGCCTGAAATAGGTCGCGCCGCCGCTCGGGCCGCGGGGGATGATCGTGATATAGTGGACGGGGTCGGTGTGCTCAAGGAACTCGCTCACCACGGCGTGGCCGCCCTCGTGATAGGCCGTCAGCTTCCTGGCGCGCTCGCTCATAACCTTGCTCTTCTTCTCGGGGCCCATCTGCACCTTGCGGATGGCCTCCTCAATCTCGTAGCTCGTGATAAAGCGCTTGCCGTTCGTGACGGCCATGAGCGCCGCCTCGTTGAGCAGGTTCTCCAAATCCGCGCCGGAGAAGCCCGGCGTGCCGCGGGCTATGGAGTTGAGGTTCACGTCGTCGGCCAGGGGCTTGCCGCGCGCGTGGACGCGCAGTATGGCCTCGCGGCCGCGTATATCGGGCAGGCCGATGTACACGCGGCGGTCAAAGCGGCCGGGGCGGGTAAGGGCGTTATCCAGTATATCGTCGCGGTTGGTGGCCGCCATGACTATGACGCCCTCGTTGTTGGAGAAGCCGTCCATCTCGACAAGCAGCTGGTTGAGAGTCTGCTCGCGCTCGTCGTGGCCGCCGCCGAGGCCGCTGCCGCGCTGGCGGCCGACGGCGTCTATCTCGTCGATGAAGATGATGGCAGGAGCCACCTTCTTGGCCTGGTCAAAGAGGTCGCGCACACGGCTCGCGCCGACGCCGACATAGAGCTCAACGAAATCGGAGCCGGATATCGAGAGGAACTGCACCCCCGCCTCGCCGGCGACGGCCTTGGCGAGCAGGGTCTTGCCCGTGCCCGGAGGGCCGACAAGCAGCACGCCCTTGGGTATGCGCGCGCCCATGTCGGTGTAGGCCTTGGGCCTTTTGAGGAAGTTCACGACCTCTTCAAGCTCGGCCTTCTCCTCCTCGCAGCCGGCCACATCCCTGAATGTAACCTTCTTCTGCTCCTCGCTGCCGAGGCGGGTGCGGGCCTTGCCGAATTTGCCGACGCCGGGAGCCCCGCCGCCGCCTCCGGCCTTGTTCATCATATAGTACCAGAGGGCGAAGAAGCCGAAAATTATGAGCAGGTACGGCACCATGCTCAGCCACCACGGGGCTACAAAGCCCTCGTCGAAGTCGTAATCCTCGATGATCCCGGCCTCGTGCTGCTCATCGACAAGGGGCAGCAGGTGGTTGACAAAGAGGCCAACGTCGTAGAGCTCATAGGTTATGGCCGGGTCCTCCTCCGTCATATCCTGAGTCCTGATATAGAGGGTGCTCCCCTCTATCCTCAGCTCCCTGACCTCCTCGCTGCGTATCATGTCCACAATGTCGGAGTATTTAAGCTGCTCGGTCTGCTGGGAGGGCATGAGCATGGTGTAGATGACGGCCAGGAGTATGACCATTATCAGCACATAGAACCCGACGTCACGGGTCCGGTTTCGCTGTGGTTTCAAACAACGTTCACTTCCTTAACGGGCCGGGGCTCCGCGCCCCGGCGCTTGATTCCGCGGGCAGGCCCGGGCTTATTTTGGCGGCCGCGCTTTACGCGAGGCCGTTTATATACGGCTATCTCCTCCGCGCCAGAGGTCAGGGCATATCCTTTCGGCGCTTACTTGCTGTAAACCTCGCTTTTGAGTATGCCAATATAGGGAAGGTTGCGGTATTCCTCCGCGTAGTCAAGGCCGTAGCCGACGACGAAGGCGTCCTCCACCTCAAAGCCGGAATAGTCAGCGCTTATGTCCGCGCGGCGGCGGGAGGGCTTATCGAGAAGGGTGACGATGCTGATGCTCGCAGGATTGCGTACGGAGAGATATTTTTTGAGGTAGCTGAGGGTTATGCCGCTGTCGAGTATGTCCTCCACGATTATGACGTGCCGTCCCGCTATGTCGCGGCTGAGGTCCTTGGTTATCTTGACCGCGCCGGTGCTCGTCACGCCGTCTCCATAGCTCGAAACGCTCATAAAGTCCATCGTGCAGTATACGTCCACGCAGCGGAGCAGGTCCGCCATAAACACGAAGCAGCCCTTGAGCACGCCGACAAAGATAGGGTTCCTGTCGCGGTAGTCCGCGGTTATCTGAGCGCCTAACTCGGCTATGCGGCCTTTGAGCTGCTCCTCAGTGAAAAGTATCCGCTCTATATCCTGCCTCATTCTCTTTACCCCTTGATTTTTAAATTTATTTGTCCCGCTCCCGGCGTCTCGCCCGGATAATAACGGCCTTCTCCCCCCCGCGCGCGGCGGCACGCTCCGCCTGCCCGAAGCCGGGCACGGCCAATACGCCCTGCGCGTCCCTGAGCACGGGCAGCGCGTCCCTCTGCGAGGCCGGTATCCCCGCCTCGGCGAAGAGGTCCTTGAGCTTTTTGGTGCAGCCCCGGCCCGCCTGGCGCAGCGTGTCCCCCGGCCGCCGGGATGTGCAGTACATCGTACCACAGATATTCTCACATTGAAAGAAAAAAGTGTTTAATGAAGTGTGAATTTCGCGGGGGCTTTCGCAGATTTCCGCGCTCAGCGTCCAGCCGGACTCGGGTATCTCCGTTATCCCGGGAATTATTACCTCGCGCTCCGGGAGGCTCACCCGCCCCGGCTCGCCGAGGCGCAGCAGGCCGTTTTCGGCGAAAAAGCGCCCGCCCGGCACGTCCACGCAGCCCCTGCCGGCCCTTGCTACGGCCAGCACGGCCTCGACATGCGCAAGGCTCAGCGCCTGCGGCGCCATGCGCCGCACGACCCGCGAGGCGACGCTCCAGCTCAGTGCGCACAGCCCGGCGCAGTCAAGCTCCCGCCTGCCGGCGATAAAGCGCCCGGCCATGTCCTCGAGGCACTCGTCGTCCGCGCGCAGAAGCGCGCTCGCGCGCCCGGCCGCGGCCGCGAGCCCGGGATTGATCTCCCTGAGCGCCGGAATTACAAGCGCGCGGATGCGGTTGCGCGAATACTCCAGCGAGGCGTTTGTCGAGTCCTCCACGTGCTCTATGCCGCGCGACTCGAGCCAGGCCTCTATCTCCCGGCGCGTTATGCCGAGCATGGGCCGGACTATGTTCCCGCGCCGCGGCGGTATGCCGGCGAGGCCGCGCGTGCCGCTCCCGCGGGCGAGGGCGAGCAGCATGGTCTCCACATTGTCGTCGGCGTTGTGAGCCGTGGCTATCAGGCCGCAGCCCAGCCGCTCCGCCGCGCTCTCAAGGAAGCTGTATCGCAGCTCGCGCGCGGCCTCCTCCGTGCCCATGCCGCGGCGGCTCGCGTAGGCGGCGACGTCTCCCCGGCCGGTCACGCACTCGACGCCGAGCCTTTCGCACAGCGAGACGACAAAGCGCTCGTCGCGCTCGCTCTCGCTCCCGCGCAGGCAGTGGTTATAGTGCGCCGCGCAGGCCGTAAAGCCGCGCCTTGCGCCCTCCTCGGCGCAGCGGTACAGCAGATACACGCTGTCCGCCCCGCCGGATACCGCGCACAGCACCCGTCCGCTGAGCAATGAGAAATCAAGCTCAGCCATCCTCGTGCCTCTTGTCGAGCGGGACGAAGCTCGTGTACTCGGGCAGCCACATCATAAAGAGCCTGCCCGTCTCGCCGCGGCGGTTCTTCAGGACTATGAGCTCCACCTCGTTGGGGTTTTCGTATTCGGGATTGTAATAGCCCTCGCGGTGCAGCGCCACGACCACGTCGGCGTCCTGCTCTATGGCGCCGGATTCGCGCAGGTCGCTCAGCTGCGGGCGCTTGTCCTGGCGCTGGGTGTTGGCGCGGGAGAGCTGGCTCAGGCAGAGCACTGGCACGCCAAGCTCCTTGGCCATGATTTTCATCATGCGGCTGATGTCGCTTACGGCCTGGGTGCGGCTCTCGTTGGCCCAGGAGTTGCCGCTGCCGGCGCTCTGCATCAGCTGCAGGTAGTCTATGACCACAAGGCCGAGGTTCTTGAGCCGGCGGCACTGGGCGTTCATCTGCGCCACGGTGAGGGCGGGATTGTCGTTTATGCGTATGTCCGTCGCGGCGAGGACGTTGGTCGCAGAGCCTATGCGCCGCCACTCCTCGTCGCTGAGGCGGCCGGTCTGGAGCTTCTTGCCGTCCACAAGCGCCTCCGCGCTCAAAAGCCGCATTACAAGCTGCTCACGGCTCATCTCAAGCGAGAAAAAGGCCACGGTCTTGCCGGAGCTCTTGCCGATGCTGCGCGTTATGTTCAGCGCGATGCTCGTCTTGCCGACGCCGGGGCGCGCCGCGATAAGCGCAAAGTCGCCCGGGTTAAGGCCGAGTATCATCCTGTCGAGGTCGGGCAGGCCCGTCGCAAGGCCGGGTATGGCGCTTTCGCTCGCGGCGGCCTCGCTTATCTCCTCAAAGACGCGCTGCACTATGCTCGCCACGGGGATGAGCCCGCCGTTATTCCTGTCCCGGCTGAGCTCGAATATCTTGCGCTCGGCGGCCTCGAGCATGGCGTCCGCCTCGCCGGAGCCGGAGTAGACCATGCTGCTTATCTCGTCGCCGGCCTGGCCGAGGGCGCGCAGCAGCGCGCGGTCACGGACTATGGCCGCGTACTCCAGCACATTCGCCGCCGTGGGCGTGAGCTGCATGAGCTCGACAAGATACTGCCGCGAATTGTCCTTCCAGACCCCGCGCACCTTCATCTGGTCGAGCACGGTGACCGCGTCAACCGTCTGGCCGAAGGAGAACATGGAGTACATGGTCTCGAATATCTCCCGGTTGGCCTGGACATAAAAGTCCTCGGCGTTCACCTTGCCGATGACGTCGGGGATGCAGCGCGGGTCTATCAGCATCGAGCCGAGCACGGCCTGCTCCGCCTGGGCGGAATAGGGCACGCGCCGGCCTAAGAGCTCGTCCATGGCTTATTTCTTCTCGGTCACAAGGACGGTAAGCTTACCGGTGACCTCGTAGCCGAGCTTGCACTTCACCTCAAAGCTGCCGAAGCTCTTTATGGGCTCGCCCTGCACAAGCTTGTTCTTCTCTATCTCTATGCCGTGCTGCTCCCTGAGCGCGTCGGAAATCTCCTGGCTGGTGATTGCGCCGAAGAGCCTGCCGCCCTGGCCGGCGCGGGCGCTTATCCTTACGATGACGCCCTCGAGCCTCTTTGCGTTTTCCTCGGCCTGGGCCTTTTCGCGCTCGGCCTGGGCCTTCCTGGCCTTCTCCTTGAGCTTAAAGGCGTTGAGCATGTCCGGCGTGGCCTCGCTCGCGAGCTTGCGCGGCAGGAGATAGTTGCGCGCGTAGCCGTCCGAGACCTCCTTCATCTCGCCCTTCCTGCCCTGGCCGCGCACGTCCTGATTGAAAATAACCTTCATGTATATCGTCCTTTCTGGTAAATGTCCCTTGCTGCGGATACGCTCAGCCGTCCAAATATTCGTCTATAGCCGTGAACAGCGCGTTGACCGCGTCCCTGAGCGTGGTGTTCTTCATCTGGGCCGCGGCCGCGGAGCGGTTCCCGCCGCCGCCAAGCTTCTCCATGATGACCTGCACGTTTATGTCGCCTATGCTGCGCGCGGAGATGTTCGCGCCGCCGTCCGCCGTGGGGCTCACGACAAAGCTCACGTCCACGCCGGAAATATTCAAAAGCTCGTCCGCCGCCTGGGCGATTATCACCCTGTCCTGCGGCGTTTCCGGCGCGGCCACGGCTATGTTGCCGCGGTAGAGCTGGGCGTTCTGCATTATCCTGTAGCGCGCGACGGTGTCCGACATGTTGTTCTGAAGGAGCTTTTTGACCTCCGTGGTGTCCGCCCCGCAGCGGCGCAGGAAGGCCGCCGCCTCAAAGGTGCGCTCGCCCGTGCGGATGGAGAAATTCTTGGTGTCCAGCACTATGCCGGCGAGCATGGCCTCGGCCTCGCAGCGGAGTATGTCCTCCGGCTCCACGACCTCCTGCAGCACCTCGCTCAAAAGCTCGCAGACGCTCGAGGCGTAGGGCTCATAGAACGTGAGCGCGGCGTTCTGGATATAGGTCGCGGCGCGGCGGTGGTGGTCTATGACCGCGACGCGGTTGCAGGCGGCCAGGAAGTTCTGATCCTCCACCTGCTCGGGGCGGTTTGTGTCCACCACGACAAGCAGGCTGCGCCCGTCGGCCTGGAGCATGGCCTCCTGCGGGCTTATAAAGGCGTTCCTGTACTCAGGCTCGGCGCGCAGGCGGTCTATGAGCAGCTTGGAGGCGTTGTGCTCGAGGTCTATTACTATCTTGAAGGGCCGGTTCTTCTTCCGGGAGATGCAGCCTATGGCCGCCGTGGCTCCCACGGCGTCGAGGTCGGCGTACTTGTGCCCCATGACAAAGACGCGCGAGGAGTCCGCCACTAACTCGGCAAGGGCGTTGGCCATGACGCGGCTCTTGACCTTGGTGCGCGTCTCCACCTCGCTGCCGCGCCCGCCGAAGAACTCAAAGCTGAAGCGGTTCTTGACCACGGCCTGGTCGCCCCCGCGCGAGAGCGCCATCTCGGCGGCGAGGGAGGCGAACTGCCAGTCCTCGCCGAAGCCGCTGCCGTCGTGGCCTATGCCGAGCGAGAGCGTGGCGTGTATGCCAGAGGGGCTTGCGACCGAGTGCGCCTGCTCGAGGATGCGGAACTTGTCCGCGCGTATCTCGTCGAGGTGCTTCTCCTCAAAAAGCACGATGTACCTGTCCCTGTCGTAGCGGCGGACTATGGCGTCGCGCCCGTCCCAGTACTGGGTTATCAGGTCCTCGACCGCGTCGCGCAGGTCGTTCTTGACGCGGTCCGGCTGGTTGCGGACAAGCTCGTCATAGTTGTCTATAAGCAGCTCCATGACCACGGGGCGCGTCTCCTCAAAGCGTATGCGCACATCGTCGTATTCCGTGACGTCCACCCAGTAGGCGATGCCCATGAAGCCGTGGCCCTTCTCCTCGTCGTTTTCCCCGGGCCGGATGATGTTGCCGTGTATCTGGTACTTCCGCCCGTTTATCGCCAGCAGGCTCGGGCTCTGGGTTTTGCCCTCCAAGAGCCACTTGGCGGAAAATTCGGGCACAAGCGTGTCCAGCCGCGCCTCAAAGCGCGAACCGGAGACGCCGCACATGTTGAAAAATATCTGGTTCGCCCAGATAACGCGCAGGTCGTTGAGCGAGAACACCGCCATGGGCAGCGGGAAGTTCAAAAGCGTGTTGTTCTTCGCCGTGTCCGCGTCGTAGGTTATCGACTCAACATACTCCAAAAGCTCGCGCCGCCGCCTGCGCGCGACGAAAAGCGAGTTGATTATGAGCAGCAGCAGCACGCAGCCCTCGACCGCCGCGAGGATATACTGCCCCATGAGCAGCGTCGCGGCCGCGAAGGCGACAAGCACGAAGAGGTAAAGCCTCCCGCTCGGCTCGGCAAGTCTCTGAAGTTTTTTATTCACAGGCACCATCCCCCGAGAAACAGGCACAATAAACGCATCTTAATTGCATGTTATATCATTATAGCAAATCTGGCGCATGTTTACAACTATATTTCGCGTTTTTCGAGAGACAATAGGCTCATGGAAAAAGTGACGAAAAAAGCTGTTATAATGGCGGGAGGCGAGGGCAAAAGGCTCAAAAGCGTGACGGGGGACCTGCCCAAGCCCATGGTGCCGCTCTTAGGGCGGCCGCTTATGGCGCGCTGTGTGGACTGGCTGGCCTCGCAGGGCTTTACGGAGCTCTGCGCCACGCTGCGCTATAACCCCGGGCCGATTATGGACTACTTCGGCGACGGGGAGGACTTCGGCGTACACATAAGCTGGCGGGTAGAGACGCGCCCGCTCGGCACGGCCGGCGGGGTGAAGGCCTGCATGGACCTCCTTGGCGGCGGCGACTTCGTAGTTGTAAGCGGGGACGCGGCCTGCGACTTTGACCTCAACCGCCTCGTTGCGGAGCACCGGGCCTCCGGCGCCGCCGTCACCGTCGCGCTCGCCGAAAACCCCTCGCCGCTGCGCTACGGCATAGCCGTGCCCGACGCGAAGGGCGACATCCGCTGCTTTATCGAAAAGCCGGACTGGGGCCGCGTGGTCTCCGACCTCGTCAGCACGGGCATCTACGCCGTCAGCCCGCGGGCGATGGAGCCCGTCCCGGACAGCGGGAGCTTTGACTTCGCCGCCGACCTCTTCCCCGCCCTGCTCGCGCGGGGCGAGCGGATACACGGCGCGCGCCTGCCCGGCTACTGGTGCGACGTCGGCACGCCCGGCTCGTACTACCGCTGCTGCGTGGACGCCTTGGAGGGCCGGCTGCGCCTGCCCGGCATCGCGCCGCCCGAGGGCGAAGCGGCCCCGCCTCCCCGGCCCGGGCTGCGCGGCGGCGCGCGCGCGGAGCGCCGCGTTGAAAGCGCCGACGCCGCGCGGCTCATGCGCTTCGCCTCGGCCGCGCTCATGGACTGCGGCGCGGACTTCTCCGACGGCCTCACGGTCAGCGGCACGGGCTGCTCGCTTCGGCTCTCGCCCGAGCCCGGCGGCGGGGCGGTCACGGTGGAAACGGCCGCCCGCGACGGCGAATTCGCCTCCGAGCTGGCCGTCGCGCTCGAGGACCTGCTCAGGGGCCTCGAAAACAATACCGCCCCGGCCGACTGACCGGGGCGGTGCGCTGTTTCTCTGCCTCGCAGAGTTTCGCCGCCTCAGCGGCGAAAAAATTGGCATCTTATCAAATCCGCCGTGAATTCGCGCCGAATTCACGGCTTTTTTCCGGGGACATGCGCCTCGGAAAAAACACTTATTGCGCGTCAAGTGTGCCCGTGCCGCGGCACGGGCGCGCGCAGGCGCGCGGCAGGCCCCATCGGCCGCAGGCCGGGGGGCGCCCGTCCGGAAAGGCCGCGGCCTTTCCGGACGGAGATGATTGACCGGGGCGGTGCGCTTTTATTCAGGGAGCTTGGTTACGTCTATCCACTCCATGGCGTTAGAATATTTCCAGAGCTCGTCGAGGTTCAGCTCTATGGCGCTCGAGGGGCTGCCCACCGCGGGGAAAACCGTGGTAAAGCGCTTGAGGCTGCCGTCAAGATAGACCTCCACGCCCTCGT
>CALWYQ010000021.1 GCA_944385815.1 uncultured Oscillospiraceae bacterium | reverse complement strand
AGAGCCTGGATCCTGTCTGAAATATTCATATTCGGCACCTCCTTGCCAGAGCACAGAATAGCGCATCAGCCGGTTGCATTCAACCAAATCGGGCTTGAAGCTTGTCAACCGGCGGTTGCATCCGCCTAAAAGCAGCCCGATTTTGAGCTCCGCGGCCGGGATTTCGCAAAAAACGGGAACCGGCGCACAGCGCTGGTACGAGCCGGTCGCGCCCGGCTCGGGCGAAGCCTTTGCCGATGGGGATCTCCTACCCGGAGGCGCTCTCCGGCTCGCATACGGGGGTGGCCGGCGCTTCGCGATGCGCGGGCGCCGCCCTGCGCTCAGGGGCGGCGTATTTAAGCCGAGAGAGGTCAAAGCCCGCCTGGAGCGAGATTATAAAGCCGTAGGGGTCGGGCATGGGCGTGACGCCTAAGCGGTCATTCAGCTGCGCTATTGCGTCACGCGCGGCGGCCGAGGGCGGATTGGCCCTGAGATAAGCCGCAAAGCCCTCGCGCGTCATGCCGCTGCACTGCTCGACGGCGGCGCTGTGCCCGCAGGCGGCGAGAAGCCTGAGGAAGCTGAAAAAGTCCGGCGCAACGGGCTGCACGCGCTCCGGCTCCGGTTTCAGCGGGCTGACTGCAAAGACGGCGCCGCCGTATCCGCGCACAAAGCAGTAGTGCACCCCGTCCACGCCCTCGCTGCCTATGATGGACGCGCCGCGCGGGGTGCAGAAATACGCCGCGCCTCCTGACTGCGGACATTTTATCACGCGCGCCGCGCTTTTGCAATTCAAAGGGCTTGCGCGGAGGGCGCCGGCAGTAGTATAATAAATTATTAAAGCGGAAGGAGAGAGAATAATGAAGTTTTCTTCCAAGATCGAGCGCTGTGAGCTTTCGCCCATGCGCAAATACGCGCCGTACGCCGACGCGGCGAAGGCGCGCGGGATGCACATTTACCCGCTGAACATCGGCCAGCCGGACATAGCCACGCCGAAGGAGTTCTTTGAGGCCGTGCGCGGCTTTGACGCGCCGGTGCTCGAATACGCGCCGAGCGGCGGCGTGGCCGAATACCTTGACGCCGTGCGCGGCTATTACCACCGCCTCGGGCACACGGACCTGACGGACGCAAATATCCTCGCCACGAACGGCGGCAGCGAGGCGCTTATGATGACCATGGCCTGCCTGTTGGACGACGGCGACGAGATACTTGTCCCGCAGCCCTTCTACCCGAACTACACCACCTTTGTCGGCCTCTCCGGCGGAAAGGTGAGGCCCATTCCCACGCGGGCGGAGGACGGCTTCCACTACGCCGACAGGGCCAAAATCGAGCCGCTTATAAACGAGCACACGCGCGCCATGCTGATAACCAACCCCGGCAACCCGACCGGCGCGGTGCTCACGCGCGGCGAGATGAGGATGCTCGCCGAGCTCGCCCACGAGCACGGGATCTTCCTTGTCTCCGACGAGGTCTACCGCGAGTTCTCCTATGACGGCGAGCAGATGGCGAGCATGCTCGAGTTCAGGGAGGCGGACGAGAACGTGATAATCATCGACTCGGTCTCCAAGCGCTTCTCCGCCTGCGGCGCGCGCATAGGCGCGGTCATCTCCCGCAATGAGGCATTCATGAGCGAGGCGATGAAGTTCTGCCAGGGCCGCCTGTGCTGCCCGACCATAGACCAGGTGGGCGCGGCCGCGCTCTACTCCGTGGGGCCCGAGTACTTCGCCGCCGTCAAGGAGGAGTACCGCCGCCGGCGCGACACGGCCTACGACATGCTCATGCAGATACCCGGCGTCATCTGCCGCAAGCCGGAGGGCGCGTTCTACCTGATGGCGAAGCTGCCGGTGGACAGCACGGACAGGTTCCAGCTCTGGCTGCTCGAGCACTTCTCCGCGAGCGGGGACACGGTCATGATAACCCCGGGCGAGGGCTTCTACACCGAGCCCGGCAGGGGCGTGGACGAGGCGCGCCTTGCCTACGTCATAGAGCACGACGACCTGGTGCGGGCCATGCGCGTCCTCGCGCAGGGCATAGAGGCGTACAACAACCGCTGAACGCTAAGCCAAATCCGCCGGCGCCGCAGCCGGCGGAGTTTTAGTGGGTGAAAATAGGACACTAATTCACGAATTGTGAATTAGATAATGTATGGAGCAGTGCTAACATAGCCGGTATGAGAATTATACGGAAGAAAAATGTAATAGAGGAGGACTACCGCCGCCCGCTCGCGGTTCTGGAGACCGACCCGGAAACCGGCCTGAGCACGAGGCAGGCCGAGGAGCGCGTCTCCGCCGGCTGGGATAATAAGCCCATAGAGCCGCCGGGCAAGACCGTGGCGCAGATAGTGCGCTCCAATATCCTGACGTACTTCAACCTGCTCTTTTTCTTCCTCGCCGCGTGCGTGATAGTCGTCGGGCGCTGGCAGGAGGCCATGTTCCTGGGCGTGGTGTTCGCAAACATCGTCATCGGCATAGTCCAGGAGCTGCGCAGCAAAAAGACCCTCGACAAGCTGACGCTGCTGACCTCGCCGAAGGGCACCGTGGTGCGCGACGGGCGGGAGCGGCAGATCCCGACGCAGGAGCTTGTGCGGGACGACATCGTGGTGTTCTCAGCGGGCAGCCAGATATACGCGGACGCGGTTGTCGTCTCGGGCGAGTGCGCCGTAAACGAGTCGCTTATAACCGGCGAGGCCGACGAGATAAAAAAACAGCCCGGAGCTGAGCTGCTCTCGGGTTCCTTTGTCGTTTCCGGGCTCTGCCGCGCGAGGCTGACCCGCGTCGGGGCGGACAGTTACGCAAACCGCCTCACAATCGAGGCCAAGGCGGGGCAGCCGCCGAAGCAGAGCGAGATGATGCGCTCGCTCACGCGGCTGGTGCAGATAATCGGCATCCTTGTCATCCCGCTCGGCACGCTCATGGCCATAAAGGAGATAGTCTGGCTCGGCCGCAGCGTGCCGGACGGCATCGTCGCCACCGTGGCGAGCCTTGTGGGCATGATACCGGAGGGGCTGTACCTGCTCACCAGCATGGCCCTTGTCGCCGGCGTGGTGCGCCTCGCCCAGAGGAAAACGCTTGTGCACGACATGGGCTGCATAGAGACGCTCGCGCGCGTGGACGTGCTCTGCGTGGACAAGACCGGCACCGTGACGGAGAACAAGATGACCGTTGAGGACGTCGTCTGCCTCTGCCCGGACAGGTTTGTCGAGGACGATATACGCCTTATCATGGCCGACTACGTTGCCGCCATGAGCGCGGACAACGACACCATGGCCGCGCTGCGGAAGTATTTCACCGGCGAGGTGCATCAGAAGGCCGAAAAGGCCCTGCCCTTCACCAGCGCCAAAAAATACGGCGGCGTCAGCTTCCACTATGACGAGACCTATCTCCTCGGCGCGCCCGACGTGCTGCTGGGCGCGCGCTACGGCGAGTATGCCGGGCAGATCGACGGGTATTCAGCCAAGGGCTGCCGCGTGCTGCTGTTAGCGCTCTACGACGGCTCGCTTGAGGACGAGAAGCCCGCGGCGGAGCTCATGCCGCTCGCGCTGATACTGCTCTCAAACAAGATACGCGCCGAGGCCCCGGATACCTTCAAGTATTTCGCGAGCCAGGGCGTCGCCATAAAGGTCATCTCCGGCGACAACGCCATGGCCGTCTCCGAGGTGGCCAGGCGCGCCGGGATAGAGGGCGCGGAGCGGTATGTAGACGCGCGCACACTCGAGACCGACGAGGACATAGCCGCCGCGATAGAGAGCTGCACCGTGTTCGGCCGCGTCACGCCCGACCAGAAGCGCAGGTTTGTCCGCGCGCTCAAGGCCGCGGGGCACACCGTCGCCATGACCGGCGACGGCGTAAACGACGTGCTCGCCCTCAAGGAGGCGGACTGCTCCGTCGCGATGGCCTCCGGCTCGGACGCCGCGAGCCAGGTGAGCCATATCGTCCTGCTCGACTCGAATTTTGCCGCCATGCCCCACATCGTCGCCGAGGGCCGGCGCGTAATAAACAACATCGAGCGCAGCGCGGCGCTCTTCCTCACGAAGAACATCTTCACCTTTACGCTTGCGCTCGTGTCGCTTATTTTCACGCTGCCCTTCCCGGTGACCAGCGCGCAGATGAGCCTTATCTCCACGCTGACCATCGGCATACCCGGCTTCGTGCTCGCCATGGAGCCGAACACCTCGCGCATACAGGGCAGGTTCCTGCCAAACGTCATATACAAGGCCTTCCCGGGCGGCGTGACGGACTTCCTGCTTGTGCTGGGCGTTATAGTTTTCTGCACGGTGTTCGAGATAGGCGAGGGCATTATGGGCACGGTCTGCACCCTTGTGCTGAGCATAGTCGGCCTGATAATCGTCCACCGCATGTGCCTGCCGTATAACCTGCTGCGCAAGGGCCTCATGGCCGTGCTCTGCCTCGGGCTTGCCATATGCGTGGTGTTCCTGCCGCAGCTCTTTTCCATATCCAACGTGGACACGCCGGGGCTCTTAGTGCTCATAGTGTTCACGCTGCTCTCCTGGCCGGCGCTCAAGGCCGTCACCATCGCGGAGGAGCGCGTCGTCTCAAGCCTGCGCGGGCTTAAAAAGCCCGGCCGCCACGCCGCCGCCGGGAAGCACACGGCCCCGGTCAGAAAACGCCGCTGATGTCTATCGGCCCGGCCGGGACGCGCGCCCAGTCGAAGCCGGGGACGAGCTCCGCCGCCGAGACGGGCTCTATCCGGTCTATAAGGCCCAAAAGATAGGCGAGGCGCCCAGTGAGCTCCTCCGGCGAGTAGCGCCTGCGGAGCTCGGCCATGTTGAGGTCGCCGTCGCGCTTGCTCAGCTTGCGCCCGTCCGGCGCGGTGAGCAGCGGCGCGTGGGCGTAGTCCGGCGCGGTATGGCCCAGCGTCTCGATAAGCCAGCGCTGCCTCGGCGCGCTGCTCAGCAGGTCCGCCGCGCGCACCACGCGCGTGACGCCCATGAGCGCGTCGTCCACGCTGACGGCCAACTGATAGGCGAACACCCCGTCCGAGCGCCGCACGATAAAATCCCCGCCCTCGCGCGCCGGGTTCTGAGTGTATTCGCCGAGGTGCGCGTCTATTATGGTTATGTCCCGGTCGGGCGCGACGGCCTTGCAGGCCGCCGGGCGCGGCCCGCTCTCGCGCCTGCGCAGCTCGTCCCCCGTGAGGAAGCGGCAGCGGCAGGAGCCTGGCGCGGCCTCGCCGGGATGCGGCGCGCTCGCGGCGAGCCGCTCGGCCCGCGAGCACCAGCAGCGGTATAACAGCCCCTCGCGGCGCAGGAATTCAAAGGCCTCCTCATAGTACGCGCTCCGCACGCCCTGCGAGTACCCGGCGTCGTCCGGCCAGCCGGCGTCCCAGCCGAGGCCCAGCCAGCTGAGGTCGTCCGCCATCAGCTCCGCGAAGGACTCATAGCTCCGCTCGGGGTCGAGGTCCTCAAGCCGGAATATAAGCTCGCCGCCCAGATGCCGCACGTCCAGCCAGGCCAGCAGGGAGGACGCCACGTTCCCTAAATGCAGCCGCCCGCTCGGGCTCGGCGCATAGCGGCCGCGTATTGTCTTTGACATTTGCATCACCGTTGATTCTCAGTTGATACTGATACTATACCATACCTCGCAGCAAGCCTCAAGGAGTGAGCGATATACTTCGCAAAGCGTTAAAAACAGCCGTGGATTTTGTGCGTACGCACAGGTACAGCTATCTGGTGCTGTACTTCCCGGTTTACATAATAACATTCTTCATCATAGAACAGAACACGCCGACAAGCGGCTACTGGGTGACCGATACGGCGCTTGACGCGTACATACCCTTTGTGCCGGGCTTTGCGCTGTTCTATATCATCTGGTACCCGCTTTTCGCCGCCGCCGGGGTACCCACGCTTATCTGGGACGGCGCGGCCTTCAAGCGCTGGATGTACTATCTGATGATAGTGCTGACGGGTACGCTCGTGTTCGACGTGCTGGTGCCGAACGGGCAGCACCTGAGGCCGGAGAATGTGGAGATAGACGGGCTCGGCACCTGGATAATGAGCATAATCTGGGCGGCGGACACGCCCACGAACGTGTTCCCGAGCATGCACGTGCTCGGCTGCCTCGGCGACATCGCCTGCGTGTTCGACTCAAAGGTTTTCAAGCCCTGGATGAAGGCAGTGGTGACGGTGCTGAGCGTGCTGTGCATGGCGAGCACCGTGCTTGTAAAGCAGCACGCGATAGTAGACTCCATAGGCGCCGTGATAATCGCCCTGCCCATACTGATCATAATCTACCGCAGGCGCATAGCTGAAGCGCTGAAGGCAAGGAAAAACCCGGTAAGCTGAGGCTTCCCGGGACAGCCTGCCTGAGAAGGCTGCGGCCTTCTCAGGCAAAGGGGTTGCGCTTCGCTGCGCGCCTCGGTTGCCCGCCGGAGGCGGGCAATTCGACGCTTCGCTTCGCGAGCGGTGTTTTTTCCGAGGTACACGCCCCCGGAAAAAACAGATTTCAATTTATTTGCGGCTGCGGCCGCAAGCTCTGCGAGGCTTATCATAAGAAAAACCCGGGAAGCTGAGGCTTCCCGGGAATTTTTATCTGCTGCGGCGCCGAGTGCGGTGGTCGGCGTACATTTTATTTTCGGACATGCGGCTGTCGGACTCCTGCATGAAGTGCTTGAGCTTATCCTCAAAGCTCACGTCGCCGGTGGGGCCGTTGGCGTGGGGCACGCTCTGGCGGAAGCCGCCGCGCGCGCCGCCGTAGGCGCTGCCGCCGCGGCTCGGGCGCTCGGAGGCGAACCTCTGCGGGCGGTTCTGACGGGGCTGCTGCTCTGGCGCCTCCGCCTTCTTGATGGAGAGGTTAATCTTGCCGTCGTCGGCTATGCCTATAACCTTTACCTTTACCGTCTGCCCGTCCTCAACATAATCGTGGACGTCGTTGACGAAGGTGTTCGCGATCTCGGAGATGTGTACGAGGCCGCTTTTGCCGTCGGGCAGGGCTACAAAAGCCCCAAACTTGGTAATGCCAGTGACCTTACCTTCAAGAACCATTCCCACCTGCAGCATGTTTTTCTTTTATCCCCTTTGTTTTTTCCTGTTTTGGTCTATCGGGCCGGTGCCCCGTCCGGGTAAGCCAGACCAAGCCTCTCCCGGGCGAGCGCCTCTATCGCCGAGGCCTTGTCCGCCCGGCTGCGGTCCAGCAGCTGCCTCAGCCCGTCGTTTTCCTCCTCTAACGAACGGGCCAGGGCTTCCAGCGCGTCCCTCGCGGATGCGCGTCTCTCTGTCTCCGCGCCGGCGGCCTGAAGGCCGGTCAGCGTGTACGCTGTGAGGGCCGCCGCTGTCAGAAGAGCCATTACGTACACCCTTCCGCGTCTCACGGCGTTTGCTCCCTTCAATTTTACTGCCCCGAATGCTTTCAATCCGGGCAATATACATTTTAACCCTAAGCGCCGGTTTTGAAAAGATATTTTTTTGAAATTTCCGCATTTTCTTAAATATGCTCAAATCAGCCGCGGCGCGGGAGCGCAGCTTCGCCCAATAATTCACAAAACGTCCCAGCGCGCGGCGGACAAAGCGCCCCGCACTGAGCCCGTAGAGCGCCCAGCCGGCCGCCGCGCAGGCGAGCGCGGAGCCCCGCGCCGTGCCGCCGAGCGCTGTCATTACAAAGCAGAAGGCCGCCGCGGCCGTTACGGCGCAGTAGAGCATATCGGCCGCCGCGCGGGCAAAGGCACCGCCCGCGGCCCGCACGGCGCGGTTCAGGTCGTACAGCGCGCCCGCCGCCGCGCCGAAGAGCGCGGAGTACAGCGCCTGCGCCGCCTGAAGCGAGACCGGGGCCTCCATCAGCCGAACAGGCGGCTCCAGAAGCCGCCGGCCTCGCCGCCGGAGCCGGAGTAGACAAGCTCGCTGACAAGCCCCTCTACGGTTATTTCGCCGCTCTCCACGCTCAGCCGCCCGACGCGCAGGCCGCTGCCGGCGACACTCAGCTCGCCGAGCACGGTGCGCATCACAATGCGCTCGGAGTCGAAGCTCAGCACCTCCTCCACGCCGCTGACTATGAGCCGCGCGCGGTCGTACATCATAACATTCTGCGGCGCGCCGGACGCCGCCCTTTCCTCCTGGCTCATTTGCCCGCCTCCTCTCGGGTAAGTCTATGCCCGTCCCCGGGCAAAAATCGGTCGGCTTGAGGGAGCTTTTGCCGAAGGCCTTGACGCGGGAAAAATATGTGTTATGTTAACTCTTGAGGTGATACCATGCTAATCAAAAAGCTGCTTCTGGCGCTGGTCTGCGCCCTGACGCTCTGCGCGGCCTGGCTCCGTCCGGTCTGCGTGGTTTACATGCCGGAGTCCCGGGAGGGCGGCAGCTGCGAGGCCGCCGAGCTTGCGGAGGTGCTGCGCTCCGCCCGGGCCGCCGCGGACGAGGTGGCGCGAGGCGGTACCGAGGCCCCGGAGCTGCGCCTGAGCTGGAGGCTCAGCCTGAGGCCGCAGACGGACGCCGCCGGGCTTGCGAGGGCGCTGACGGCCGGCTATTCCGGCGTGGACGAGCTCTGGGAGGTCAGCGCCGGCGGCGAGGACGTGGGGCGCACGGGCGACCCCTCCGCGCTCGGCGAGGTGCTGCTGGCGGCAATCGCCGAGGCCGCCCCGCCGGAGAGCCTGCGCACGGGCTTCACGGGCGAGATAAGCCTCAGGCCGGTCCTTGTGCCCGAGGGCGAAAAGCCCGACCTCACCGAGCTCTCCGCAAGGCTGCGCGGCGCGGTGCAGGTGTTTTACACCACGCCTGACGGCGAGACGGTGTATGCTTGATTCTTCTTGACAACGGAGGGATAATTTTATAAAATGAGTGTTCAGCAAAATAATTCATATTCGCAGAGAATTTGCTCATAAGCACGAAAGGGAGACAGAAATGGCCAAGGACAAGAGAGTCGAGAGCATAACCGATATGGATAAGGACTTCGCCCAGTGGTTCACCGACGTGTGCACCAAGGCGGAGTTAGTTGACTATTCCGGCGTCAAGGGGCTTTTCATCATGCGCCCCTACGGCTACGCCATATGGGAGAACATCCAGGCCGAGCTGGACAGGCAGTTCAAGGCCACGGGCCACGTCAACGTGGCCATGCCGCTGCTGATTCCCGAGGGCCTGCTCCAGAAGGAGAAGGACCACGTGGAGGGCTTTGCGCCCGAGTGCGCCTGGGTCACCGTAGGCGGCAGCGAGGAGCTGCCCGAGCGGCTGTGCATCCGCCCGACGAGCGAGACGCTCTTCTGCGAGCACTGGAGCCACATAGTCCACTCCTGGCGCGACCTGCCCTGCCTTTATAACCAGTGGTGCAGCGTGCTCCGCTGGGAAAAGACCACCCGCCCCTTCCTCCGCGGGCGCGAGTTCCTCTGGCAGGAGGGGCACACGATACACGCCACCGCCGAGGAGGCCATAGCGGAGACGAGGCAGATGCTCGAAATCTACGCCGACGTCTGCGAGAACCTGCTGGCCATGCCCGTGCTGCGCGGCAACAAGACCGACAAGGAGAAGTTCGCCGGCGCGGAGAATACATACACGGTCGAGTGCATGATGCACGACCACAAGGCCCTTCAGTCCGGCACCAGCCACTACTTCGGCGACGGCTTTGCAAAGGCCTTCGGCATCGCCTTCTCGGACAGGGAGAACAAGCTCCGCGCCCCATTTGAGACCAGCTGGGGCATGTCCACCCGCGTCATAGGCGGCCTTATAATGACCCATGGCGACAATAACGGCCTTGTGCTCCCGCCGCGTGTCGCGCCCATACAGGTTATAGTCCTGCCCATCGCGGCGCATAAGCCCGGCGTCACCGAGGCGGCCGAGGCTGCCGTCGCGCGGCTGAAGGCCGCCGGCGTGCGCGTAAAGGGCGACTTCTCGGACAATTCCCCCGGCTGGAAGTTCGCCGAGTGGGAGATGAAGGGCGTCCCCGTGCGCCTCGAGCTTGGGCCCCGCGATATCGAGGCCGGCGTATGCGTCGCCGCGCGCCGCGATAACGGAGAGAAGGTCACCCTCCCGCTTGAGAACCTTGAGGAGAGCGTCAGGGCGCTGCTTGAGGACGTGCAGCAGGGCCTCTTCGACAAGGCCAAACGCAACCTCGACGAGCACACCTATGTCGCCGGCAGCGTCGATGAGGTGCGCGACATCGTTGAAAACCGCGGCGGCGGCTTTATAAAGACGATGTGGTGCGGCGACGAGGAGTGCGAGAACAGGATGA
>CALWYQ010000020.1 GCA_944385815.1 uncultured Oscillospiraceae bacterium | reverse complement strand
TGACAAACGCAGGGCCCGTGGCGAATGCAGTCCTGCAGGCCGCCACTGCATAGCCCGCCCCCCAGGGCGGGCGGGGGGGTGACCAACCCCGGAGCGGTTGACCGGCTGGCCGCATATGGCGCCCGGCGATTCGGGGGGCTTTCTTTGCTGCTTGCGCAAAGAAAGCCCCCCGTACCCCGAAAGAAAGGCGCCTTTTTGCGTTTGGCAATAGACCCACGCCCGGGTGCCGCCAAATGCCGCCTAAACTTTTGCGTGGTCGCCCGCGCACCGACGTTGGGAACGGGCGACGCACAGGGCCTGGGGCCCGCCCGTTCCGTTACGTGGCGGCTGTTGGGCGGTTTAGCGGCCCGGTAACCACAGCAACCACAGCCGCACGGTAACAATACGGGCGGGCCAAAAGCCTACCAAGTCATACGAGCCACGTCCGTGCGCGGAAAACAACGTCGCGGTTTAGGCGGCAATTGTTCGGCGAACGTCCGTTTCCTGCCTAAGGCAGAAAAAAAGCGCTTTTCTTTCGGGGTCCGGGGGGCTTTCTTTGCGCAAGCAGCAAAGAAAGCCTCCCGGGTTATCGGTTGCCGATTGCAATCGGCAAGTCACCGGGCCTGCCACGGCCCCTGACCGCCAAGGCGAAGTCTCGCATTATCAGCGGCGATACGCCGCCCGGGCTTATGCCCCGCGCCCCGCGCGGCGAACGGCGCGTATCAGGAACATGCTTGCGAGCCCTGTAAAAACCCCGGTGACAATCCCGCTGGCGGCCAGGATGAGTCCGTAGATGAGTATGCTTGCCGTGCCGGAGACGCAGACGGCGACTATGAGCTGCCCGGCGTTGTGCGCGAGGGCGGCGAGGACGCTGACTACCCAGAGCAGCCTTTCCGGGAAAACGCCGACGAGGGCGCACATCGTGAGGTAGGCCAAAAGCCCGCCCGCGGCGGAGAACATGAAGGCCGAGATGCCGCCGCCGAAGATGCTGCCGAGCACGAGGCGTATGGCGAGGATGACGCCCGCGTCGCGCCGGTTGAGGATGACCATGGCCACGAGCGTGACTATATTGGCAAGGCCGAGCTTCATGCCCGGCACCATCGTGAGCGGGGGTATCTGGCTCTCCGCCACGAAGATTGTAAGCGCAACCGCGCTGAGCGCGGCTATGAGCGCGAGACGGCGCGTCCCCTTCATTGCCCGGCCTCCGTTACTATATCTATGACCAGCCGGTGGGGGATGCAGGCGATGGTCTGCATCTCGCCGCTTATGCGGCCCATGCGCACGCAGGTCTGGTCGGGGCAGTCCGCGCTAACGACGCTTATCGCGCCGCGCTCCACGCGCACGCGGTTTGTGCCCAGCTCCGTCGTAATGTCAAACTCCCTGGGCAGCACAACGGCGGAGAGCTCGATCTCCTCACAGAGCTCCCCGTCCAGCCAGATACGCGCCGTGGCCGCGCCGGAGCCGCCGAGGTTCCAGAGCAGCAGGAAGCCCCCTAAGCCGAGCGCAAATATAAGCGCGAACAATATGACCCAGAATTTCGTCTTATGCACCATAAGGCATATTTTAATTTACAAAGCCGCGGTTGTCAATACGCCGCGGGGGTGATATAATAAAGCTTCCCAAACACGGGATTTATCACTCAGGAGGTGCAAAATGCCGGAAATACCTGAGCTTAGCGGATATATCATGACCGGGACGCGGTATTTGCTTCCGCTCCTGGCGCTCTGGGTGCTGGCGCGCTGCCTGCGGAGCATGCTCCGGGAGCGCTATGAGCCGGAAACCTGGGCCTACTTAGTGGACGCAAACGGCGCCCGCCACCCGGTTTTCCACTGGGAGTGCATCGTCGGCCGGAGCCGGAGCGCGGACGTGGTTCTCGAGGCCCCGAGCGTATCGCGGCTGCACGCCTCGCTGCAGCGCGACGGGGGCGGGTACTGGACGGTAAGCGACCTGCGCAGCCGGGGCGGCACCTACGTTAACGGCGATGAGGCCGGGCTGCTCACGCCCATCGCGGACGGGGACGTCCTGGACTTCGCGGGGGAGGAGATGGTGTTCCAGACCGTCTCGCGCTCGGAGCGGGAGTGGCTCGAGCGGCGGCGCACCGCGCCGGGGCGCTATGTGGGGCCGGGGGTGACGCTGCTTATCCTCACGCTGTTCCAGGCCTTCCTGACGCTCGAGTTCACCGTCACGGCGGAGGAGGCCTATCTCATACCCGTCTGCCTGGCCTTCCTGGCGCTCATCGTGCTCGAATGGTTCTGCTACCTCGTAATGCGCAGCGTACGCCGCACGGGCTTTGAGCCGGAGACGCTCGCCTTCTTCCTCAGCACGCTCGGCACGGCCGTCGCGGCCTCGAGCACGCCGGGGGACATGCTGCGGCAGGTGCTCTTCCTCTGCGTGGGCGTGGCGCTCTTCTTCTTCCTCGGCTGGTGGCTGCGCGATTTGCGCCGGGTAAAGGCCGTGCGCTGGTTGGCCGCGCTCATGGCAATGGGCCTGCTCGCCGTCACGATAGTCTTGGGCGAGGTGCGCGGCGGCTCGGGCAGCTGGCTGAATTTTGGGGCCTTCACCGTGCAGCCCAGCGAGATTGTAAAGGTGCTCTATATCTACACCGGGGCCGCCACGCTCGACAGGCTCTTCGCGCGGCGGAACCTCATAGTGTTCATACTCTTCTCCGCCGTCTGCGTCTGCGCGCTCGCGCTCATGGGCGACTTCGGCACCGCGCTGGTGTTCTTCGCGACCTTCCTCGTCATCGCCTTCATGCGCTCGGGCAGCTTCGCCACGCTCTTCCTCGCCGTCGGCGGGGCCGTGATGGCCGGGTTCCTCGTCCTGAGCGTCAAGCCCTACGTCGCCGAGCGCTTTATGACCTGGGGCCACGCCTGGGAGGACGTATGGGACAGCGGCTATCAGCAGACCCACGCCATGAGCGCCGCCGCCTCCGGCGGACTGTTCGGCCGCGGCGCGGGCGAGGGGAGCCTCGTGAACATCACCGCCGCGGATACGGACATGGTCTTTGCCGTGCTGAGCGAGGAGTTAGGGCTTATCATCGCCGTGCTCGCCATGCTCGCCGTCATCGCCCTCGCGCTCTTCGCCGTGCGCAACGCCGCGCGGGGCCGCAGCACCTTTTACGTCATCGCGGGCTGCGCCGCCGTGAGCCTGATGATGGTGCAGATGGGCCTTAACATCTTCGGCTCGCTCGATATCCTGCCCTTCACTGGCGTGACCTTCCCCTTTGTCTCCCGGGGCGGGACCAGCCTTGTGAGCTGCTGGATGCTGCTGAGCTTTATAAAGGCGACGGACACGCGGCGCGACGCGAGCTTTGTCGTAAGCCGCGAGCCGAAGGAGCCGGAGTATTACGACGAACCCGAAGCGGAGGAGGCGGAGGAATGAAAAAGGTAAAACGCCGCGCGGGCATGGCGCTCATAATAGCGCTCGCGCTCATAGCCGGGCTCGGCGTGTACATGGCGCGGCTCGTGCGCGACGGCGGGGCCTGGGCGGGGTACTTCACCGGCGGGACGCCGGGCGGGACGCTGCTCGACCGGAACGGCGTTGTGCTCTATGCCTCGGACGATACCGGCGTGAGCTATGCTGCGGACTACACCACCCGCCTCGCCTGCTACCACCTCGTCGGCGATGGCGCGGGGAACATACGCACCGGGGCGCTGCGGCAGTTCCGCGATAAGCTCACGGGCTACAACCTCGTCTCCGGCGTCTCGGAGGGCAAAACGCTCCGGCTCACCGTCGATTCCGCGCTAAACGCCGCGGCCTATAACGCCCTCGCCGGGCGGAACGGGGCCGTGCTGGTCATGGACTACACGACGGGGGAGATACTCTGCATGGTCTCCACTCCCGCGGACGACCCGGCAAACCCGAGCGAGGCCCCGGCGGAGGGGACATACATAAACAAGTGCCTCAGCGCGAGCTTCGTCCCCGGCTCGGTGTACAAGCTCGTCACGCTCGCCGCCGCCATCGAGAGCATCCCCGACCTCTTCGAGCGGAGCTTTTACTGCGAGGGCAGCCGCATAATCGGCGGCGTGGAGCTCAACTGCACCGGCTCCCACGGCAGCCAGAGCATAGAGCAGGCGCTTGCAAACTCCTGCAACTGCGCCTTTGCGGAGATAGCGCTCGAGTTGGGCGCGGACACGCTCGCGGAATACGCGGAGATGCTGGGCTTCACGCAGGAGCTGTCCGTAGACGGCATAACCGTGCCGCCCGGCAGCTTTGAAAAGGCGGAGGCGGGCAGCGCCGCCCTCGCGTGGTCGGGCATAGGGCAGCACAAGGATCTGGTCGTACCGGCAGCGCTCGTGCGCTATGCCGCCGCCATCGCGAACGGCGGGAGCGTGTTGGAGCCGACGCTCTTGGGCCACGGCAGGCTCGATAAGCCCACGAAGCTCCTCGGCGCGGACACCGCCGCGCGCATCGCGGAGATGATGAGCTACAACGTCACGGCCGCCTACGGCGGGGAGTGGACCTTCCCGGGCCTCAACGTCGCCGCCAAGACCGGCACCGCCGAGGTCGGCGACGGCACCAGCCACGCCTGGATGACCGGTTTTTTGAATGACGCGGAGCATCCGTACGCCTTCGCCGTGATAGTGGAGCACGCCGGCGGCGGGCTGACAAACGCAGGGCCCGTGGCGAATGCAGTCCTGCAGGCCGCCACTGCATAGCCCGCCCCCCAGGGCGGGCGGGGGGGTGACCAACCCCGGAGCGGTTGACCGGCTGGCCGCATATGGCGCCCGGC
>CALWYQ010000019.1 GCA_944385815.1 uncultured Oscillospiraceae bacterium | reverse complement strand
CAAGCCATAAAACCATTCGATAACAGGCATTACAGATAAATCATCAGGATCATATTCCTCTGAGCCGATTGTGAAGTTGCTCTCTATTCCCTGTGAGCAGAATGATCCTGTAATTTGTACGGTTGGTTCCGGGAATACGTACACAGCGGATGCATCGATGGCCTTCTGACAACCGGCCATCCCGCATGCGCAGGCCAAGGCAGCAATCAATATGAGCAGCTTTTTCATGTTCTTCAGCCTCCTTTTATGAGTTCTCGCTGATATAGACGCAAAATTTCCTCTCATGTTGCATTTTATCACATCATAGCATACAAAGTAAGGCATACCAAATGGCCTGATCCTGCTGATCTAAGGTTAGGGGCTGCTATTTGGCGAAACCGCCGGAGTTTTAGCCGTCACTATTTATCCTGAAAAGCGGTCGGGAATTCTTGTGCTTGCGTTGGACGAAAGTTTGTGATAAAATAAATCATTAATATATTAATAAGTGAGGTCAGGTAATGAAAATACAGGAATCGGCCGAGAATTATCTCGAGACCATACTCATTCTCAGCCGCAGGAAAAGCGTTGTCCGTGCCATAGACATAGCAAACGAGCTCGGCTTTTCAAAGCCGAGCGTCAGCGTCGCCATGAAGAACCTCCGGCTCAAGGGCTGCATTTCGGTGGACAGGGACGGCGCCATCAGCCTGCTCGAGCCTGGCCGCGCCATAGCCGAGAAGATCTATGAGCGGCACACGCTCATTTCCGGCTGGCTGACGGCCATGGGCGTCAGCCCGAAAACCGCCGCCGAGGACGCCTGCCGCATCGAGCACGTCATCTCGAGCGAAACCTTTGACGCTCTCAAGCGGCACGCGAGCATGATGGTAGCCGCGGTACAGGACGCCTGAGGGCTTTTGAAAGGCCGGTGACCGGTATGATACTCGACATTATAATCGCCATAGCCCTCTTTGTGGTCGGCGCCCTGCTCTACACCTTCGGGCTCATGCCCGTGCTGCTTGGCTTCTGCACGGACGTGCCCCTCGCAAGGCGGCTCAAGGCGCTCTACGGCGGCCGCGTCGCCGCCGGGGCCATACTTATGAAGGCCGTATACCGCGCGGTGTTCTGGGCGGTGATCCTCGCCGCGGGCACGATCGCCGTCATCCACTGGGGCGGGGACTACGCCCTCTTCGGCTGGCTCGGCGGCATAGTGCTGACCCTCGCAACCACGATAGGCCGCCTCGGCGTAAACCGCCGCAACGCCGCCGGCTTCTTCGTCCGCTGCGAAAAGTATATGGACAGGGAGCTCAGCAAGGCCCTGCTTGAAAAGGTCGAGCAGGGCGACATGAGCATGAAGCTCTGAACTAAAAATAAAAGGCGGCCGCGCCTCGGGCACGGCCGCCTTTATTTTTACGCCCCGGCAGCGCCGGCGTATTCGCTGAGCGTCGCGCGGAGGGCCGCGCCGCTGCTCGTAAGCACGCGCGCTACGGGCACGCTGTTGCGCCTGGCCTCCTGGGTCACGCTCTGCACCATCTTGTGGGACACTGTCGCTACAAATAATATGAGCAGATCCGGCGTGCCGAGCTTCTTCCTCAGCGAGCAGCGCTCCTTTGTAAACACCTTGGCCTTGCAGCCGTATTCGCGGCAGATGCTCTCATACCTGCCTGCCATACACTCGTTGCCTCCGACTATCACGACGCTCATTGCTTTCCCTTCCTTCGTATAGTTAGTTTTATCTAACCTTCCTTCAAAAAATTAATCCCGAAGGATTGGTTAGCCGCAGCTAATTACTCTGATGGAATTCTACTATATATCTCCTTCCCTGTCAAGCGGAATTTTTCTTTACGCCCCGCCCTCCTCCGCCTTCCGGCGCATCAGCAGCAGGTTTTTGGCTATCCTCTCGTCACCCGGAGCCAGCTCCGAGGCTTTTTCGGCCGCCTCAACCGCCTCGGCATAGCGCCCGGTGTAATACAGCCCGAGGCTCAGCAGGTCATAGGGCAGCGGGCCCCAGGATTCGGAGTCGTTTATATATGTGCGCACCCTCTCGGTTATTTTAAGCGCCTCCCGGGTGAAAAAGCAGACGCCGTCCCAGTCCTCGCTCTGATAAAGCAGCTTTGCCGCCTCCATATACGGCTCACGCAGGTGAGGCGCCTCGGCTACGGCGCGATAGAGCCAGGCAAGCGCCTCGCCGCGGCGGCCGAGCTGCACAAGGCAGCGCGCCATATAGCGCATGGAGGCGCAGCGCTCATCCGGCCACACGGCGCGCGGCAGCGTCAGATGCCGCTTGAGCGTTATCACCGCGTCCTCCCAGCGGCCGTGGAAATAGTATTCTCGGCCGAGGTAGTGCATATTGCGGTCGTCCTCCGGGTCCTCGGCGACGGAGAGCTCCAAAAGCGGCAGGTACTGGGCGCGCGACTTTGTATCGTCGGCGCGGTGGTCGAGCTGCATCCCCTCAACATAGACCTTGTTCCCCTCCCTGCCCTCGCCTATCCAGGTCAGGATCTCGTGTACGGGGTGGGTCCACTTGTAGCCGAAGCGGCTGTGCGCCTTTTCCGTCCAGAAAACATGCCCCTCCGAGCCGTCCGGGTTGAAGTTCCAGGTGTAACGGTAGGCGGCGCGCGTGGTGCCCGGCTTCCAGGCGTTTTCGAGCAGCCGCCGCCAGCCTGGGTGGAGCAGCTCGTCTAAGTCCGTGCAGATGCAGATATCCGCGTCCCCGGGCACAAGCTCGAGGGAGCGGTTGCGCGCCGTGTCAAAGCGCCAGGGCTCGATTTTTTCGCACACTACCGTCGCGCCGAGCTCTCTCAGCCGCTCCGGGCTCCCGTCCTCCGAGCCGGTGTCAAGTACGTACACCCCATCCGCCTCGCGCATGGAGTCCATCCAGCGCCGGACAAACTTGCCCTCGTTCTTGCATATGGCGTAGACGCAAACCTTCAAGACTCAGCCTCCCCATTATTATATGTAAGGAGGGCGGGCTCCCGCCCTCCCCGCGCTCAGGTGGCCAGAAGGCCGGCCGTGCGCAGATTTGCAAGCAGCTGGTTGAACTGCTGGACGATGTCGGTGGTGCTTGTGGCGTCATTTACCGCCGCGGCCGGAGTTATCGTGGCGCTCGGGCCGGTGGGGCCGGTCTCGCCAGTCGGGCCGGTCGGACCGGTTTCGCCGGTAGGCCCGGTAGGCCCTGCGGCGCCCTGTGTGCCGGCAGCGCCGGCAGGGCCGGTCGGACCGGTTTCGCCGGTAGGCCCTGTAGCGCCCGCAGCGCCCTGAGCGCCCGCCGGGCCCGTGGGGCCGGTTTCGCCAGTCGGCCCTGTCGGGCCCGTGGGGCCGGTGCCGGAGGGCCCTGTCGGACCGGTCGGCCCGGTCTCGCCAGTCGGTCCCGTTGCGCCGGTCGGGCCGGTGCCGGTGGGCCCCGTCGGACCGGTCGGCCCGGTCTCACCCGTCGGACCCGTCGCACCGGTCGGGCCGGTGCCGGAGGGCCCCGTCGGACCGGTCGGGCCGGTCTCACCCGTCGGACCCGTCGCACCGGTCTGGCCGGTGCCGGAGGGCCCCGTCGGACCGGTCGGGCCGGTCTCGCCCGTCGGTCCCGTTGCGCCGGTTGCGCCTGTAGCGCCCGTCGGGCCTGTCATGCCGGAGGCGCCGGTCGGGCCGGCCACGGTCACAAGGCTGTAGTCTCCGCTTGTGCCCGGCGTGCCGCTGGGGTCGTTTATGTCGGCCATATATAGCCCGCCGTCGTAAAACACAAAGTCGCCCTGACGGTATCTCCCGGCGGGCGAAAAGGACTGTACGTTCTCAAGCCCCGCGCCAATGGGGCCGGTCGGCCCGGTCGGGCCTGTCGGACCGGTGGGCCCGGTCGCGCCCGTGGGGCCGGTGGGGCCGGTAGCGCCCGCAGTCCCGCCGCCGCAGCCGGGGAATATCGGGCGGCAGGGCGAGCAGGGATTATCCCAGCAACGTATGCGGTTCATGCGGCAGTCGCAGCTTTCCTGCGCGCAGGACTCTACCTCGCTCGTGCTGCCATTGCCGGAGCCCGTATCCGGGCTGCCGCACTGGCAGTTGTTTTTGCACTTAGGCATTTGCATACTCCCTTCGCGTCTAAGCGTCCGCGGGCGGCGCCCGCGTCGCTCCATTCTATGCTCCGGGAGGCAGGGGGTGAATAAAGCGGCCCGCCAAACGCGGGCCGCTCCGTTTCATTTTTTCTCGATAAACGCCTGAATGTCATCCCAAAGCGGGTCCAAAGCCGCAATCGCGCCGCTATAGAGCGCATATTTCCTGTCAAACACGCCGGCACTCGCCCGGTTCGGCTCCACGGGCTCGCCGATTGCCGACATGGCGGACATCGCCTCGTTTATACCGGCGAAGTCCCCCACGGCGGCCGCGGCGGCTATGGCGGCGCCGAGCGCCCCGGTCTCGTTTGCCTTTATGGTCTCAACCGGAAGCTGCATTACGTCCGCGAACATCTGCGTCCACACCCTTGAGCGCGCGGCCCCGCCGGCGAGGCGGATGCTCTCAGGCTCGCGCTCTATGCAGCGCCGCAGCTTTTCATAGTGGAAGCGGTGCGAAAAGGCTATGCCCTCGTATATGCTGCGCGTCAGGTGCGCGCGGCTGTGATAGGCGCTCAGGCCTACAAATGCGGCGCGGGCGTTCGGGTGGACGTTGCTCGCCATAAGGAAGGGCAGGAACACCGGGCAGAACTCCCCGTCTCCGACCGAGGCCACCATTGCGTTGAGCGAGTCGTATACGCTGCCGCCGTCGGCGGCGCTCTCGCGCTCAAGCTCCGGCAGCAGCTCGGATATGTACCAGGCCAGGTTTCCCGCGCTTGTCGGGCTGGATTCCTCCACAAGGTAGTACCCCGGCAGGCAGTACATGGAGTTCATCAGCACCCGGCCGTCGGTCACCGGCTCGGGCAGCAGGAGCTCGTTTATGCTCCAGGTGCCGGCCACCATGCACACATGCTCCGTGTCGGCAAGGCCGGCCGCAAGGGCGCAGGCGTCGATGTCGAACATGCCGCCGGCGACGGCGGTGCCCTCGACAAGGCCGGTCTCCTCGGCCGCGCGCCTTGTGACCCGGCCGCAGATCTCTGTCGACCGGGCCAGCGGCGGCAGCAGGGCGTCTATGCCCGAAAGCCCGAGGGCGGCGGAGATGCGCGTATCATAGGCCCCGGTGCGCAGGTTCACAAGCCCGTCGCCGGAATAGTCCGTAAGCTCCGCCCTCGCCTCGCCGGTCAGCCGGAAGCGCACGTAGTCCTTGCATGCGAACACGTATTTTGTCCGCTCTACGGTCTCCGGCTCGTTATCTCGCAGCCAGGCGAGGAGCGCAGTGGGCTGGTAAGGCAGTATATGCTGACAGGTGATGTCAAAAAGCCTGGCCTCTACGCCGCTCTTCCTCCAGGCCTCGGGATAGGCATAGGCCCTGTTGTCGGTTGAAAGTATTCCCGGCCTCGCCGGGCGGCCGTCCCTGCCCCACAGGTACAGCCCCTTGCCGTGGCCGCAGACGGCGGCGGCGCGAATATCCTCCGGCCTCACGCCGGTCTTTTCTATCACGCCGCGTATGACGCGGCAGTTTGCGCGCCACATTTCCTCCATGTCCCGCTCGGCGAAATCCGGCCGCGGGACATTGACCTCCGTTGCGACGGAGCACACGCCTATTTCCGCGCCGCACTCGTCGTATATGGCGGCCTTGGTCGTGGTGCCGCCGTTATCGAGCCCGAGGTAGTATCTCGTCATGTAGTGTACCTCCGCGTGAAGTCCCCAGCCGCGGCGAAGCGGCCTTCTATGAATTGCCGGGCCCGGCTTATCTCCGCGCGGTCGTCAGTACCGGGCCGGTGCCACATTTCGATGAGGTACGGCCCCGTGTACCCGTCGCGCTCCAAAACAGAAAAGCACAGCGGAAAATCCACGCAGCCGCTGCCGAAGGGCACGTCCCTGAACTGGCCGGGGCTCTCGGGGCCGACGGCGAGGGTGTCTTTCAGGTGCACCTGCACTATGCTGCCCCTCCCCTGCCGCAGCTCCGCGGCGACGTCGTTGCCCCAGGCGCTGAGATTGCCGACGTCCGGATACAGCCTGAGCCAGGGGCTGTTCGCCTCCCGCTCGTAGCCCATATGGCGGTGTATACTGTTCACAAAGCCGGTGTCCATAATCTCGTTGGCCAGCATTATGCAGCGCTGCCCGGCAAGCTCCGCGGCCTTCATCAGGCCTATGTAATACAGCTCGCGCGTCCCCGGGGTAGAGGGCTCGTAATAGACGTCGTAGGCGGCCAGCTGGATCGTGCGTATGCCGAGCCCGGCGGCGAGGTCGAGCGCGCGCTCGAGTATATCCATGCTGCGGGCGCGGACCGCGCGATCGGCGCTGCCGAGCGGGAAGCGCCTGTGCGCGCTCAGGCACATGGAGAGCACAGGCACGCCGGCGCTTTTAATTGCCGCGCCGAGCTCTATCATCTCGCGGCTTCCGGGTTCAAGCCTCGCGAGGCGCGCGTCGCTCTCGTCAACGCTCAGCTCTAAGAAGTCAAAGCCGAGCTCCCGCGCCTTATCGAGCCGCGCCTCCCACTCCCCCGAGCCGTCAAGGGCCTTTTCGTATATTCCAAGCAGATGCTTACCAAGCAAGTTAATCGTCCCTCCAAAAAAGAGCGGCGCCCACGGCGCCGCTC
>CALWYQ010000018.1 GCA_944385815.1 uncultured Oscillospiraceae bacterium | reverse complement strand
ACGCCCTTGACCACTATGCCGTCGCCGCCGTAAAACTGGCTCTTGTGCATCTGCATGTTCATGCCGAGCAGTCCGGCGTCCACGGCGGAGGCTATCTTGGCCGCGCAGCTGGCCTTGGCCCCGTCGCAGATCATGCCGGAGTCTATCGCGATGGCGTTTACCACGGTGTGCGCTATCTCGGCGTACTGCCCGCCGTAGAGATAGCAGATGCCCGCGGCCGCGCCGCAGCCGGCGGCGGTGGCCCCGCAATAGGCCGAGAGGCTGCCGATGCCGGTCTTTATGTGGATGGTAATCAGGTTGGAGACGCACAGCGCGCGCAGGAGCATCTCGTCGGATACGTGCAGCTCCCTCGCGTACACAATAACGGGCAGCGAGGCGGTCAGGCCCTGGTTGCCGCTGCCGGAATTTATAACGACGGGCAGCTCGCAGCCGTTCATGCGCGCGTCGGAGCCCGCCGCGGCGTAGGCTTTGGCGCGGTTGGCCACGCTCATGCCGCCGGACTGCAGCAGTATGCGCCCGATGTTCGCGCCCCAGTCGCCGCGCAGGCCCTCGTTCGCAATCTCCATGTTGCACTTTATCTGCCGCTCGAGCACGGCGCGCACGTCCTCTATGTCCACGGTGTTCGCGAACTCGACGATGCTCTTAACATTCAGCATGCTGCGGTCGGTGCTGTGCTCATTGGCCTGTTCGACGAACTCCTCGTCTATCAGCACCTCCCCGTCGCGCTCGAGGCGTATGACGTTGGTGTGGTGCCCGGCAATCTCGCAGTACGCGCTGTGCTCCCCGGCCCTGACGGTGACCTGGATGTCAAAGACCCACTCGCGGCCGCTGTAGCCCATGGTTATGGGCGTCGCGGCGATGTAGCGGTCGAGCTCGTCCAACTGCTCGACCGTCAGCGAGGCGAGGACCTGGAGCTTGGCGTCGGCGTCGTTGGAGATGATCCCTGCCGCCGCCGCGGCGGCGATGCCCCGGCGGCCGCGGGTGTTGGGCACGACCACGCTCTTTACGTTCTTTATGATGCTCGCGCTTGCGCGCACGTCCACGCTCTCTGGCAGGGCGCCGAGCGTCCGCCTGGCGAGGGCCGTGCAGTAGGCCACCGCGATGGGCTCCGTGCAGCCCATGGCCGGCACAAGCTCCTCGGCGAGTATATTTACGTATTCCCTGTATACGGCTTCGTCTAACATACGCATCACCTTTTTGACGAATTTTCCCCCGCTCAGCCGCGGGACTATTGTAAGATAAATATAACAAACCACGGGCCGTCCGTCAATATTTGATGAAATTTCACATCTATATGAAAAAGCGTCCCGCTAAAACGGGACGCTTTTGGATTTATACCGAATCAGAACTCATAGAGGTTCAGGCCGACCTCCTCTGAGAACCTGCGGCCGGCTTCGCCGTCTATCACGTCGATGATAAGCTCGCAGGTGGCGCTTATCACGGCGGAATTGAGGTGGCCGGCATGGCACTCGCCCTTTGCCGGGTTGCCAATGACGGCGTGCAGGTGGAGGTAGGGCGCGCCGTCCTGGCGGCTGAGATTGCCGGTGACGGAGCCCAGCTCATAGGCCGTGCCGGTGTAATGCTCCCTGTTGTAGACCTTGGCGGACGTGTCGAACACGCCGAGCGTCACGTCGTCGCTCGCGCCGAGGCCGTACACGCCGGCGAGGCGGATGTTCTCGCGCTCCGCTAACTCAAGCACGCTGGCGCAGAGCTCCTCGCCGCGGTCTATGCGGGCGACTATCCTGTTGCCGAAGCGGCGGTAGTCCATGGCTTCCTCCTCTCAGCAGAGCCTGGCGCCGGCGGGGATGGCGCCGTCAAGCATCAGCAGGCTGACGACCTCCTCGCCCTTTTCCTTATGGACGGCGGAGATGAGCATGCCGTTGCTCTCCTGGCCCATCATCCTGCGCGGCGGGAGGTTGACTATGGCGACGAGGGTCTTGCCTATGAGGTCCTCGGGCTTGTACCACTTGCGGATGCCGGAGAGGATCTGCCGGTCAACGCCGGTGCCGTCGTCGAGGGTGAACTTGAGGAGCTTGTCGGACTTCTTGACGGTCTCGCAGTTCTTCACCTTGACCACGCGGAAGTCGCTCTTGCAGAAGGTGTCAAAATCGACCTGCTCGGCAAGCTGCGGCTCGACCTCGACGGCGGGCAGGGCCTCCCTGCGGGCCTCGGCCTCGAGGCGCTCCAACTCGGCGAGCTCCTTGTCCATGTCGATGCGGGGGAACAGCGTCTCGCCCCTGTGCACGGTGACGTCCGCGGGCAGGACGCCCCACTCGCCGGCGGCGTCCCAGTTGCGCAGCCCGGCGGGGACGCCTATCTGGTCGGCGGCCTTTTCGGTGCTGCCGGGCATGAAGGGCGTCAGCAGCTGGGTGCAGATGCGAAGGGTCTCGAGCAGGTTATACATGACGCTCGCGAGGCGGCTGCGCCTGGCCTCGTCCCTGGCGAGCACCCAGGGGGCGGTCTCGTCGATGTACTTGTTGGCGCGGGAGATGACCTTAAAGACCTCCTCTAACGCCGCCTGGGTCTGGAAGCTGTCCATAAGCTGCTCATACCTGCCGCGCAGGGCGGAGGCCATGCCGGTAAGCTCGTCGTCTATGGCCTCATGCTCGCGCCCGGCGGGCAGGGTGCCGTCAAAGTATTTGGCGACCATGGCGACGGTGCGGCTGAGCAGGTTGCCGTAGTCGTTGGCGAGGTCGGAGTTTATGCGGGAGATAAGCAGCTCGTTGGAGAAGTTGCCGTCGGAGCCGAGCGGGAACTCGCGCATGAGGAAGTACCTCAGCGCGTCCACGCCGAAGCGGCCGGCGAGGATATAGGGGTCGACGACGTTGCCCTTGGACTTGGACATCTTGCCGCCGCCCAAGAGCAGCCAGCCGTGGCCAAAGACCTTGTGCGGCAGCGGCGCGCCCACGCTCATGAGCATGGCCGGCCATATTATGGAGTGGAAGCGGACTATCTCCTTGCCCACCATGTGGACGTCCGCGGGCCAGTATTTTTCAAGCCCGTCGCGCTCCTCGTTCATGTAGCCGAGGGCGGTCATGTAGTTGAAGAGGGCATCGACCCAGACATAAACGACGTGGCCCGGGTCAAAATCGACCGGGACGCCCCACTTGAAGCTCGTGCGGGAGACGCAGAGGTCCTCAAGGCCGGGGTCGATGAAGTTCTTTATCATCTCGTTCACGCGGCTGGCGGGCTCAAGGAAGGTCCCGGAGAGCAGCAGCTCGCGCACGGGCTCGGCATACTTGCTCAGCTTGAAGAAGTACGCCTCCTCCTCCGCGTACTTGACCGGGCGGCCGCAGTCGGGGCACTTGCCGTCCACCAGCTGGCTCTCCGTCCAGAAGCTCTCGCAGGGCGTGCAGTACATGCCGGAGTACTTGCCCTTATAGATGTCGCCGTTGTCGTACATCTTCTTGAAGATGCGCTGCACGGCGGCGACGTGATAGTCGTCCGTGGTGCGGATGAAGCGGTCGTTGGAGATGTTCATCAGCTTCCAGAGGTCAAGGATGCCGCCCTTGCCCTCGAC
>CALWYQ010000017.1 GCA_944385815.1 uncultured Oscillospiraceae bacterium | reverse complement strand
TGCTCACCGCGCCGATATCGCCGCAGCATATCTCCTGAACCTCGACGTTCTTCTTGCCCTGCATGTAGTAGACGTGGCCGAGCTTTTCCTGCACGCCGGAGCGGGCGTTGGTGAGGGTCATGTCGGGAGTGACCTTGCCGGAGATGACCTTGAAGAGGCTGAACTTGCCGAACTGGTCGCTCATGGTCTTGTAGACGATGGCGCGGGTCGGGCCGTTCTCATTGACGGGCTCGCCGCCCTCGTGCGGGGCGGGGAAGAAGTTCTTGACGGCGTCGAGCAGGACAAGGGTGCCCATGCCGGTGACGGCGCTGCCGCAGAAAACGGGGACGATCTCGCCCTCGGCGATGCCGGTGGAGAGCGCGCCGTAAATCTCGTCGCTGCTGAGCTCCATGGTCTCGAGGTACTTCTCCATGAGCTCCTCGCTGGTGCCGGCGGCGTTCTCGGCTATCTCATTGTAGAGCTCCTCGACGCGGTCGGCCATGTCGGCGGGGATGGGGCACTCGCTGCGCTTATTGCCGTTGTACTTGTAGGCCTTGCGGGCCACGATATCGACAATGCCGGTGGGCTTGCCGCCCTCGACGATGGGCGCGGCCATGGGGCTGACGCTCGGGCCGAACTTCTCGCGCAGCTGGCTGAGGGCCGCAAAGTAGTCCGCGTGCTCCTCGTCTATCTTGGAGATGTATATCGCCTTGGGCAGGCCGGCGTCGCTGAGGGCCTTCCAGGCCTTCTCGGCGCCGACGTTCAGGCCGTCCTTGGCGGAGACGCAGATAATGCCGGTGTCGGCAACGCGCAGCGCCTCAACGACCTCGCCCGCAAAGTCAAAGTAGCCCGGGGTATCAAGGATATTTATCTTGGTTTTCTGATACTCCGTGTACATCGTGGAGGTGGAGATGCTTATCTGACGGCGGATTTCCTCGGCGTCGAAGTCGGATACGCTGTTGCCGGCAGCGGTGCTGCCCATGCGGTCGGTAACGCCGGTGAGGTTGAGGATGCTCTCGGCCAGGGTGCTCTTGCCGTTGCCGCCGTGCCCCAGAAGCGCGATGTTGCGGATGTCTTTGGTTGCGTAGCTCATGTGTTGGTTCCACTCCTTCTTGTATTGAAAAGCTGGTCATTTCTCAAAAAATCAAGCATCTTATTATATACCGTTTTGTTCGGTTTGGCAATAGCCAAAAACACATCAATTTACAAATAATTAAAGCTCCACGCTCTCGCCTGCGTGCAGGTAGCGCACGCGCTCTCCCATGTCCGCGCCGAGGCGCTCGAAGCTCGGCAGGCCCGTGCAGTGGCCGGTGTAATAAACCGTGCCCCGGCTCTCCAAAAGCCGCGCGGCCGTGCCGTCCACAAGGGGCCCGTTCACCTCCGCCGTGCCGGGTATTGCAAGGTGGAAGCCGCCGAAAACCGCCGTTGGCGGCTCGGGGTCAATGTCCCTGAGCCTTTGCATTATGTTAACTATGCCCCGGTGGGCGCAGCCCGCTATAAGCACGCGCGTATCTCCCTCGCGCAGGTAGAGGTTCTGCTCGTGGGCAAAGCCGTCCGGCGTCACGGCGTCGCTGCCGAGCAGGACATCGTTGGCCGGCGAGTGCAGCTCATCGCCGTTTACGCCGGAAAACAGCGTGATTCCCTCGCAAATCGTATAGAGCTCGTCCACCTCTTCAAGGCGCCCCGAGCTCCTGAGCTCAGGGTCAAGGCCGATATATTCAAGCTCGCAGCCGGGCTTATGCGAATAGCGCTTATCAAAGGCTCCTTTTCTTATGTAAACCTTTGCCCGGCTGTTCGCGGCAAGGAAGGCGGCGATCCCGCCGCCGTGGTCATAGTGCCCGTGGCTGAGCGCGGCGAAATCCGCCGCCGCGGGGTCTATGCCGAGGACGCGCGCGTTTTCGATTGCCGCGCCGCTCGCGCCGAAGTCAAAGAACATGTGCTTCCCGCAGGCCTCGACGTAATAGGCAAGGCCGTGCTCGCTGCGGAAGCCCTCGAGCGCGCAGTTATCTATAAGGCAGGTTATCTTCATTTTCAGTCCTCCGCGCGTATGATGGCCTTGACGAAGGGCGTGTCCCCGGGCTTCCCCTCGCCGATGGCGTAGGCCTTCCTGAGCAGGGCGGCGGCGCTTTCGGCGCTTGCGGCGTCCCTTGCGTGTATGGTGGCGAGGCTCTCGCCCGCGGCTACGGCGTCGCCGCGCTTTTTGTGCAGCACCACGCCTACGGCGAGGTCTATGCCGCTCTCCGCCGTGGCGCGGCCTCCGCCGAGGTGCATGCTTACAAGGCCGACGCCCTCGGCATCTATGCGCTGCACATAGCCGCTCTCCTCCGACAGGGCCTCCAGCTTGACCGGGGCGTCCGGCAGCAGGGAGGTATCGAACACCGCGCGCCTGTCCCCGCCCTGGGCCTCTACAAACTCCGCGAACTTCTCAAGCGCCGTGCCGTCGGCTATGCCGCGCTCGAGCATCGCGCGCGCGGCGGCGGCGTTTTCCGCCGCGCCGGCCTCGGTGAGGATGCAGCTGCCGAGCGTGAGGCAGAGCTCCCTGAGCTCGCCGCCGTACTCGCCCTTCAGGAGGGCTATGGCCTCCCTGACCTCGAGGGCGTTGCCGACGGCGTTGCCGAGCGGCTGGTCCATGTCCGTTATGCAGGCGACGGTTCTCCGCCCGGCGAGGCGGCCCGTCTCTACCATTTCCCGCGCCAGCTCCCTCGCGTCGGCCTCGGTTTTCATAAAGGCGCCGGAGCCGGTTTTTACGTCAAGGACGATGACGTCCGCGCCGGCGGCGAGCTTTTTGGACATTATGGAGCTCACGATGAGCGGTATGCTCTGCACCGTGCCGGTGACGTCGCGCAGGGCGTAGAGCTTTTTGTCCGCGGGGTCGAGGTCGGCGGTCTGCCCCGCTATGGCGAAGCCCACCCTCTCCACCTGGGAGAGGAACTGCTCATGCGTAAGCGCGCTTGAAAAGCCGGGGAAGCTCTCGAGCTTGTCCAGCGTGCCTCCGGTGTGCCCGAGGCCGCGGCCGGACATTTTTGCCATGCGGACGCCCTGGGCGGCGACCATGGGCAGCAGCGCGAGCGAGGTCTTGTCGCCCACGCCGCCGGTGGAGTGCTTGTCCGCCTTTACGCCGGAAATGCCCGAGAGGTCGAGCGTGTCCCCCGAGCGCATCATGGCCAGGGTCAAATCAAGCGTCTCGCGGCGGTTCATGCCGCGCCAGACTATGGCCATCAGCAGCGCCGCGGTCTGGTAGTCCGGGATGCTGCCGTCTGTTACGCCGCGCACAAAGAACTCTATCTCCCCGCCGCTGAGCTCGCCGCCGTCGCGCTTTTTGGCGATTATATCTGTCATCAGCATGGTCATACCTCCGGTGAAAACGGTTTTTCTGCATTATACCATTTTCATCTCGGAAATACAACGTATTCCCTCCCATTAATGCGCCTCAGCACTCCCTTCGCCCAGTCCGGCACGCGCGGCCTGTCCGCCGGCAGGGCGACGAGCAGCCTCTCGCCGTCGAAGCGAGAGAGGCTGCCGTCCAGCGAGGAGTACCAGAGCTCCCCTTCCTCCGGCGCGGCTTCCAGTTCCGCGTCCCCGGCGTCATTTTCCGGCTCCGGGTCCGGCCTCCTGACGCCGCCGGACTCCGCCGCGTAGTCTATGGCGCCGCCGAGCGCGGCCAGCTCGCGCCGCGTGAGCCTGCGCTCGAGGGCGCAGCCGTCGCCGTCCGGCGCGAGCACGCCGAGCGGCGCCTCCCCGCCCGGGCCGTAGAGAGATATCCGCTTGAGCGGCCCCATATAAAGCGCCCGCGCCGAAAAGAGCGTATACGCCCCCGAGCGCCGGGCCGTAACGCTCCCGCATTCGACCCCGTCGAGCCGCAGCGGCCAGGTCCCTTCCATATCCAGCCCCCCTTGCCCTTTGAATATACTGCACCGGCGATTTCAATATACCGGAGGGAGAAAATTTTACATTTTTCTCGCTTTTGCCAGCAATTTGGGCTTTATGTTTACCCGGATTTATGTTATAGTTGTTTCTGTATCTGAAAACTTATATTGGGATAACGGAGGCGCCGAATGGACGAGCGCAAAAACGACAGGAACGATCTCATAGAGGGGCGCAACGCGGTAAACGAGGCCATAAGGGCCGGGCGGCCCATAGACAAGCTCTTTGTCGCCCGCGGCACGGGCGACAGCGCCATCGGGCGCATTATTTCCCGGGCCAAGGACGCCGGGCTTGCCGTCGTCACCGTTGACCGGCGCAAGTTGGATGAAATGAGCGTGACCGGCTCGCATCAGGGCGTTATCGCCGTCGCCGCCGTCACGCGCTACGCTGAAATCGAGGACATTTTCGCCCTTGCCGCCGGGCGGGGCGAGGAGCCCTTTGTAATAGTCTGCGACGAGATAAGCGACGTGCACAACCTCGGGGCCATAATCCGCTCGGCCGAGTGCGCCGGGGCGCACGGGGTCATCATCCCCAAGCGGCGCAGCGCGGGCCTGACCGCCGTTGTTGACAAGACGAGCGCCGGCGCCGCGGAATATCTGCCCGTCGCGCGGGTCTCAAACCTCCCCGCCGCGATCGACGAGCTCAAGCGCCGCGGCCTCTGGGTCTACGGCACCGCGGCGGACGGCGCGAGCGGGATGTGGAAAACCGACCTCACCGGCCCGATCGCCCTGATAATAGGCTCCGAGGGCGAGGGCATGGGCCGCCTTGTCCGCGAAAAATGCGACGCGCTTGTGAGCATACCCATGCGCGGGCACATAGACTCGCTCAACGCCTCCGCGGCCGCCGCCGTACTCATTTACGAGGTGCTCCGCCAGAGGCTTGGCGAATAGAAAGGTGTTACATAACTTGCCTGACACTGATAAGCTTACAACCGATAACATGACCGACGAGGACTTCAGCCTTGAGAGCATCCTCGCCGAATACTCGGATTTTGACCTTGAAAAAGCCGCCGAACGCGAGACGGAGGCCCGCTCAAAGCAGATAATCTATGAGGCCCTCGGCGAAACGGAGTTTTCCGGCGGCCTCACGAGCGACGAGGCCGCGGACGGCGCGGAGGAGTGCGGCGAAGGGTACGCCGCCGGGCCGGATACGGACCCCTACCGCGTGGCGACGCGGTACACGCACCGCCTGCGCCGCAGCTTTGAGCGCATCGGCCGCCGCCGGCGCGAGGAACCGGCCGATGAGGCCGCAGCCCCTCCCGCCGCGGAGGAGCCGGAGCCCTGGGCGGAGCCGTATGAGCCCGCCGCAGAGCAGGAGCCGTATGAGCCCGCCGCCGGAATCGAGCCGCCCGAGGCGGACGCCTGGCCGGAGTCCGGCGACGGCGACGACGACGTAAAGGTCTACCGCCCCGCGAAGGAGTTCAGCCCTCCCGAGGGCGACGAGGACGTAAAGCTCTACGGCGGACTTGACGGCGTCGTGGCCGAGGCCGAGCGGCGAAGCTCCGCCTGGTCGTCCGGCTTTGCCGGCCTGGACGAGGCGGACTACGTCCCGGATAACGACACGGACGCTTTTTCCGGCGATACCGTGTCGTACGGCTTCACCGGCTCCGAGGGCGAGGAATACGCCGCGCCCGGCAGTGAGAACGCCCCGCGCGACTATGGCAGCCCGAGGCGGGCTGGGGCCGTGTTGGGCTTCCTTGCCTCGCTTGGCGAGCGGCTCGGCCGCGCCAAAACCGCCGGCGAGGCGGTGATGGAGGAGGATTCCGGCGAGCTCTCCGAGGAGGTCCCGCCCAAAAAGGCCGCCAGGTATTACGCCGGCGCGGCCAACTCCCTCAAGCTGCGCACGCGGCTCGCCGTTTTCCCGCTGGCCGCGCTGCTCTGGGTCTCGCTCGGCCTGCCGGCCTTCGGCGCGCTGGGCAGCGACCTCAAGGTCACGAGCCTCGCCTGCCTTGTGATGCAGCTCACCGTCTGCATGATAGGCCTCGACATATTTACTTGCGGCCTGACGAGCCTTGTTCGCGGCCAGCCGAGCCTCTGGAGCCTTGTCTCCGTCGCCAACATCGCCGCCGCGCTCGACGCCGCCGTGGCCTATGCCGCCGGTACGGCCGGCTGGGGCTATCCCATGTGCGCCGCGGCCGCGCTCGCCATGTTCTTCGCCCTCTGGGGCGCGCTGCTCGAGGCGAGGGCCCTGCGCTTTTCAAGCAAGGCGCGGGAGCTGGCCGAGGACCCTATGTCCGTAACGGCAGAGCGCGGCATAGAGGGCCGCGAGGGCACGGTGCTGCTCAAGTCGCACCGCAGCATAGAGAACTGGCTGCGCCGCTGCGAGGAGCCCGACGAGGCGGAAAATATTTTTTACGGCCTCGCGCCCTGGCTGCTCTTAGCCGCCTTTGCGCTCAGCGCTGCCGCGGCCGCGATAAGCGGGCAGTGGACGTATTTCTTCCGCATTTTTGCCGCGGCCACCTGCGCCATCGCCCCGGCGGGCGCCTTTATAGCCTGCCCCCTGCCATATTTCCTGCTGGCCCTGCGCTCCTTTGCGCGCGGCGCCGCCGTGGCCGGCTGGCCCGGCATGCGCGACATAGGCCGCAGCCTCGGCATGGTGATAACGGACAGCGACCTCTTCCCCGACGGCTGCGTAAAAATAAGCTCCATCCGCATCCTCGACGGCGCGAGCCCCGAGGACATCATCTCAGACGCCGGCAGCGTCATCATCGCCTCCGGCAGCGGCCTCTCCCCCGTTTTTGCCGAGCTCATGCGCCGCAACTCCTGCGCCATGCGCCGCGTGGAGGATTTCTGCTGCCATGAGGGCGGCGGGCTCACGGCGCTTATCGCCGGGCGCGAGGTGCTCTGCGGCAGCGCGGGCTTTATGCGGCTCATGGGCATACTCGTCCCGCAGAAGCTTGCCGACAAGAGCGCGGTGTTTATCTCCGTAAGCGGCGTGCTCTCCGGCATTTTCAAGATTGAATACACCGCCTCGCCAAGCGTCGGCAAGGCCCTCGCCGGCTGCCTGAAAAGCCGCCGCGCGCCCATCTTCGCCGTACGCGACTTTCTGGTGACGCCCATGCTGCTGCACCGCCGGTACCGCGTCCCGGCCGAGAGCTTTGACTTCCCGCTTTTTTCCGTGCGCTACGCCGTATCGGCAACCGAGCCGGACGAAAACAGCACGGTCTGCGCCCTGCTCGGCCGCGAGGGGCTCGGCGGGTTTATGGAGGTCTCCTCCTGCGGCCGCCGCTGCTACCTTGCCGGTATGCTCGGCTCCGCCCTCTCCGCCGTTTCGGCCGTCGTCAACCTTGCGCTGGCCTTCGCGCTCTTTGCCTTCGGCGGCGGGCTCAGCGCCGCGTGGCTTATCGGCCTCGCCTGCCTGTGGCTGCTGCCCGGCCTTGCCGCCTCGATAATAGGCTCACGATAAAAATCCCGCCCGGCTCAAGGCCGGGCGGAAGCTTTTTGGGCCGCTGCGGCGGCCGCTATTCTCTCTCAGGCATGTACTTTTCCGCAAATTCCTCCCTGCCGGCCGACAGCCACTCCGGCTCTTCCCCTTCGTAATCCGCAATCATCATCATGGCGCCATCATTTGCAAATATCAATTCGGCCCATCCCGCGCTGTCCGGCGTCCCGCCCGCAAGTATTACATGGCGGTTTCCCTCCGCGTCCGTTGCTTCGCGGGAATAGTACGAAGCTTCCGAGCACTGCTCCGTGATATTGGTCTCGGAGCCGTCCGCCGTAAAATAGATCTGCCCAGCCCGCACCGTAATCGGGGCGGCGCTGCCGGCGTCATGGAAATACACCGAATAATTCCCCCCGCCGTCCGCCCCGTGTTCTGCAGATCCGCCTGTGAAAAAGCCTATGACGGCGTCGCGAAAATCTGCGCTGGCCGCAAAGGCGGCGCCGAACGACACGGCACCTATCAGCACTGCCGCGGCGAAGCAGGCCGCCGCCCTGCGAAGGCCCCGCGATTTTTTCCGCAGTCCTGCCGGCTGCAGCACGGTCATCGCTTCCTCATAGTATTTGCTGTCGATTTCGCTCATTGCGTCTGAAAACAGCTTTGCGTTCATACAGTCAGCCCTCTTTCCATCAAATATTGCTTCATCCTTTTTCGGATCAGTGAAAGCCGGACCGAAACGTTTTTCCCGGATATCCCCACCCGCTCCGCTATGTCTGCATAGGTGTCCGCATACGCATAGCGGCGCATGAAGATAATGCGCTCTTTTTGTGTCAGCGTATCCAGAAAGCCCTCGATAATGCGGGCGAGCTCCCTTGCCTCCACTTTGCCCTCAACGGTTTTCCAATCTGCCATGCAGGGCTCTATCTCCTGCATGGCGACCGTGTAAGTGCCGCCGCGTTTTGCCGCCTCCCTGCGATAGTAGGCTTTAAGCGAAGCATTCCGGACGATTTTCACGATGTAGGATAGAAGCGGCTCAGGCCTTGCCGGCGGGATGGCGTTCCATGCGCCCGGGTAAGCGTCGCTGACGCATTCCTCTGCGTCCTGCCTGCTGTCCAGGATGTTATACGCTATCCTATAGCAGATTTTCCCGTACTTGAGGTCCAGCTCCCGTATGGCCTGCTCGGAGCGCTCAAAAAACAGGTCTATGATTTTTTCGTCGTCAAGCATTGCGCCGCCTCCTTTCCGCCTTCACTTATATACTACGGTTTTACCGGCGAATACTAAACGGATATGAGAAGTTTTTAATTATAACACGCTTTATGCGCGCAAAAGCCGCCCGGCAGGCCGTGAACCGCCGGGCGGCTTTTTTGCAGGCGGCCGCGCAATTTCTCCTCTTGACAAGCGCCGTAATATGTCGTATAATACTCAAGCCGACTTAGGGGAATAGCTCAGTTGGCAGAGCGACGGTCTCCAAAACCGTAGGCCGAGGGTTCGAAACCTTCTTCCCCTGCCAGGCAAAGCCCGCAGCCTTTTGGCTGCGGGCTTTCGGTTTTTATTCCGCCGTTTCGTACAGTGCGAGCGGCTGCCCGTCGAAGTAGAGCACGGTATAGCAGGCCTTCTCTGGCTCAAAGCCCGCCGGGAAGGATAGGCGGCCGTTGAAATCGTCAAAGCTAAAGCCGTCTAAATCCTCATACTGCGAGAGGACGAATTCCCTGAGCGCTTCCCGGCTCCCGCCATGTTCGGCAAGCCAGGCAGCAGAGCCGGCGCACTCCTCCCTGACGCCGGTCACGGCGCCGCTGCCGCTGCGGTCTATGGGGCGGCGGTAAATCTTGTTCATGTTATCAGCTCCTTTTGTTCAGTCTAACCTATTTGCTTTTGCGCGTCAAGCCCGGTTTTTAAGCCTGGTTTAACCTGCGCGCGGTTGACTGACGGGGCTCGGCGTATTATAATAAACTGTAAAAACAATGTGCCGCTTTTCGCGGCGAACTGCGTTTGGAGGAAAAATCAATGTCCGGTGTTATCTCCCGGGGCGTCCGCGCCCCAATTATACGCGAGGGTGACGATATCGTCGCCGTCGTTGTTGACAGCGTTGAGCGCGCCATGCGCGAGGACGACTTCGAGCTGCACGACCGCGACGTCATCGCCGTCACGGAAAGCGTCGTGGCCCGCGCAGACGGCAACTACGCCTCCGTCGACGATATAGCCGCCGACGTCCGCGCCAAGCTCGGCGGCGGCACGGTCGGCGTGGTGTTCCCCATACTCTCCCGCAACCGCTTTGCCATCTGCCTGCGCGGCATAGCCCGCGGCTGCAAAAAGGTTGTCCTCATGCTCAGCTACCCGAGCGACGAGGTCGGCAACCACCTCTTTGACCTCGACGCCCTCGACGAAAGCGGCGTCAACCCCTACCGCGACGTGCTCAGCCTCGAGGCCTACCGCGAGAAGTTCGGCTACGTCAAGCACCCCTTCACGGGCGTGGACTACGTCGAGTACTATAAGCAGGTCGTCACCGGCGAGGGCGCCGAGTGCGAGATCATCTTTGCCAACAGGCCAGAGGCGATCGTCGGCTATGCAAAGGACGTCCTCTGCTGCGACATACACACCCGCGAGCGCACAAGGCGCCACATCCTGGCCGCCGGCGGCGAGCGCGTGCTGACCCTCTGCGACATCCTCAATGAGAGCGTGAACGGCTCCGGGTACTGCCCCTTCGGCCTGCTCGGCTCCAACAAGGCCACTGAGGAGCGCGTCAAGCTCTTCCCCAAAAACGCCCAGGCCGTGGCGGACGGCATACAGGCCGAGCTCGTCAGGCGCACCGGCGCCCGGGTCGAGGCCATGGTCTACGGCGACGGCGCCTTCAAGGACCCCTCCGGCAAGATATGGGAGCTTGCCGACCCCGTCGTCAGCCCCGGCTTCACCGCCGGATTGCGCGGCGTGCCCAATGAGCTCAAGCTCAAGTACCTCGCGGACAACGAGTTCGCCGACCTCAGCGGCGAGGAACTGCGCGAGGCCATAAAGAGCTCCATCCGCGCCAAGGACGCCGACCTCAAGGGCCTCATGGCCAGCGAGGGCACCACGCCCCGCCAGCTCACCGACCTTATCGGCTCGCTCTGCGACCTCACCAGCGGCAGCGGCGACAAGGGCACGCCCATCATCGTTGTGCAGAACTACTTCAAGAACTACGCCGAATAAACCGTGAGCTTTTGGGAGGTGCGGCTATGAAATGTCCGAATTGCGGCCTTGAGGTCGTGATTGCCACGGATTTGTGCCCCCAGTGCGGATACCGATACGATTTTGACGGCAGCATCCTGCCAAAATCCGAGCCCGCGGCGCACGAGAGCGGCGAGCGGCACGAAGGCCGCTCCCGCCGTGAGCGTCGCGGCGAGGCCGGCGGCGCCGACCGCTGGACGGCCGCCGGGGTTTTTAAGGACGCCGCCGGGAAGTACGGCGATTACCGTCAGGAGGACTTTGCCCGGCAGCAGTCCGCGGAGCAGGCCCGGCGCCATAAAGAGGCCTCCCGTGAGCCCGGCATGAGGTGGTACAACGCCGTCAACCTTGCAATTTTGCCCATCATGTGCGTGCTGTACCTCACGCGGGGCATTTCGCGGATATATGACGGCGCAAAAGGCCTTGTTTACAACTACGGCCAGTATTATGAGTACATGCCGCCGTGGCTGAATATTCTCAAGATATGTACGGCCGTCGTGTTTATCATCTGCGCGGTGATGGCCGTAAAGGCGATGAAGGACATGAAGGCGATGCGCCGCAGCGGGCCGCAGCTCTATCTCGGCGCGCTGGCGCTCGCGACCGCCGCGGAGTACGTCTATGACATCGCGTGGTACTATGTGCTGCTGGGCCCGTATGTGCTGGGCTATTACAGCGTCATGCCCTCCATAATCGGCGTAATAATCTTTTTTGTGCTCAATATCCTGTATTTCAGAAAAAGGCAGGATCTGCTGCAATAAAAAACGGAGCCTCATCCGAGGCTCCGTTTTATTTTCCCTTACGCTTCGGCGAAGCGCATGAGGATTGCTGCCGCCTGAGCGCGGGTGGCGTTCGCTGCCGGGGCGAGGGCCGTCTCGCTCGCGCCGGTTATTACGCCGGTGTTCACCGCCCAGGTCATCGCGTCCGTGGCCCAGCTGGCAACGCTTCCGGCGTCGGTGTAGCCGCTGAGGCTCCCGGTGACGGCGGGGCTCCCCGCAAAGCGGTAGAGCATCGTCACCATCTCCTG
>CALWYQ010000016.1 GCA_944385815.1 uncultured Oscillospiraceae bacterium | reverse complement strand
GCCTACATAAAGCGGGGCATAGTATCCGGCGAGGTGCCGGACGGCGACGAGCTGCCGAGCCGGAGGACGCTTTCGGCGCTTTTGGGGCTCAATCCCAACACTGTGCAGAAGGCCTGCCGCCTCCTGGAGGAGGAGGGGATTCTGGAGTCCCGCGCCGGGGCGAAGAGCTATGTGCGCTTCACGCCGGAGCAGCGCGCGGCGCTGCGGGACGAATTTGTGACGGCGGAGGCAGAGGCCGCCGCGATGAGGCTCAAGGCCTCGGGCGTGACGCTCGGGGAGGCAATACGGCTGATAAGCCGGTTCTGGGAGGAGGACCAACAATGAAAAAGCACTTTTCCGTATTCCTGCTGATGGCCCGCTACATGCTCTGGCCGGCGCTCATAGTGACGGCGCTCGGCGCTGGGGCGAGCGTATTCATGCTCTCGCGCGAGCTTGAGAAGATGGGCTATATGCAGTCAACGCTGCTCGATGGCGCGGTGTTCAGCTTTTACGGCGGGCTTGCGCTGCTGTACATCCTGCTCCTGCTGCCCATGCGCGGGCAGGGCGGCGTGCACCCGCGCTACACGCTGCGCCGCCTCGGCGTCAGCGAGCTCACGAGCTATATATGGCAGGCCGCGGCCTCGGCGATGGCGCTCTTTATCTACACCGCCGGGCAGGCGGCGGCCCTCGCGGGCTACTCGCTCTATCTCCAGAGCGCCGACGGCTCCCTTGCGGGGAACATGACGGCCATAGTCCTGCTCTATTCAAGCGGCATTTCGCACGGGATCATGCCGCTGAGCGACTGGCCGGTGTATTTTCAGCTCATCGCCGAGCTCTTCGCGCTCGGCTGCGGCGCGGCGTACTTCTCCTTCAAAAGCCGCACGGGCAAGATCGCCGTCTCCCCCTTCGTCCTTCTGGCCGCGGCGGTATTCAGCATGGCGATGTACACGGATGTCGGCGACTATATCCACGTCGGGCTGTTCACGGGCTTTTCCCTCTTTATCTCCGCGCTTTTCATCTATGGCGTCTACTACCGCTCGAACAACTTCGACGAGGAGGACGCGGACTTTTCCGGGGGCGTGAGCCGTGAAGGATAAGCTGCAACGTTTTTTCCCGCCCGGCATCGACGCGCGCAGCGAATTTGTCTATTTCTGCTCGGTGCTATTGGCGCAGGCGTTCATACAGGCCGCCGGCTTCTTCATAAGCTACTCCTCCGCGAAAAGCGCGATGTATATAACGCTTTACAACGGGCGCAGGGTGGAAGACCCGGACGCCGTGTTCGAGAGCTTTTCCGCCATGCTCGGCGCCGGGCGCTGGATGCTGGTGCTCGCGGGCGCGTACTTTGCCTATCTCCTTGTAAAGCTCGTTTCCTACCACTACCTCGGCGGCAGCCGCGCGGCCTACACCATGCGCCGCCTGCCGCGCCGGGGCGAATACCTGATCCGCTGCGGCTCCGTACCGCTCGCGGGGCTGATAGCCTCCCAGATTGTCTGGCGCACGCTCACCCTGCTTTCAGGGCTCATCTATGTCAACGCCACGCCGGAAAAATGGCTGCCAGCCGGCAGCTGGGAGAGCGTAATACGTATCATAACGCATTAGGAGGCGCGCCATGCTTGAAATCAAAAACGTCACCAAGCGCTACAACATGAAAAAAGCCCTCGACAACGTCTCGCTGAGCATCCCGCAGGGCGAGCTTGTAGGCCTCTTCGGCGAAAACGGCGCGGGCAAAACCACGCTTATGAAGTGCATCCTCGGCTACACGTCCTATACGGGGAGCATCACCCTCGACGGCGAGCGCATCTCGCATAAAAACATAGGCCGCATAGCCTTCGCCACAAGCGAGCACAGCTTTTTCCCGAACCTCTCGCCCAACGGCCACGCGGAGTTCTACGCCTCGCAGTTTGCAACCTTCAACCGCCGCCGCTTCGACGTGCTCATGGACTTCTTTGAGCTGCCGCGCGGCCGGGCGGCGAAGCGGCTCTCCACCGGCCAGAAGAACCAGTTTGAGGTCGTGCTCGCGCTCAGCCAGGGCGCGGACTACATCCTCATGGACGAACCCTTCAGCGGCAACGACATCTTCAACCGCGAGGACTTTTACAAGGTGCTGCTCGGCATACTCGGCGAGCGCGAGACCGTCCTGCTCTCGACCCACCTCATCGAGGAGGTCAGCAGCTTTATCGGCCGCGCCGTGCTCATACACAAGGGGCAGATAACCGGCGACGTCTCCATGAGCGATTTGGAGGACAGCGGCGAGGGGCTTGTGGACTATGTAAAGCGCGCCTGGAACTACCGCGCGGACCGCATCGCCCGCGCCATAGACGAATTGGGCGAGGACAGCTGAGGAAGGAGGGCCCGGAATGGCTCCGAAGGCGGCCGCATTCATACTGCTTTTCATATTTGCGCTCGGCCTCTTCGCCGGAGCCTCGGCCCATGTCTCCGCGGGCGCGGACGCGCTCAGCCTCGACGGCGAGTGCGTCTGCTGCGAGTGGCTCGATAACCCCTTTGTGCTGAACCGGGGGGCGAGCGGGAGCGAATTTGCCTTTGCGGTAAGCATTCAATGACATGAAAGGAGATGCGGCATGAGGACACGTTCAATTGCGTTTTTCGCCCTTTTTATCCTTGCCTTCTGCGCGTTTTGCGTGACGAGCGGCCTTTTTGCCGCCGCTCAGAGCCACCCCGACATAAGCGCCCAGCTGCTCTGCGGCGACCCCGCCGCGCTCGAGGGCTTTACGCTCAGGCAGGACGGCTCCATATACGGCCACCTCAGCATTGACGTCGAGTACGACGCCGGCAGCGGCGAAACCAATGCGGAGACGCGCTTTCACCTCGCCGACCGCTACCAGAGCCGGAGCGATACGGACCCGCTGCTCATAGCCGGGGCCGCAGCCGAGCTCTACTTCCGCTGGGACGCGGACGAGGCCGCGCCCGCGGAGGACTTCCCGCGCTGGTCCCTCGGCATATACGAGGCGCTGAGCGCCGAGCTCGACGCCTCCGGCGAGCGCTTCGGCACGGTGGAGCGCGAGCTGCGCTGCGCGGACTATATGGACGCGATGCCCCTCGCCTTTGTCTCGGCCCTGCCCGGCGCCGGCCCGAGCGGGGGCGCGTTCTCGGCGGACGGCTTTGCCGTGCCGCTCACGGGGGATGAAACCGTCACCGCCTCGCTGAGCCGCGACCCCTATGGCGCGGCGCGCTTCACGGTGGAGGGCGGGGAGGGCCCCGAATATAACATAAACGGCGGCAGCATATCCGGCGGCGGCTGCGTATACCTGCTTATAAACGGCATGGACAGCGGCGGGCGGAGCTGCTCGCCGGAGCATATGCCCGGCGGGAGCTGGGGCGTCTACCGCATCCCGGTTGAGGGTGGGACGCTCAACTTCGGCGGCGCCGTGAACATCCTGCCCATAGCGGAGGGCGAGTACGGCTCCGCCGCGATCGCCCGGGGGCACGACGGGCTCGGCCTGCTCTTAGGCGCGGACAATGGCGCGCTGCGCCTGAGCGCCTTTGACGAAGGCGGCCGGATTGGCGGCGAGGCAGAGCTGCTCGGCGCCGGGGACGCGCTCGCGAAGGCCTATCCCCTCGCGGCCGCCTCCGCCGGCGGCGATGACGTGATAGCCGGGGACGGCTTCCTGGCCGTGCCGGCCGGAGAGCTTATCCTGATGGCGGAATATTCCGGCGGCGCCTATTCCCCCCTCGAACCGCTCGACCTGGGCTCGCTGCCGAACCCCGGCGGCGCGGAGCTTGATTTCAGCTTCCTCGACGGCGCTGACGCCGACGGCTGCTATATGGCCCGCAGCGGCGAGCGCTTCGCCCTGTTGGAGGCCGGGTACTTCCGCCCCGAGGGCGAGAGCTCCTATGACGCCGGCGGCAGGTACCTGCGCCTTTCGGTTTTTGAGCGGGGCGAGTGCCTGTGCTGCGAATGGCTGACGAGCCCGCTCTATACGGGCATTATCTACAACCTGCCGCAGAGCCGCGGCTTTGAGCTGCTCGGCGTGGAAGGAGGCGGCGCATGAAAAAGTGTGGGATCGTCTTTCTCGGACTTCTGCTGCTCTCGGCGCTCTTTATAACCATCGGCGGGGCGGCGATTTCGTCCGCCGGGTCGGACGCCTTTGTGCTCAGCCGCGAGCGCGTGTACGGCGAGGCCGCGGCCATGGAGGGCATAGCCCTGCGCGCGGAAAACTCTCTCGCCGGCGGGCACCTCGAGTTAGAGGCCGGGACGGACATAAAAACACAGTCGCGCTGGCGCATGAGCCTCACCGACGCGGCCTATGTGAGCGTTTCCTCCCTGCTCATGCCGGGCGGCGACCGCAGCAGCCACGCCGCCACGCTCTCATTTAATAACCTCCGCGGCCCGGACGGCAAAAAGCTTGAGTTCGGCGGCGAGGGCCAGCCAGTGTGGCTCCTGCCCTACGGCACGGACGGCGACGGCAGCATGGGCTGGTACTCGCGCTGCTGGTTCACGACCGGGGGCTACGTCTACTTCTATTCCTGGTCGGCCGACGAGGAGTGGCTCGCGCTCGACGCCTCGGCCCTTCCCGGCGGCAGCTGGGGCGTTTTCCGCTTGCCCTTCGCCCTGCTCTCCGACTGTGGGAACGGGCGCTGGTGGATGAGCGGGGAAATAAAGGCCCAGCTCACGAGCTTAGAGGTGGAAAACGTCCTCCCTCTCAGCACGGCCGAGGTGGAACACCTGGACGTCCGGCCCAGCGAGGACGGGAAGCACCTCCTCTGCCTGCTCTACATGCGCTCCGGGAGCCTTGAGCTGCGCGTTATGGACGCCGCGAGCGGCGAGGTCACCGACTCGCGCAGGCTCTTTGACTACGCCCCCGCCGAGGAGCGCATGAGCGCCGTCTGCCACGCCGGGGACGGCGGCGCGGTGTTCATCGTCGGTAACGAGGCCCTTGCGGGCAGCTTTGAAGGCGGCGTGTTCACTCCCGAGCTCGGCATGGACGTGACGCCCGCGCGCCTTCCATACGGCGAAGACAGCTTCAGCTTTTGGGACGCGCTCTACACGGACGGCCGCCTCGCCGTGCTCAGCAGCCAGTATGACGAGGCCGACGGAAGCGGGAGCCTGGCGCTCGACGTATATACCGGCGGCGAGCTCGCGTACACGGAATTTTTCAGCGACCCAATGAACCTCTCCGGCGGGAGCTTTTACCCCACAAGCTACACTCTTATGAAGGAGGGAGCGGCATGAAAGCGCGCGGCATCGCGTTCATACTCTTTTTTGCGCTTGCGTTCGGGCTTTTTGCCGGCGCTTCGGCCCATGTCTCCGCCGTGGCGGACGGGCTGCGCTATGATTCCCGGGTGCTTTTTGGCGAGCGCTCCGAGGCCGGGGGCGTCAGCGTCCGGCAGGAGAGCATTTTGGAGGGGCATTATATCTGGGAGCTTGCCGAGGACGCAGGCTCCGGCACGCAGAGCCTTGCAAACGGCTTTTCCCTCTCAAGGCGCAGCCATGCCACAGAGCAGAGCCAGGCCGGCTTTTATTTCAACGTGGGCGTAGACAGCACCGTTTCAGACTCGGACCTGAGTTATGGGCAGACCGGCAAGCTTGAAGAGCAGATCTATTCCTATGCCCTAAGCACGGCCGGGGCGCTGGGCGCGGCCGAGCAGTTCCTGCATCTGTGCCTGAACGACTTTACGGACACGCTGCCAATCAGCGTCTGGCCGTCCGGCAGCTATGAGGCGGACGGGGTCAGCCTGCCCATATCCGTCGGCGGCAGCTACAGCTGGGATCCCGCGGACGTCAGCGGCTGCTTTTCCGTGCCTCTGCCGGAGAACACCTTTATAGACGTGAGCTGCAGCGTTTCCCCCCAATTCGGCTCTATAGTCGGCATAAACTGGTCCGATTCGGGCCCGGTTTATAACGCCGGGGCGGGCTTCACCCTCGCGGCGGACGGGAGCTTCTACGGCCCGTTTTACATCGTTGAGGAAAACTACAATACCGGCGCGCGCCGCGTGCTCAGCGGCTCTGCCGGGATCTGGCGCGTGCCGGGCTTTGCCGGGGAGGCTCAGAACGGGCAGCCCGCTTATATCGCCGACTTTTCGGCCGCCGAGCTCATATACCCCATGGATTACGAATTCTACAGCGCCTTTTACAACTTTGACGCGGCCGGGGAGAACATGCTGCTCATAACCTGCGAGCCGGACGGGCTTTATTTAACGGTCTTTGAGCTGGCCGCCGGCGCGCCGAGGCAGCGCGCGCTGCTGCTCAGCCGGGACGAGGCCGCGGCGCTGGAGGTTGAATACCCCTTAGATTACGGCCGCATTGTCGCGGGCGAGGGCTGCTATGTCCTTGAAAGCGGCGGCCTGAGGCTTGTTTTCTCTGAGCGCGGCGGGCTCTACTCCACGGAGCTGGCCATCAACGGCTACGGCCTGCCCACGCCCGCGCTCGCGCCGGAGGACTATCAGGGCGAGTGGTTCAACCCCACAAGCCAGGAATATGTCCTTGACGGCGAGCGCCTTATCCTGCTTGTGAACGGCTGGTACATCCCGGAGAGCGGGTATCGCGAGGGCGCCGGCGCAGAGTGGCGCGGCTTTTCGCAGCTGAGCGTGTTCAGGGACGGCGAGTGCGTTTACGTCGAGTGGCTCGAGTCGCCGCTCGAGGCCGACAGCAATTACGGCTATTCGCAAAACCCGGTGCTCAGCAGGCGGCATATTTCGCTCGCTCAGGGGGTGCGGACATGAAACGCGGGATCGCCCTTTTGCTCTGCCTGCCGCTTGCCCTGTGCCTTATCGCCGCGGCCGGGGCCGAGGCCGCGCGTTCCACCTCCCCGCTGCCCGAGGGCACACTGCTCTCAGGAGAGCGCAGCGAGGCGGAGGGCGTCACGATCTCCGGGCTCGCCGTCCTGAAGGGGCACGAGGCCTACAGCTATGAATACAGCCCCGCCTCCGGCAGCGGCACCTTCTCCCGCCGCTGGTCGTATGAGGCCCTCGAGCCGGAGCTCTGCCCGCCGGCCGCGGTTGACTATGTTTTCCCGCGTTTGGAGTGCTCCGAAACCTGGTTCGCGGGCGAGGAGCCCGAGCTCTCCGGCTTCCCGGACTGGGCCGGGGAGATATATGAGTCGCTGAGCGGACGGCTGAGCGAAAACCTCCGCAAGGCCGAGCTGAACATGCAGCTTTCGTATTTTACGGACAGCATCCCGCTCTGCTTCGACCTGAGCGGCGAGGCCGCGCCCCGGTATGACGGCGGCCTGCTTGGCGGCGTCTCCGGCGGCGAGAGGTTCACGGCCCCCTCCGAGGGCATCACCCTCTCGGCCAGGCTCTATGCCTCGTCCACCGCGACGACCTTTACTCTCGAAGCCAACGACGGCCCGCTCATCGGCGGCATAAGCGCCTGCGGCGGGGGAAAGCTCTATTTTGCCCTCGATTTCGGCGAAAGCGCCGGGGTCTACTCCATCCCGCTCGACAGCCTTGAGCGCATCGAGGACGCGGAGCTTTTGTATCCCCTTGCCGGCGACGGGAGCGCCGCCGCGCTCGAATACGCCCCGGACGGGCGGTTATGCCTCTTCTCCGTCGAGGACGGCGAGCTCTGTCTCACGGTTATCGGCGAAGACGGCGGGGCGGTGCGCTCCGCGCTCGCCGCCGTGGACGCGGACGGCTTTTCCGCCGACGGCTCCGGCTCGGCTGAGGGCCTGGTCTGGCTGCTCTCATACGGCCGCATCTACGCCGCCCGGCTCACGCCGGAGGGCTTCACCGCCCTGCCGCCCGTGGACCTCAACGCCCTGCCCAGGCCCGAGACCGGAGAGGACGGCAGCTACCGCCTGCGCTACGATGTCCGGTGCGCCGCCGCCGGAGACCGCCTTTACGTGCTCGACAGCGGCGAGCTCACGCAGACGGACGCCGAGACAAGAGTCTACAACTACCGGCGCGACACCGCGCGCCTGACGGTATTTGAAAACGGCGAGCCCGTCTGCTGCGAGCTGCTTATCCTGCCGCAGAGCATAGCGTATTACGCCGGCCAGCAAAGCTATGTCACGCTCGATTTGGACGTAAAAGCGCCCCCGGCGCTTGCCGGGGGCGGCGGGGGCGTATAAATCAGCCGCACATGGCGAAAACCTCGTCAAAAATCGCGCCGGGCATCCATGCGCATATCCTTGCCGGGCTGCCGTCGTATTTTACGCAGCCGTTTTCAAAAAGCCGCAGCGGCACGGTCGTGCCGTCGGCGAGCTCGAGATACAGATGCGCCTCGGCGCAGCCTAAGTCATATATATCCCCGTTTTCGCTGCCGGGGCCCCAGTCCTGCATGGGCGAGGCCAGCAGCGTCGCTATAAAGGGCTCGAGGGCCTCCAGCTCAAGGGCCCGGCGGTTATCAAGCTCCGCCTCCCAATCTGCGCCGGCGATGAAATACGCGCCGGCGCAGTTTTCTATGTGCAGGCGGGTCCCGAAAAGGTCCGCGCCGGAGTAGAGCCGCACTCCGCTGAGGCAGTCGTAGAGCTCCGGCTCGCCATAGCTCACAAGCGCGAGGCGGAAGCCCGCGTCGTAGCCCCGCACGGCGTAGACCTCGCCCGCTACGCTCGACGCGCCCTCGACGTATTCCTCCGCGCCCGACCACTCGTCTATGTCCCCGGTGACGGAGGCAAGGCGCTCGCCGAGCAGCTCCTCGCCGACGCACTGCGTGGTCTGGGTGTACATGCGCCCGTCATAGATGAAAAAGCCTATCATGTCCATCGCCATGCCCGTCTCCGGCGAGTCCGGCATGGGCTCCGGCGGGATGTACACAGGCGCCCAGGTCTCCGCCGGGACCATGACGCCGTTGCTCCCGGTCTCCGCCGCGGCGTGGCCGGTCACGGCGGGATCGGTCACGGCCGGCTCGCTCAGCGCCGGCGTCTGCCAGGGCTGCCAGGCCATGAGCACAACGGCCGCGCAGGCGGCGAGGGCCGCGATGGCGCCGGCAAGGCCGCGGCGCGGCCTTCTGGGCGCGGCCGCTTCCTCTACAAGCTCGCCGGGGAGCTCCCCGACGGCTTTAAAAATATCCTTATTCGTCACAACAGCTCCTCCTTTTCGAGGTATTCGCGCAGCTTCTGGCGCGTGCGGTGCAGCATGGAGCGCACGGCCTGCTCGCTCAGCGCGCTGCGGCGGGCAATTTCGGCGATCCCGGCGCACTCAAAGCAGCGCTGCACAAAAACGCGCCGGACGCGGGGGCTCTGCGTTTTTAAAAAGGCGTCTATCGCCCGCGCGAGGGCCTCGGCCTCAAGCCGCTCGCCGGCAGAGCCCGGCGCGGGCACGCATTCGGCCAGCTCGTCGAGCACGGCGGCGGCCTCGCCGGCGCCGCGCTTTTGCGCCGAGGCGCGCTCGAGACTGTCGAGGGCCCTGTATCTCGCCGCCTTCGCAAGCCAGGCGCGCAGCGAGCGCGGCCGCTCCGGCGGTATGCTCCGCCACGCGGCCAGGTAGGCGTCCGCCTCGCACTCCTCCGCGTCGAGCGGCGAGCCCGTGATGTTGAGCGCCACGGCGCGCAGGTACGCGCCGTATTTTTTGCGGCACTCGCCCACCGCCCGCTCATCGCGCGCAAAAAAGAGGGATATTATCCTGCCGTCCTCCATGCTGCGCCTCCCTTTGAAAGTACCTTCAACAATAAAGCAGGAGTTTTCCGCGCCCTGTTGCAAAAATCATTCGCCGCAAAGCCCTAATACCAGCCGCGCCAGCTCCCGGCTTGTGAGCGGGAAGCCGTCGGTCAGCCAGCTTTTGAGCATGCCTATCACGCCGTGGATGAAAAACACATAGCTGTAGCGCTCCTCAAGCCCGGCCTTTTCCTCCCCGGGGCGGTAGCGGGAGAGCGAGGCGTCTACAATGCGCCGCGTAAAATCCTCGCTGCCGATGCGCACGATAAGCGTGCGAAAAAGCGGCGCGTTCTGCCGCACGTGGTCAAAATAGCGCGTCAGCTCGTCGGCAAAGCTGCCGCCGCCCATGACCGGCATCCCCGCAAGCACTTCGTCCTCCAGCTCCGCGAGCAGCGCCGAGGTGTCGGCGTAATGGGCGTAAAAGGTGGAGCGGTTTACGTCCGCCCGCTCGCACACCTCGGTGACACTTATTTTGGCGAAGGGCTTTTCCTCCATCAGCTCCAAAATCGCGTCCTTCATCATCCGCTTGGTGAGCCTTACCCTGCGTGTTTCGGCCATGGTTTTCCTCCGTTCACAAAAAGTTTTCAAGCCCAAACGCCGCCAAACCCACAAATCCCGCGCGTCTGCCGGCATCAGAACGTATCGTATCATACTGTCTGTAGAAAATTCAACACTATGTTGGTATTATGATACCATAACATGGCGCTGCGGGTCAACGCCCGAAAGAAGGTATGGACGATGTATAAATGGCTTATAGCGGCGGATTCAAGCTGCGACCTGCCGGAGGCGGAGCACGTGATAGCCGTCACAATTTCCTCCCGCCTCTCCGGCAGCTGGGCGAGCGCAATGACTGCGCGGGAGATTTTTCTGGAGCAGAACCCGGACCGGCGAGTGCTGGTGATAGACTCGCGCAGCACCGGCCCCGCCCCCTCGCTCATATTGCTCAGGGCGCGCGCTAATTGAGTCCGGGCTGAGCTTTGAGGATGTCTCCGGCGAGCTGACGGGAGGTGACTGCGTGAAAAAGCTGCGCATGGCCGCGATAGCCCTGGCCGCGATAGCGCTTATAAGCGGCGCGTTCTGGTCTGTGATGGCCGTCTACGCCGGGCGCGGTATACGCGGGCTGGACATGGACTGGTGGGATTAAACGCTCGAAGCCGCCCGGTTTTTTACGCCGGGCGGCTTCTTTGTGTGGAATGGGGGAGTGATAGCTGTTCAGGCGGCGAGCAGGGCGCGGAGGGGGATCTCCCCGCAGCTTGTCTCGAAGGCCCAGAAGCTCAGGCCCGCCAGCAGGATGATGAGCGAGACGATAAGGATTATCGTCAGCAGTTTTACGGAATCCATCTTAATCATTACTGAACCTCCTGTAAGATTTTACGTCCGCGCTTCCTCGGGGTCGGTGCGGACTATGCGGTAATAGGC
>CALWYQ010000015.1 GCA_944385815.1 uncultured Oscillospiraceae bacterium | reverse complement strand
AAGTCCTGCTCTATCAGCAGCGATACGCTGCTTATTCGGCTTCGAACATGTCCTTGCCGAGGCCGCAGACGGGGCAGACCCAGGACTCAGGAACCTCTTCCCAGGGGGTGCCGGGGGCGACGCCGTTGTCAGGATCGCCGACGGCGGGGTCATAAACATAACCGCAGGGGCAGACGTACTTCATTGTATGAGCTCCTTTCGTTTAATCAGAGGTACGGGCGGGCGCGGACGCCCGCCCTGTGGGGGTTGCGTTTTCCGCCGATTACAGCGTTGCTTCCGTCACCGGGCGGCGAGCTCGGCCGACTGCCCAGCGCGAAGTCTCGCTCTATCAGCGGCGATACGCCGCTTAGGCGCCGAAGTAGCGCTTCAGCAGGCCGGCGAAGGCCTTGCCGTGACGGGCCTCGTCGCGGGCCATTTCGTGGACGGTGTCGTGGATGGCGTCCAGGTTGAGCTGCTTGGCGAGCTTGGCGAGCTCGGTCTTGCCGGCGGTGGCGCCGTTCTCGGCCTCAACGCGCATCTCACGGTTCTTCTTGGTGGCGGGGGTGACGACCTCGCCGAGGAGCTCGGCGAACTTGGCGGCGTGCTCGGCCTCCTCATAGGCGGCCTTCTCCCAGTACAGGCCTATCTCGGGATAGCCCTCGCGATGGGCGACGCGGGCCATGGCCAGGTACATGCCGACCTCGGTGCACTCGCCGGTGAAGTTCTCACGCAGGCCCTCAATGATCTCGGCGGGAGCGCCCTCGGCAACGCCGACAACGTGCTCAGCGGCCCAGGCCATCTCGCCGGCGGCCTGCTTTACAAACTTGGCGGCCGGAGCCTTGCACTGCGGGCAGAACTCGGGGGGATTCTCGCCCTCAAAAACATAACCACATACGCTGCAAACCCATTTAGTCATTTTGTTTTCCTCCTGTTTTTTGTTGGTATTTATATAGTGTTGTTGGATGGATCCGTTTAAACCGCGTCCCCGTTTGCCCTGCCGGACGCGAGGCAGGCCGCGCAGGTGCCCGTAAAGCTAAGCGAGCGCGAGAGCACAACTCCGCCAGTCTCCTCCTCGACCCGGCGGTCTATCCCGTCAAGGCTCGGCGAGCAGACGTCCAGCACCCGGCCGCAGCAGGCGCAGATAAAATGCGCGTGCGGGGCCGTGTCCGCGTCGTAACGCTCCTGGCCGGCGACAGTGCCCACGCTGACCGCGTCCCCGTCCGCGACAAACATCGCAAGGTTGCGGTAGACGGTGCCCAGGCTCAGGTCGGGGAACTCACACTTCAGGCGCGCGTACAGCATCTCGGCGCTCGGATGCTCCTGTGTACTGCGCAGGGCTTCAAGTATAGCCGCGCGCTTTTTTGAAAATTTGCGTGCCTCCATGCTCTCACCAAAACAATAATAATTCTTATTACGGTTGAGATATTACCACATATATGCGCGTTTGTAAAGGGATTTTTTAAAAATTTTACGTTAAATTTTGCGCTTACTCGGAGCGAACATAAAAATGCCCGGCAAAAATAAGCTGCCGGGCAGGTTTTTGTACATTTTGCAATTCTAATCGTCTTTAGTAAGACGTCGCAGGTTGCTGGATATGTCGGCGAGCGCGGCGGCGGCCTCCATATCGCAGCGGCGGGCCATATCGGCAAGTGAGAGCATGCCTACGAGTTTCCCGTCTTCGACCACGGGCAGCCGCCGGACCTGGCCTCGGCCCATGCGCCGGGCGGCGTCGGATACCTCAGACTCCGGCGAGGCGGTGACAACGCCGCGGCTCATTATGTCTCCGACGGTCATCTCACGCGGATCTCCACCGGCGGCCACGCAGCGCACTACTATGTCCCGGTCGGTCAGCATACCGACGAGCTTGCCGGAGCGGTCCGTAACCGGGAGCGCGCCGAGGTTCATACGTTTAAGCAGCCGGGCTGCGGCTATTACGGGTTCGCGCTGGTCTATGGTGACAACGCGCTCGGACATTATTTCGGATATCTTCATGTTGTCGCCTCCTGCGGCTATTGTAGCCCGGAACATGCGCGGTTAAACCTCCACAGGCGCACAAGGCGTATGATGCCGGGCGCGGTGACGGCCATATAGCCCACTACGGCGGCGAGGGCCCACGCCATGCCGCCTATGTACTGCGTGCCCACGGCTCAGAACATGGCCGATATATCCAGCCAAAACAACGCGCGCAGCAGCTTGATAGAGCTTATCTCACGCGGCACTAAACCATCCCCATCCTATTTTTTATCTTATTATATGATAGGACGTGGATTGGCTATCTAAGTTTACATTTTAAGCAGATATGAGTTCCTGCAGCGCCGGGCCTACGGCGTCGGCAAAGAGCCGCACGGCTGTTATGGCCTCTTGCAGGCTGTTGCCGTTTGAGCCGACCTCGAGTATGAAATAGCCGGTGGAGAGGTGCTGGTTGTAGCGCTCGGGCACCACGCTGATGGGCCGGGCCAGTGTGGGGTACTTGGCGTTCACGGCCTGCTGCAGATACAGGGCGAGCTTGAGGTTTTCCTCCCAGTAGGGGTGGTAGAGCCCGCTCTCACCGGTGCCGACCAGCATCATGAGCTGGCTTGAGGCCGTGCCGTCGAGCTCGGCCACGGTTTTATATGTGACTTCTCCGTCGCCGAGGGCGTCGCGGTGCAGGTCTATAACCACGGCTATGTTGGGATACTGCGCTAGGTAGCTCTCCACGGCGGCGCTGGAGCGCGAGTATGAGCCGGTGTAGCTGGGTTAGTCGTATATCTCACGGTCGTGCAGCCCGCTTATGCCCTGGGATTCAAGCGCCTTTGTGAGTTCGTACCCCACTCGTATGACGTTGTAGTTTTTGTCC
>CALWYQ010000014.1 GCA_944385815.1 uncultured Oscillospiraceae bacterium | reverse complement strand
CATCTGGCAAAAAGCGGCGCGGTATTCCTGCGCAATGAGAACTACCGCACGACGCACATGTTCGACTCCGCCCTCATCGGGCTCCGCTACCTGCAGGGCAAGTGCTCGCGCGTGCTCTTCACGCCGGTGGACATACCGCTGTTCACGGCCTCGACGGTCGAGGCCCTTTTGAATTCCGGCGCGCCGCTCGCCTGCCCGGTCTGCGACGGCCGGGACGGGCACCCCATACTTATGGGCGCGGAGGTGATCGACCGCGTCGTGCTCGATTCCGGCGAGGGCGGGCTCAAGGGCGCGCTCGAGCGCTGCGGCGTGCCGATGACGGCCGTGCCCGTCTCCGACCCGGGCATACTCATGGACGCGGACACGCCGGAGGACTACGCCGGGCTCCTCGAGCTGCACAACAGCCAGCTCTGCCGCGCCCAGGCGGAGCTCGCCATAGCGAGGGAAAAGCGCTTTCTTGACGGGCGCACGGCCATGCTGCTCTCGCTTGTGGACGAGACCCGCTCGGTGCGCCTCGCCTGCCAGCGGATGCAGATGAGCTACTCCGCCGGGTGGCGGGCCATAAACCTCATAGAGCGCGAGCTCGGCTATGCCGTGGTCATGCGCAGCCAGGGCGGGGCGAACGGCGGGCGCAGCCGCCTTACGGAGCGCGGCAAGGCCCTGCTGCACGCCTACAGGCAGTGCTCGGCGGAGCTGAGGCGGACGGCGGACGAGCTCTTTAAAAAATACTTCCCCGAGCTCGCCGGGGATTGAGCCCCATTGACAAAGCGCGGGGGGCGGATATACAATAACTTCTGCATATATTCAGCAAATGGAGTGGTTAACTTGGGGTAAAGAGCATCGGGGCCGTCGCGCTCAGGGGCGCGCAGATCCTTCTCGGCACGGCGCTGAGCGCCTTTTCCATGGGCGTATTCGTGCTGCCGTACGACCTGCTGGCGCCAGGCGTCACCGGCCTCGGCAGGCTTGGCGAGATATATTTTCAGCTCCCCGTCGCGATGACGGTCGGCGTTTTTAACATTGCGCTGCTGCTTTTGGGGCTTGCCGTGCTCGGCTGGCGCTTTGCGGCGAGCATAGTGCTCGGCTCGCTGAGCTTCCCGGTGTTCTTAGGCGTGTTTGAGGCGCTGCCGCAGCTGTCCGGGCTGGTCGAGGACCCGCTTTACGCCGCGCTCTGCGCCGGGGCAATCGAGGGCGTGGGCCTCGGGCTTATTATCCGCGCCGGCGGCTCGAGCGGCGGCAGCGACGTGGTGCCGATTATCCTGAACCGCAAGTTCAAGCTGCCCATCGCCCCCGTGCTCTATGGCATAGACACAGCCGTGATCGCCCTGCAGCTTCCGGAGGCGAACCTTGAGGCCGTGGTGCTCAGCGCGCTCTACGCCGCGCTCTACACCGTGGTTATGAACTACGTCCTCACGCTCGGCACGGGCAGCGCCCAGGTGTTTATTTTCTCCGAGCGCTATGAGGAGATCAACTCCCGCCTGCTCGCCCTCGACCACGGCACAACGCTGCTGCGCGGCGAGACGGGGTATTTCCGTCGCGACTGCCGGCTTATAGTCTGCGTCGCGCATCTGAGGTATTTAAACGAGGTCAAGCGCGTGGTCATGTCCGTAGACCCGGAGGCCTTTATGACTGTCGGGAGCGTACGCGACGTCTCCGGCCGCGGCTTTACGCTGCGCGCAGAGCACCTCTCAAAGGAATAGGAGAAGGCATGAAAAAGGTTATCATACTCATAGGCAGCTACTGCTCCGGCAAGACCGAGCTCGCCATAAACCTGGCCTCGCTCGCCTCGGCCGAAGGCAGGCGCACGCTTGTCGTGGACCTCGACCGGATAAACGACTACTTCCGCATGTCCGACCAGATACCCATGCTGACCGAGCGGAAGATAGAGATAGTCTCGCCGACCTTTGTCGGCAAGGGCCTTACGCAGACGAACATGCCCGCCGCCGTGGCCTCGGCCTTCGACCAGGACTGGGACCTCGTGCTCTTCGACGTCGGCGGCGACCAGGCCGGCGCGCTCTCGCTGGCGCGCTACCATGAGGACTTCGCCCGCCTCCCGGCCGGCAGCCTCGAGGTCTACGACATAGTAAACGTGTTCCGCCCCGCCGCCGAGGACGCGGACAAGGTGCTCAAGCTCAAGGCCGAGCTCGAGGGCTTCGCCCGCCAGACGGTGACCGGCTTTGTAAACAACTCGAACCTCCTTGACTACACCACCCCCGACTGCCTGCGCCAGGGCTATGAGGTGCTGAAGGAGGCCAGCGAGCGCTCCGGCATCCCCGTCGCCCTGACCACGGGCCTTAAAAAGCACCTCGACGCCTTTATGGCCTCCGGCCCGGAGGCCAGGTACACCGGCAGGGCCGTGGCCATAGAGCAGCATATGCTCCGCTCGCCGGGGAATTTCATGCACGGGCGCATATAAGGCGCATCCATATAAGGAGACAGCAAAAGGGAGGGGCATGGCCCCTCCCTTAAATCGTTTTATTTGCGTATCAGCTGACAGCCTCGGCCGCGTACCAGGCGCCGCCGTACATGACCATCACTATCGTATACGGCACGCTGAGCTCCTCCGGCTCGGCCTCAGTCTCCGGGTTCGTGCTGTACTCCACGTCCACGGTGCAGGCAAAGCAGGTGGAGCCTATGGTCACAAAGCTGCCGCTGCGCAGGCGGATGCGCCCGGCGTCATAGCCGTTGGCCTCGTATTCGGAGTGCAGCGCCGCAAGCGCGGTGTCGAGCCGGCTGCCGTCGAGCACAAGGTCCTGGAGCGCGTCGTAATCGTCCTCGGAGGCCTCGCCGCCGGTGATATAGCCGATATAGGCCTCGGCAAAGTCAGCCGCGGCGTCGCTGCGGTTGTCGTCAATAGTCTGCGTATCGGCGAAGTAGACAAGCTCCTCCCCGTCCACGGCGCAGCCGTCAATCTCCTCGCCCCCGGCGTCCCTGACCTCTAACTCGGGCGCAAGGTGCAGCCCCTCTACAAGCCAGAGCTCAAGCTCCGGCAGCGTGCCGTAGTCATCAAAGCCTTCAAGCAGGGCGGGCGTTACGCTCTCGCCGGACTTGTAGCTCTCGCCGAGCTCCACGCCGTTAACGCTGACCGAGCCGCCCTCGGGCACAAGGATGCGGTAATCGAGCCCACCCTCGGGCAGGGCAAAGGTGAGGGAATTCCCCTCCGGCTCGGCCTCGGGGCTGAGCGCGCCGCCCTCAGCGCCGGCGCAGTAGACCTCGACGGGGGCATAGAGCCCGCCGATGTGATAGACCGTGTAGAGCTCGGCGGCGCGCGATTCCTCAAGCTCGCCTATGCTCTCGGAGCTTATCTCCGCGCCGTCGGCTATGTAATCCGGCGTTACCGTGACGCCGTTGACGGCAAGCGTGCTGCCGGCCGGGACGGTGAGGTCTATCTCATAGGCCGCGGGGGCCGTGAACTCCGCAAGCAGCTCCACGCGCTGCACGGAGAGGTAATTAAAGCCGAAGCCGGCGTCCCCGTTTTCCTCAACGGGGCCGAGCGTGACGCGGCAGACATCCCTGTCCCCCGCGGAGGCTATGTACACAAGGTTATCCTCGCTCCAGAGCTCGTCCTCGCGGTAGGTGAGCGGGTTTTCGCGCAATACGGCAAGGCAGAGCTCCTCCATGAGCTCGTCGCGGTCCTCAAAGGGCGTCTCGCCAACGGTAAAGCTCGTCTCGAGCGCGTCGGCCCAGTACTGCTCGTCCGCGAGCTCGGTGAACTCGTCCATGACGCGGCCGGGCCGCGTGGCCTCATAGGCGTCAAGGTAGAACCAGAGCAGCGTGCAGCCCGCGGCGAGGACTACAAAGAGCAGCGCCGTAAATATGCCGAACGCGAGGCCGAAGTGTCCGCGCCTTTCGCGCTCCTCCTCCGGGTGGGCGACGTGCAGCCGCTCGCGCTCCGGCGGGAGCTCGGGCTCCGGCTCAGCGCGGCGCGCCTCGCGGCGGGGCGCCGCCTCGGCCGGGCGGCTCTCTATCGCGCTGCGCTCCGCCCGGCGCGCTGCGTTCGGGCGCGGCTGGCGTATGGGCTGGGCGCGGCGCGCCTCCTCCGCCGCGCGGGGCGCGGCCGCCGGCGCGGCGGCGGGGGCCTCGGCCGCGGCAGGCTCGGGCTTTTTCGCCTCAGCCGGGCGTTTTGAATACGCCGGCTCCGGCGAGGCCTCGCCTATGTCGCGCCGTATGCTCTCAAGCAGGCGCTCCAGCTCCTCGTCGTCCGAGAGGCTCTTGAACTTCATATCGTTAAGGTCGCTCATTTACGCTTCCTCCTCCGCCGGCCCGGCGCTCTCCTCCGGTTCGGCGCTCTCCTCGGGCGCGGCGCTCTCCTCCGGCTCCGCCGTCTCGGGCGCCTCTTCGCTTATGCTTATCATGGGCTGCTGCGTCTCCCCGGGCTGCGCATCGTCCTCCGGGGCGTTCTCGCCCGGGACGTCGGCCATGGCGGCCAGCTCCTCCTGCGAGAGGAAGAGCCCCGCGACGGATCCCAGGCCGCGCTCGGACGCCCAGTCGTAGACTATCTCCCGCGCGCTCGGGCTCGGGCCCTTTGTGGCTATATACAGCGCTGCGCCCGCGGCGATGGCAATCAGCAGCACGGCCATGCCTATAAAGGCCAGGACATGCGCCGCGGTCCTTCCGCCGGAGCTACGGCGATTCTCTTTCATCTTATCCTTACCCCTTTCCCGAAGGCGTCTTATTTGTTGAAAAACCTGAGCTTGAAGATGCCCTGGGCATTGTCCACGCTTGTCCAGCAGCCCTGCTCGTACCAGAACCGCCTGGCGGCGGAGTCCGGCAGGCCGAGCAGCACCGCGGTCGCGGCGGAGAGCGGCCCGGCGTGGGCCACGATGAGCGTATCCTTCCCCGCGGCGACGATATCGTCCAGTGCCGCGGCCACGCGCCGGCGCAGCGAGTCAAAGCTCTCGCCTCCCGGCGGGGCGACGACGGTCCAGTCCTTCATCATCTCGCGCACGCGGCTGTCGCTTTTAAAGTATTCCATGAAGGGCACGTTCTCCCACTCGCCCATGTCCTGCTCCATCAGCCTCTCGTCGTACTCAAGCTCGAGGCCCAGCGCCGACGCGGCTGCGCCGGCGGTGTCGGACGCGCGTATGAGCGGGCTCGCCACACAGCGCTCTATGTGCTCGCCGCGGAGCTTTTCCGCTACGGCGGCGGCCTGACGGCGGCCGAGCTCGGTGAGTGCGCAGTCCGTGCGCCCGTAGAGCATACCCTTTACGTTGCACTCGCTCTCGCCATGGCGGACAAGATATATTGTCATCAGCGAGCCTCCTCCGTTATCTCAAGGCCGCAGACGCGGCGGCGAAGCATGTCAAAGGCGTGCTGGCAGGCGTAGAGCCGCACCTGCTGCCTGCCGCGCTGGGCGAGGCGCTTTTCGCGCACCCAGACGTGGCCGGCGTCGGCGAGCGATATGAAAACCGTGCCCACCTCATGGACGCCGTCCCCGTCCGGCCCGGCAAGGCCGGTTATGCCGATGCCGAAGTCCGAGCCCATGAGCTCCCGCACGCGCCGCGCGAGCTCCACGGCGACCTCGTAGCTGACCGGGCCCTTCGCGGCGATGAGCTCCTCCGGGACGCCTAAAAGCCGGCTCTTGGCCTCGTTAGTGTACACCACCACGCCGCCCTTGAGCGCCGCGCTCGCGCCGGGGATGTCGGTCACGCTCTTGGCGAGCTCGCCCCCTGTGCAGCTCTCCGCCGTGGCGAGGGTGAGGCCGCGCTCTATGAGAAGCTTCGTCGTGAACTCCGCAAGGCTCGGCGTGTCCATCCCATAGGCGAGGCTGCCGAACATGCCCGTAACGCGCTCTATCACGGGGGCCATCATGGCCTCCGCCCCGGCGGGCGTCGGCGCGCTCGCCGTCACGCGGACAAGGCATTCGGCGTTCTTGGCGTAGGGCGCGAGCGTGGGGTTCGTCAGCGAGTTCATGTAATCCCTGAGCTCATACTCCATCTCGCTCTCGCCTATGCCGAAGAAATGTATGGTGTGCGAGGCTATGACGCCGTCCGAGAGGCCGGCGAGTATGGGCCGCACCCTGTGCTCGAGCATGGGCCTTATCTCCCGCGGCGGGCCCGGCAGCATGATCACCATGACGCCGCCGGCCTCAAGCACGCAGCCGGGCGCGGTGCCCCAATCGTTCCTCAGCGGGGTGGAGCCCTCGGGCAGCATGACCTGCTGGAGGTTATTCGGCGTTATCTCAAGGCTTGTGTAGTGCCGCTCGCGCCAGAGGCCGCGCAGCCATTTCTCCTCGCCCTCGTTGAGCACCAGCTTCAGCCCGAAGGCCTCGGCGATGGCGTTCTTGGTGAGGTCGTCGCAGGTGGGCCCGAGCCCGCCGGTGGTGATGATGATGTCCGCGCGCTCCTTCGCGCGCCGCACCGCCTCTATCACGCGGCCCGGATTGTCCCCGACCACGGTCTGCCAGTAGACGTTTATGCCGTACTCGCTCAGCAGCAGCGCGACGTCCGCAGCGTCGGAATTTATCGTGGTGCCGAGCAGCAGCTCGGTGCCGACGGAGATGATTTCAGCCTTCAAGGTCTATCCATATCCTTTCGACCCCGTCCACGGCCTCGCGGACGAGGGTATCTATATCCAGGCCGCTCTCCGCGGCCTCCACGTCGCTGAGGCGCGGCTTGGTGCGCGGATGGCGCGGTGTAAACACGGTGCAGCAGTCCTCATAGGGCAGTATGGAGGTCTCAAAGGTGCCTATCTCGCGGGCGCGGCGGACTATCTCCTCCTTGTCCATGCCGACAAGCGGCTGCAGTATGGGCTTGTCCGTGACGGCGCGGGTGACGGCCATGGCCTCCATGGTCTGGCTCGCGACCTGGCCGAGGTTCTCGCCGGTGACTATGGCCTTACAGCTGTTGAGCCCGGCGAGGATATCCGCTATGCGCATCATAAAGCGGCGCATGACGAGGGTGAAATACTCCTCCGGGCACTTCATGCGCATCTCCTCCTGGATATGCGTGAAGGGCACGACCAGGAGGCACATCGGCCCGCATGCCGGCACAAGCAGCTGGGCCAGCTCTATGACCTTCTCCTTGGCGGCCTCGCTGGTGTAGGGAAAGCTGAAGAAGTGAACGGGCACCAATTTCACGCCGCGGCGGGCTATCATATAGCTCGAGACCGGGGAGTCTATGCCGCCGGAGAGCAGCGTCACCGCCCTGCCGTTGGAGCCGACGGGCATTCCGCCCGCGCCGGGCGCCGGGGCCGCGTGGACATAGGCCGCGTAGTCGCGCACCTCGAGGTGGACGACAAGCTCCGGGTTGTGCACGTCCACCCTCGTGTCCGGGAAGGCGTCCGCCAAAAGCCCGCCCACGTACTGGCTGAGCTGTATGCTGGTCATGTGGAAGCTCTTATCCGAGCGGCGGGTCTCCACCTTGAAGCTCCGCGCGCTCTCCATGTCCTCGCGCAGGTACTCGCGGGCCTTTTCAAAGATGGCGTCCTCGTTCTTCTCGCAGGCCGCCGCGCGGGTGAGCGCGATGATGCCAAATACATGCCGCATGGCCTCAAAGGCGGCGTCCATATCCGCCGAATCGTCCTCAGGCTCAACATAGACCGTGGACTGCACGCAGTAGACGCGGAAGGCGCCGATCTGCTTGAGGCGCTTGCGGATATTGGCGAGCAGCTTCTGCTCGAAGTAGCGCTTGTTGAGCCCCTTGAGCACGACCTCGCCCTGCTTGAGTAAAATAATGTCCTTCAAAATATCACCTGATGTGTCCGCATAAGTTTTCAGGCTATTTTATCACAGGCCGCCGGACAAAGCAACCGCCCGGAAAAATTTCCGGGCGGTTTTTGGCGCTTATATGCCGGGCGGCTCAGGGCTTGTCCTCGCCGTTCAGGTCCAGAGTGCGGTACTGGACGGCCTCGGCGAGGTGCTCGGGCCGGATGCCGGCGCTGCCGGCGAGGTCCGCTATGGTCCTCGCCACGCGCAGGATGCGGTCGTAGCTGCGGGCGGTCAGGCCCATGGCCTTGTAGGCCCGCTCCATAAGCTCGCTGCACTCGGGCGAGAGCGCGCAGCGCAGCTCCATCTCCTTCGGGCCCATATGCGCGTTGCAGTCGGCCCCGCTCCCGGCGAGGGCCTCGCGCTGGATTTTCCTTGCGGCGTCCACCCTCGCCTTTATCGCGCTCGAGGGCTCGCCCGCGGCCTTGCCGGAGAGCTCGGAGTATTCGAGCGCCGGCACCTCCACGCATATGTCTATGCGGTCGAGCAGCGGGCCGGAGACGCGCGAGCGGTAGCTGCGCACGGCGCGCTCCGTGCAGCTGCACCTGTGCACCGGGTCGCCGTACCAGCCGCAGGGGCAGGGGTTCATGGCGCACACCAGCATAAAGCGGCTCGGGTAGGTCGCGCTGCCCGCGGCGCGGGACACGGTCACGACGCCGTCCTCGAGCGGCTGGCGCAGCGCCTCGCGCACGTCGCGGTGGAATTCCGGCAGCTCGTCCAGGAAGAGCACGCCGTTGTGCGCCAGGCTCATCTCGCCCGGCTGCAGCTGCGCCCCGCCGGCGAGGGCGGCAACGGAGGTGGAGTGGTGCGGCGAGCGGAAGGGCCGCGCGTCCACCACCGGGTGCGCGCGGCTGGTGAGGCCGCTGACGGAGTGTATCTCCGTCGTCTCCAGGATCTCCGCGCGGCTCATGTCCGGCAAAATGGAGGTGATGCGCTTGGCGAGCATGCTCTTGCCCGCGCCCGGCGGGCCCACCATGAGGATGTTGTGCCCGCCGGCGGCCGCCACCTCCAGCGCGCGCTTGACGTTCTCCTGGCCCTTGACCTCGGCAAAGTCCGGCCCGCCCGCGGCGTGCGGATGCACCTCCGGCGCGGCGGCGGGCTCGATCTCGCACTGGCCGCGCAGGTATTCGAGCAGCTGGGCAAGGCTCCGCACCGGCATCACCTGCACCGAGCCGGCGAAGGCCGCCTCCGGCGCGTTGTCCTCCGGCACGAAGAGCTGCCGGATGCCGGCGCGCTCGGCGGCCAGGGCCATCGGCAGCGCGCCGCGCACGGGCCGCAGCCGCCCGGAGAGCGAGAGCTCGCCGAAAAAGGCGCAGTCCTCCGGCGGGCGGGAGATGAGCCCCGCCGCGGCGAGGACGCTCAGCAGTATCGGCAGGTCGTACATGGTGCCGGCCTTTTTCGTGTCCGCCGGGGCCAGGTTCACCGTCAGGCGGCAGACGGGGAACTTCAGCCCGGCGTTTTTGATGGCGGCGTGGACGCGCTCGCGCGCCTCCCGCACCGCGGCGTCCGGCAGCCCGACCACGTCGAAGCCCGGCAGCCCCTGCGACATCGAGCACTCCACGGACACCTCGTAGCCGCCGATGCCGCGGATGCCCAGCGTGCGTATCCTCGATACCATAGCCCCGCCCCCGTTCACACATTATTTACACCATTATAGGGCACGGCGCGCCGTTTGACAAGGCGCGGGGCTTTATATTTCCGCACATCCGTGCTATGATATCCCCTGTACCCAGGGAGGGATGAACATGGAAAACAAAAGCGCCCCCGTGATGGGCAGGAAGATGTTCCTCTACGCCACGTCCTTTTTCTCCGGCATGTCGGTGATGGCCATAGAGCTGGGGGCGAGCCGCCTGCTGGCGCCGTATTTTTCCAGCTCGCAGATCGTCTGGACGGTGATCATCGGCACCATCATGATCGCCATGGCGATAGGCAACGTCTGGGGCGGGCGCAGCGCGGACAAACACCCGGAGCCGGAGCGGCTCTTCAAGCGGCTGCTGCTGGTGGCCGTGTGGACGGCGCTCATACCCTTTGCCGGGCGCTACGTGATCGCCGGCGTCTCCGGGCTGCTGGCGCTGTTCGTGCGCTCCAATTTCCTCGTCTGGGCCTCGCTCTGCTCCTGCCTGGCGCTCTTCGTGTTCCCGCTGATGCTGCTGGGCACGGTCACGCCCTCGCTGATGAAATACACCACCGAGAGCCTGGATGACAACGGCAAGACGCTCGGCGAGCTGGAGGCGCTGAACACGATAGGCAGCATCATCGGCACCTTCCTGCCCACCTTCGTCACCATCCCGGCCGTCGGCACGGCGCGCACTTTCCTCATCTTCGCCGCCATACTGGCTGTCATATCGCTGGCGTTCTTTATCTCCCGCCGGCGGTGGATAGGGCGCGGCGCGGCCTGCGCCCTTGTCATCACGGCGCTCGTATTCGCGCCCATGAACTACTCCTTCGCCTTCTGGGAGGGCGACGATATCGTGCTCGAGGACGAGAGCATCTACAATTATTTACAGGTGACGGAGGACGAGCGGCGCATCGCCCTCTCCACCAACGTGGCCTTCGGCGTGCAGTCCATCAAGGTCAAATCCGGCAGCATGACGGGGATGTACTACGATTACGCCCTGGCCGCCCCGCTGATGGCGGAGAAGGCGGAGGACGTGCTGATCCTCGGCCTCGGCACGGGCACCTTCGCCGAGCAGTGCCTGGAATATTTCCCCGGCTGCCAGGTGACGGGCGTGGAGATCGACGAGAAGATCGTGGACATCTCCCGGGAGTATTTTGACCTGCCGGAGGAGGTGGAGGCCATCGTCGGCGACGGCCGCGCGTGGCTCACCGCCAGCGGCGGGAGCTGGGACGTCATCATGGTGGACGCCTATCAGGACATCACCATACCCTTCCAGATGAGCAGCGTGGAGTTCTTCACGGAGGTGCGCGAGCACCTCGCGCCCGGCGGCGTGATGGTGGTGAACATGTCCATGCGCTCGGAGAGCGAGGGCTCTATGAACGAATACCTCATCGACACCATCGCCAGCGTGTTCCCCCATGTCTACACCGTGCGCGTGAGCGGCGGCAGCAACATGGAGCTCTTCGCCAGCGCGGACGCCGAGGCGCTCGCGCGCTTCGAGAGCCGTTACCCGCAGCTTGAGGACGAGGGCTACCGCGCCATCATGCGGCGCGTGGACGATGCTCTCGCCCCCGCCGGCGGCGGGGACTACATCCTCACTGACGACAAGGCCCCCGTGGAGCTGCTGGGGATGCGCGTGCTGGACGAGATCATCGGCTCCGAGCTCGACGCCATCCGCGGCCAGATAGCCGAGGAGGGCATCATGAGCCTGCTTGAATGACCGGCCAGCGGCCGGGGGCAATTGCCTGCGGCCCGCCCGCAGGGAGGGGGTGCAGGGACGGATGTCCCTGCGACCCCCTTGCCACCCCATTTCTTTGGTCTTGCCCAAAGAAACGGGTGTGGCGCCCCAAAGAAAAACGCTCTGGTGTAAACCGGAGCGTTTTTTGCGTGTTTTTACAACTTCTCGGTCATCAAACGTGGTCATCCCGTTGTCGAATGGGTGTTCAGCATCGCCGGCCGTGCGTTGCTCCCTGCGGTCGCGGCACTACCTTGCAAATTATCGACCCGTCAGCGGCGCGAGCGAAGCGAAGCCAACCGCGGTCGGCGTTGTGCAAAGCCATCCGACGACGGGATGACCACCTGAAAGTCCGTCACCACCCGAACTAACGGGCAGATTTTACCTACCGACAAGCACCAAAAGCGCTTTTCTTTGGAGTCTGAGGGGTTTCTTTTGGCGCAGGCAAAAGAAATCTCTCAGAAGCCCCCTCGCGGGGGCCCTCCCTCAGCGCGGCGCGCAGCGCAACTGCCTCCTTATCGCAGCCTGGCGGCGGGTTGAAAAATCGCACAGATGTGGTATGATATGTTTATCAACGACCCGGAGGTGGCCTATGAAGCCCGAATGGAAGACCTGCCTGCGCGTGGGCGTCAGCGCGTTCGCGCTGTTTCTGTGCATCCACTATTGGGAGCCGTTCACCTCCCTGCTGGCGCTGCTCGCGCGTGCGGCGGGCCCGCTGATCGTGGGCGCGTGCATCGCCTACGTGGTGAACATCCCGATGAGCTTTTACGAGCGCCACTACTTCCTCGGCTCCAAGAAGCCGGCCGCGGTAAAGTCGCGGCGCGGCGTATGCCTGCTGGCGGCGTACCGTACCTTCGCGGCCATCGTCGCGCTGCTGCTCTGGATCGTTCTGCCGGAGCTGGCCAACTGCCTGCGGATGCTGCTCTCCGAGGTGCCCGGCGCCCTGAACACGGCGGCCACCTGGCTGATGGGCACGGAGCTCTTCTCCGACTCCCAGTGGCTGGAG
>CALWYQ010000013.1 GCA_944385815.1 uncultured Oscillospiraceae bacterium | reverse complement strand
TTTTGCGCGTTATTATTTTGCCTGCGCGCTTATATAATAGCCTGCGGGCATTTGGCCTTGTTTTTGTAAGGAGTGCGTGGTATAATAATCAGATAGCTGACACTTGGAGGTATAGGCCTTGAACATATTTGACGCAATTCTTTTGGGACTGGTGCAGGGGCTTGCGGAGTTCCTGCCTATTTCGAGCTCGGGGCATCTCAGCGTGCTGCAGAACCTGTTCCACATGAATACGCTTGAGGAGGGGCACCTGTTCTTTGACGTGCTGCTCCATTTAGGCACCCTGGTGAGCATCTTCATCTGCTACTGGAAGGATATAAAGGACATCATCCGCGAGGTTTTCATCGTGCTCCGCGGCGGGCGCGACCGCTCCGGCGCCAGGATACAGCAGCCCCTGCCCGCGGCGAGGCTCTTTCTTATGCTTGTGATCGCCACGCTGCCGCTCTTCGCCATAGTGCCTATCAACGGGCTTGTAGAGGAGCTCTACTACAGGAGCTGGTTCATAGGCATAGCCTTTATCCTGACGGGCTGCCTGCTCTATGTCTCCGACAGGATGAAGCCCGGCACAAAGACCGAAAAAACCATGCGCATCCGCGACGCGCTTATCATCGGCTGCTGCCAGTGCGTGACCACGATCCCCGGCCTCTCCCGCAGCGGGACCACGATAACCGCCGGCATCGCCACGGGCCTCGACCGCAGCTTCGCCATGCGCTTTTCCTTCCTTATGAGCATCCCGGCCGTCCTCGGCGCGAACATACTCGGCATCGTGGACGCTATCCAGACGGACTTTGATTTCTCCACGCTGCCGGTTTACCTCGTCGGAATGGCGGCGGCCGTGGTCTCCGGCATAGCGGCGATACTGCTTATGAAGCTCATAGCCAGGCGTAACAAGTTTGGATTCTTTACATATTACTGCTGGGCCGCCGGCATCGTGACGCTGGTGCTGTCGCTCAGCTACTGAGAAAGGCAGGCTGAATATGGCTAACTCCTCCGGCGGGACAAAAAAATCCACCGGCACGGCAAAAAAGAGCACGGCTGCGCGCTCCAAGGCCCCGGCAAAGAACGCCCCGCGCCCCATCCGGCGCGAGGTCGGCGCGGCGGTATGCGCGTTTTTGGGCATTTTTTCGCTCATAGGCTATTTTGAGGTCGAGGCGCTGTTCATCGACGTGTTCTGCGGCTTTATAAAGGGGCTGTTGGGCTGGGGCTATTTCCTGTTCCCGATAGCGCTCCTGGTCTCGGCCTATATCCTGGCGACGCACCGCGGCCGCCCCGTAGTGCTGCGCGTTACGGCGGCGATGCTCCTGCCGCTCTTCCTTGGCGCGGCGGCGCACATGCTCTTCGCCGGGGACGGCTACGCCTTCGGCAAGGGCTTCATGGACCTGTGCGAGCGGCTTTATGTCAGCGGTACGCGGCTTGAAAGCGGCGGGCTGCTGGCCGGGCTCACAAGCATGTCGCTTGAGAAGATGTTCAGCGTTTACGGCGCGATACCGGTACTGCTGGCTGTTATGGCCTTCCTGTGCATGTGCGTCGCGCGCGTGACCCCGGCGAAGCTGATAGCCTCCTGGCGCAGCCGCACGCCGGCGGAGTACGAGTATGAGGCCGGGGACGAGGCCGGGCCCCGCGCCCGCCGCGGCAGGGAGGACAAGTCCGCGCGCAAGCTGGCCGAGGTCCCGCCCGCCCGCGCTCCGCGCCGCAACGTCCCGATAGACGTTCCCATGGACGACGAGCCTGGCGAGGAGGACGAGTACTCCGAACAGTTCCGCGAGTACAGCCCGCCCGAGCCCAGGCGCAGCGAGCGCCGCGGCAAGGGCGCGGATTCCACGCCCATCCCGGTCAGCTCGGCCTATACCGCGCACCCGGAGGTCGAGCGCCCCGCCCCGCAGGCGCGCTCCACGGGCATAAAGCCCCGGCGGGAGGAGCCGCCGGTCTCCACCTTTGAGAACAGCCCCGAGCCCGAGGCGGACGAGGCCGGCGCGGAGGTCGATTCCGGCGTCATCGCCGCCACCGTGGACGAGATAATGCGCGAGCAGCCCAGCCCCGCCCGCGCCGCCGCAAGGCCCGAGCCGGACGAGGACGTGAACGCCGAGATGGCGGCGGCCATAGAGAAGGGCGCCTCGACCACCGCGAGCTATGAATTCCCGCCCATAGACCTGCTGCGCAAATCCGGCGCCGCCGCGCCCGACGGCCGGGACGAGATCGCGCTCAACCGCGAGCGTCTCGAGGCCTCGCTCAAGAGCTTCGGCGTCTCCGCGCGCATAGTCGGCACGACCCGCGGCCCCACGGTGACGCGCTATGACCTCGAGCTGGACGCCGGCGTCAAGCTGACGAAGCTCACGAATCTGGCCAACGACATAGCCCTGTCGCTCGGGGTGATGAACGTCAGGATAGCGCCGATCCCCGACAAGATAAGCACCGTCGGCATAGAGGTCCCCAACAAGATAGTCTCCATCGTCTATCTGCGTGAGGTCATCGAATCCCCCGAGTTCCAGAACGCCAAGAGCACGCTCTCCTTCGCCATAGGCAAGGACATCTCCGGCAAATGCGTTGTGGGCAACATCGCGAAGCTCCCGCATATGCTCATCGCCGGCACGACCGGCTCCGGCAAATCCGTCTGCCTCAATTCGCTGCTGCTCAGCCTGCTGTATAAATCCACGCCCGAGCAGGTGCGCCTTATAATGATCGACCCCAAAATGGTGGAGCTGGGCATTTATAACGGCATACCGCACCTCTATGTGCCCGTGGTCACGGACCCGAAAAAGGCTGCCGGGGCGCTGCAATGGGCGGTTGTGGAGATGCTCAAGCGCTACCGCATGTTCAGCGAGGTCGGCGTCCGCGACCTCGCAGGCTACAACGCCCACCAGAAGAAATCGGGCGGGGACACGATGGCGCAGGTGGTCATCGTTGTAGACGAGCTTGCGGATCTCATGCTTGTGGCGAGCAAGGACGTTGAGGAGAGCATCTGCCGCGTCGCCCAGATGGGCCGCGCCGCCGGAATGCACCTCATAATCGCAACCCAGCGGCCCAGCGCCGACGTAATTACCGGCCTTATGAAGGCCAATATACCGAGCCGCATAGCCTTTGCGGTTTCGAGCGCGATGGAAAGCCGCATAATCCTCGACAGCTCCGGCGCTGAGAAGCTCATCGGCATGGGCGACATGCTCTATTCGCCGCTCGGCAGCGGCAAGCCCATCCGCGTTCAGGGCGCCTTTGTCTCCGACGAGGAGCGCGAGGACGTTATCGACTTCATAAAGGGCTCCAGCGAGGCCGAGTACAGCGACGAGGTGCTGCACGAGATCGAAAAGGCCGCCCAGGAGAAGGACAAGGCCGGGAAGGACAAGCACTCCCGCGAGGACGAGGACGAGCCGCTGGGCGAGGCCGGCGCCTTCGCAGAGTATGACGAGCTGCTGCCCCAGGCGGTGGACGTTATATTTGACACCAAGCAGGCCAGCGTCTCGATGCTGCAGCGCCGCTTGAAGCTCGGGTACTCGCGTGCCGCAAGGTTAGTGGACCAGATGGAGGAGCTGGGCATTGTCGGGCCCTTTGAGGGCAGCAAGCCGCGCCAGGTGCTCATAACAAAGCAGCAGTGGCAGGAGATGCAGCTCATCCACGGCTCCGCACCCACGGAGCGCAGCCGCCTTGAGGCCGAGTTCGGCACGGACGCGGACATGGAGGACAGCGAATGACGCACGCCGAGCTCAACGCGATGAGCATACTGTCCCTTGCCCACGTGGGCGACGCGATATACGAGCTGCTTGTACGCACGCGCCTTGCCGAGGGCGGGCAGACCAGGGTAGTGGACCTCCACCGTGCCACGGTGGCCTTCGTCAGGGCCCCGGCCCAAGCCCGCGCCGCCGCGCTTATCCTGCCGGAATTGAGCGAGGCCGAGCGCAGCGTCTACCGCCGCGGCCGCAACAGCCATGTAAATTCCGTCCCCCACGCCGCCTCAAAGGCCGAGTACCACGCCGCGACGGGCTTAGAGGCCGTTTTCGGCTGGCTGTGGCTCGCCGGAGAGAGTGGCAGGATACGTGAACTGTTCGAGAAAATCGCCGCGGACGCGGGGATTTGAAAGGGAGTCAAGCCATGCCTCTTGACGCAATATGTATTTCCGGCCTCGCGCGGGAGCTGCAATGCCTCGCCGGAGCGCGGATAGACAAGGTGCAGCAGCCAACAAAGGACACGCTGCTCCTGAGCGTATACACGGCCCTCGGCGCGCGCCGCCTGCTGCTGTCCGCGGCGGGCAGCGGCGCGAGGGCGCATTTTACGCGGCAAAAATACGAAAATCCGGATAATCCGCCGATGTTCTGCATGCTGCTCCGCAAGCACCTTGCCGGCGCGCGGATTGATTCCATAGAGCAGCCGGGCTGTGAGCGGCTGCTTATGCTCCGGCTCACCGCCCGCGACGAGCTCGGTGTGGAGACGCCGCGCACGCTTGTTGTGGAGCTCATGGGCCGAGCGGCCAACGTTATCCTCTGCGACGAGGAGCTGCGCATCATAGACTGCCTGCGCCGGGTGGATTTCGGCGAGGAGGCCTACCGGCGCCTGCTTCCGGGGATGCTGTATAAGCTCCCGCAAAAGCCGGCAAAGCCCTGCTTTTATACAATCGGCGCAGAAGAACGCAGGCGTATGCTGGAAAACGCCGCGAAGGACAGGGAGCCCTCCGCCTGGCTGCTGGACAGCTTTTCGGCGCTCTCGCCGCTTATCGCGCGAGAGGCCGCCGCGCGCGCCGGCGGCTGGGAGGGCCTCGGCGAGGCCATGGACGCCCTTGCCGAGAGCGTCGCCGCCGGCGAAATAACGCCGACGCTCTTAGAGCTGGACGGCAGGGCGAAGGACTTTTCCTTCATGCGGATAACGCAGTACGGCGAACATGGGGCGAACCGCGCCTGTGAGAGCTGGTCCGAGCTTTTGGACACATTTTACGGCAGCCGCGACCGCGCCGAACAGCTGCGCCGCGCCGCGCACGACACGCTCAAAACCGTCCGTACGCTCCGCGACCGCCAGGCGCGAAAGCTTGCCGCCCAGCGCGAGGAGCTCAAAAAGAGCGCCAACCGCGAGGAGCTGCGCCGCCGCGGCGACCTGATAACGGCGAACCTCTGGCGCGCGCAGAAGGGTGCGCGGACGCTCGAGTGCGAGGACTACTACACTGAGGGCTGCCCGACGGTCACGCTGCAGCTGGACCCGCTCAAAACCCCGCAGCAGAACGCCGCGCAGGCCTATAAGGAGTACCGTAAGGCCGAAACGGCCGAAAAGCACCTCGCCGCGCTGATAGAAGCCGGGGAGAAGCAGCTCGATTACCTTGAGAGCACGCTCGACGCGCTCAGCCGCGTGGAATCCGTGGCCGACGTCGCGGAGATACGCGCCGAGCTCACCGCCTCCGGCGTGCTCAGGCAGCCGCGTCAGGGCGGCAAGCAGCGCAGGATAAAGCCGGCCGGGCCGCTGCGCTTTGTTTCGAGCTCGGGGCTCGAGATACTTGTGGGCCGCAACAACGCGCAAAACGACGAGCTGACGCTGCGCACCGCGCGCCGAAGCGACATCTGGCTGCACACCCAGTCCGCGCACGGCTCGCACGTAATAATCCGCTGCAATGACTCCGAGCCTGACGCAGTCAGCCTGCGCGAGGCCGCCGCCCTCGCCGCCTATTACTCCGAGGCGCGCGAATCGGCCAAGGTCCCGGTGGATTACACCCAGGTCCGCCGGGTCAAAAAGCCCTCCGGCGCGCTGCCGGGCAAGGTCGTCTACACCGACTATAAAACCATAATTGCCACGCCGGGAAAGCCGGAATGAAAAAATCGCCCCCGCGCATTGCGCGGGGGCGATCCGTTTTTTATGGCTCAGTCGGTGTAGACCGCGTACATGCATTTGTAGGTCATGTAGCAGTCATAGGCCGCGACGACCTCATAGGGGGCGTGCATGCTCAGCACGGGCACGCCGGCGTCGATGGTGTCGATATTCCGGTTGCCCATGAACATGGCGACCGTCCCGCCGCCGCCCTGATCGACCTTGCCCATCTCGCACATCTGCCACTGGACGGAATTATTATCCAATATCCTGCGGATTTTTGCTACGAGCTCGGCCGGGGCGTCGTTGGTGCCGGACTTGCCGCGCGAGCCGGTGAACTTGCACAGCGCGACGCCGTAATTGAGGCGGGCGCTGTTGCGCTTCTCGCTGACGTCGGGGTAGTTGGGGTCAAAGGCGGCGGTGACGTCGGCGCTGACGCACAGGCTGTTCGCAAAGCAGTCGTCAAGCTCGCTGCCGTCGGCCTTGCAGAGCTGGTGGATGAACCACTCGAAGGCGCCGCTCTTCATGCCGGAGACGCCGTCGGAGCCTGTCTCCTCCTTGTCCGCGAAAATACAAACCGCAGTACGCCTCGGGGCGCCCTTGATGTCCAGTATGGCGCGGAGCTCGGCAAAGGTGCAGACACGGTCGTCGTGCCCGTAGCCGCCGATAAGGCTCCTGTCAAGGCCGAGGTAGCGCACGTCAAAGGCCGGGACGGCGCAGAGCTCGGCGGAGATGAAGTCCTCCTCGCGGATGCCGTACTGGCTGTTCAGATAAGCGAGCACGGCTAACTTGACGCGGTCGCTGCCGTCGTCGTCATAGGGCGCGGAGCCGATGAGGATGTTCATGCTCTCGGCCTTGATGCCCTCGCTCATTTTCTTGGCCATCTGCTCGCCGGCAAGGTGGGGGAGAAGGTCGCTGACCGTAAAGATGGGGTCGGACTTGTCGCGTCCGATGACGATGTCCAGCGTCTCGCCGCTCTTGAGCGCGATGCTGCCGTGCAGCTCGAGGGGGATGGCCGTCCACTGGTACTTCTTGATGCCGCCATAGTAGTGGGTCTTGAAAAATGCGAGCTCGCTGTCCTCATAGAGGGGGAGCTGCTTGAGGTCGAGGCGCGGGGAATCGGTGTGCGCGGCGGCAATGTTGATGCCGCGGCTCATGGGCTCGCTGCCCAAAACGGCGAGCATAAGCGCCTTGCCGCGGTTGTTGTAGTAGACGCGGCTGCCGGGCTTGAGCTCCATGCCGGGGACAAACTCGGTAAAGCCCTCAGCCTTTGCAAGCTCTATGGCGTTGACCACGCACTCGCGCTCCGTGCGCGAGTTGTCGAGGAAGCGGATGTACTCCGAGCAGTACTTATCCATGAGCTCACGCTCGGTCGGCGGGCAGACGCAGCCGTCATACCCGGTGGGCACGCCGCAGCCCTTGAGGAAATCGTAGCCGTTTTTGGGCTCATAAAAGAGCTCGGCGCGGTAGTCTTTCTTTTCTTCCATTTCTTATAGCCTCCGTAAACGCGGCCATGCAGCTGGCCGAAAATTGCTCGCGAGTCCCGGCATTGACGAGACATGCGGTACATACATTTGTGTAATATTCGTCGCTTCTCTGGGCGTCTACGCGCCCGGCCGCGTATTCGCGGCTGATGCCCTCGCGCGCCATGATACGCTCTATTCTAAGCTCGCGCGGCGCCAAAATTCCAAAGACGGCGCTGCAAATCCTGTCAATTCCGGCCTCAAAGATGCCAATAGCGTCAATTGCCGCCACTGTCCCGCCGGACATGGCGTACTCGCGCAGGCGGCGGAATATCTCGAGATTGACGTATTTGTGCGTAATTCCGTTCAAATCGTTGAGCGCGTCGGGGTCCGCGAAAACCCTTGCCCCGAGCGCCTTGCGCTCGAGCTGCCCGTCCGGCGCGAAAACGCTGCCGAAGCGCTCGGCCAGCTCGGCGCGCATACCCTCGCTGGTGAGCGTGAGCTCGTGATAGACCTCGTCGGCGTCAATGCAGAGCGCGCCCAATTCTCTGAGCGCGGCGAGCGCCGTGGTCTTGCCGGTGCCGCTGCCGCCCGTGAGGCCGATGATGCACATGTCGGCCGCGAGGCGCGCGGAAATCTCATTTTCCGGCAGCGCGCCCTGACGCAGGATTTTGTACGGAACGCCGGACAGGGTGATGATTGTAGACTCCAGGCCGAGGCCGCACTCGCCGCCGTCAATCACGGCGTCGATGGCCCCGTCGAAGTATTCAAGCACCTCGCGGGCGGTTTTGGGGCTCGGCTTCCCGGAGGGGTTTGCGCTCGGCGCGGCGAGGGGTAGGCCGCATTTTTCAAGCAGCTCGAGCGTCAGCGGATGCGCCGGGCAGCGCAGCCCGACGGTTTTGCCGCCGGCGCGGACGAGCTCCGGTATGGCGTCCGCGCTCTCGCCGATTATGGTCAGCGGGCCGGGCCAGAACTCCTCCGCAAGCGAGCCCGCCGCCGTGGGCACCTGCTTCCAGCAGCGCTCCATCGCCGCCGCGTCGTGCACCATCAGGCTGAGGGGCTTTACCTCCGGCCTGCCCTTTACGGCATAAATCCGCTCAACGGCTTGTGCATCAAGCCCGTTCCCGGCAAGGCCGTAGACCGTCTCCGTCGGCACCGCTACAAGCCCGCCGCGGCGTATTATTTCGGCGGCGCGTGAAATCCCGCCGGCCGTTATTATCTCAGTCCGCATCCTCCGCCTCCGTTTGTCCCAGCTGGCCGGCACGCTCTGCGGCGCCGAGCGCGTCTATGAGCTCATCGAGCTCGCCGTCCATAATCCTCTCAATTTTGTACAGCGTCAGGCCTATCCGGTGGTCCGTGACCCGGCCCTGCGGGAAGTTGTAGGTGCGGATGCGCTCGTTGCGCATTCCGCTGCCGACCTGGCTTCTGCGCGCCGCCGCGCGGTCGGACTGCTGCCTTGCGCGCTCGGCGTCATAGAGCCGCGAGACAAGGATTTTCATCGCGCGCTCCTTGTTCTTATACTGGCTGCGCTCGTCCTGGCACTCCACAACCGTGCCCGTAGGCAGGTGCGTGATGCGGATGGCGCTCTCCGTCTTGTTCACGTGCTGCCCGCCCGCGCCGGAGGAGCGGTAGGTGTCAATCTGCAAATCGGCCGGATTAATATCCACTTCCACCTCGCTGGCCTCCGGCAGGACCGCCACCGTGACCGTGCTCGTGTGTATGCGTCCGCCGGCCTCGGTTTCCGGCACGCGCTGGACGCGGTGGACGCCGGACTCGAACTTGAAGCGGGAATACGCCCCCGAGCCCTCGACCATAAAGCTTATTTCCTTTACACCGCCCAACTCCGTCACGTTCGCGTTCGCGACGGAGAGCTGCCAGCCCCTCGCCTCGGCGTACATGCTGTACATCCTGTACAGGCTGGCGGCAAAAAGCGCGCTCTCCTCGCCGCCGACTCCGGCGCGTATCTCCACGATGACGCTGCGCTCATCGTCCGGGTCCCTGGGCAGAAGAAGCTCCCTGAGCCTTGCCTCAAGCGCCCCGGCGCGGCTGCGCGCGCCGTCAAACTCCTCGTGTGCGAGGGGAGCAAGTTCGCTGTCCGAGAAGAGCGAGCGCGCCGACTCCATGTCGCCGAGCGCGGCAAAATATTCCCGCGCCGCCTCGGCGACCGGCTCCAACTCCTTGAGCTCGCGCGAGACGCGGGCGCATTCGGCGGCGTCGGAGTACACCTCGGGGCGCTGCAAAAGCGCGTGCAGCTCGTCGCTGCGCGCAATTATTTCCTTGAGCTTTTCGGGCATGAGCTGCCTCCTCTCAACCTTTATATAATAGCACAGCCCCGCGCCGTTGTAAACCGGGGGCGCGCGTTTGGCTTGATTTTGCGGACAATATGGTGTATTATGCGTCATAAGCAGTGGCTTTTCTGCCACGGAACCGGAGGCTTGCATGAGGAAATCCGACCTTAGAATAACCATTGCCGTCGCGCTCGCGGCGCTTGTGCTCGCGGCCGCGGCGGTGGGATATATAGCCACGCGGCACGACTCCGACCCCTCCGGGGACCTGCCGGACATAGTGGCGCCGAGCGTCGAGCCGCCGAGCCCGACCCCGCTGCACACCGCCGAGCCCACGCCGGAGCCGACAAAGCGGCCGGCGCCGGAGCGCGTCACCTTCGTAGGGGACTCCATCATGGTGGCGGCGGAGCCGCAGCTGCGCCTCGCCGCGCCCGGCTGCGTGATAGACGCCGAGGTGGGCCGGCCCATCGCCGACGCCATGCAGGTCCTGCGCTCGCTGGACAGCGCCGGGCTGCTTTATGAGACCGTAGTGATCGGCCTCGGCTCAAATTCTGTATTTTCCGTGGAGGAGGGCGAGGCCATCCTCGATTACCTCGGCCGCGGCCGGGACGTGTTCTGGGTGACCTGCTACGGCACGCGCATGGAATACCAGGACGAGGTAAACGGCACGATAGCCGAACTCGCGGAGGAGTACGGCAACCTGACCATTATTGACTGGAGCGCCGCCGCGCCGGAAAATCCCGAGTGGATAAGCACCGCCGACGGCATACACCTGACGCGCGCGGGCACCGTGGGCTACGCGGCCTTTGTGGCCTCGGAGCTGGGCTACGACGTGACGGAGTATCTCGAGCAGGCCGAGGAGTACCTCGCCATAGTCCTGCCGGACGAGCCTGCCATAACCGTGGAGCCCGGCCTTTCCGTTACCGAGCCGCCCGCCGTTACCGAGCCGCCCGCGGCGGAGACGGAGGTTCCGGCGGAGACTGAGCCGTCGGCCGGGGAGCAGGGCGCACAAACCACCGAGGAGGAAGCATGAACCAGTCTGAGGCTTATCTGCAATACAACCAGGCGCTCAAGCTTGGGCAAAAAACCTATAAGGAGAGGCTGATTGCGGGCAAATATCCCTACCTGCCCTCCCTTGACGAGATATTTTCAGACTCGATGGCGGCCGGGCGCGTCGATCTCGGCGTGGTGGAGATACCCTCCGAGCAGATTGTCGGCTCCAAGAGCCCCGGGCGGCAGCGCGCCTTTGCGGCGGACTTCATGCCCCTGCTGCCCTCCGACAGCGAGTTTGCCGCCAAGTGGATAGACCTCTGCGCCGCGCACCTCGGCGACGAGGGCATACGCGACCCGATACGCGCCTACGAGTACATGGGCCGCTTTTATGTCCAGGAGGGCAACAAGCGCGTCAGCGTGCTCAAGAGCTTCGGCGCGCCGAACATACCCGGCTATGTCATACGTGTGATACCGGTGTATTCTGACGACAAAGCGGTCAGGATATATTACGAATTCATGGATTTTTACCGGCTCAGCCGCACGTATCAGGTGAATTTCTCTTATCCCGGCGGCTTCGCAAGGCTGCAGGCCGCGCTCGGCATGGAGCCGGACCACGTCTGGACGGAGGAGGAGCGGCGCCACTTTTTGGGCGCGTTCCACTATTTCCGCGAGGCCTTCGACGCGCTCGGCGGCGAGGAGCTGGGCATCACGCCGGCCGACGCGCTGCTTGTCTACCTCGATTTTTATCCGCTCGGCACGCTCAAGGAGCTCACCCGCGCGGCTATCGGCAAGAGCCTCGCCGCGATCTGGCCGGAAATCAGGGCCAAGAGCCAGACCGAGCCGATAACCGTCAGCGTGGACGACGAGGACGAGGGCGAGAAGGACAAAAAGAGCCTGATAAGCCGCATTTTCGGCGTCACGGCGCGGCCGAGCCACATCAGCGCGGCCTTCATATACCGCCCGACGCCGGGGAACAGCAGCTGGAGCGCCGCGCATGAGCTGGGCCGCTGCACGATGGAAAAGGCGCTGCACGACCATGTCAGCTCCTGGACCTACACCCTGAAGCTTGACGACGACGCGGACGCCTGCATGGACGCCGCCGTCGCCGACGGCGCGCAGGTCATCTTCGCCACGGCGCCGCCGCTGATGCCCGCCTGCCGACGTATCGCGGCCCGGCACCCGGAGGTGAAGGTGCTCAACTGCTCCGTTGCCATGCCTTACCCCGGCGTGCGCACCTACTACAGCCGCGTCTATGAGGCCAAGTTCGTCACCGGCGCAATAGCCGGGGCGTATACGAAAAACGACATGATAGGCTATGTGGCGAGCAGCCCGACCTATGGCGTCCCGGCGAGCATAAACGCCTTTGCCCTCGGCGCGCAGCTCACGAACCCGCGCGCGCGGGTGCGCCTGGTCTGGTCGGCGGTGAGCGAGGACCCCATCTCCGAGCTGAAGGACATGGGTGTGGACGTGATATCAAACCGCGACGTCGCCACGCCGAACACGCCGCAGGGCGACCGCGGGCTGAGCCTTGTGCTGCCCGGCGGCGGGCTGAAGCCGCTCGCCTCCCCGTATTGGGACTGGGGCAATTTTTACATCCGCCTGCTCAGCAGCATCCTGAACGGCGGCTGGGACGGCCTCAACTACAGAGACGGCGGCAAGGCTGTCAACTACTGGTGGGGCATGGCCTCGGGCGCGGTCGGCCTTGAGCTGGCCGACGACCTCGACGGCGGCGTGCGCAGCCTTGCGAACATACTCTGCCGCGGGCTCATAGACGGCACGCTCACTGTTTTCCACCGCCGCTACCGCTCTCAGGACGGGAAGGTAGTAAGCGACGGGAACCACTGGCTGAGCCCCGAGGACGTGCTGCATATGGACTACCTGCTCGACAGTGTGGACGGGAGCATACCCGGCTTTGACGAGCTGCTGCCCATGGCGCGCAGCATGGTAAGGCTCCAGGGCGTGTATCGCGACAGCCTTCCGCCCGAGAGGGGGGAGGCAAAGTGAGGCTGCTGCTCCTCTCCGACCGGGAGAGCCCGTATTTATATGATTACTACGTCCCCGGCCGCCTTGCGGAGTATGATCTGATGCTCTCCTGCGGGGATCTGCGCGCGAATTACCTGAGCTTCCTTGTGACCATGGGCCGGGCGCGGCTGCTCTATGTCCACGGCAACCACGACGTTAACTATACGAGGAACCCGCCCGAGGGCTGCGAGTGCGTTGAGGACAGGCTCGTCACTGCCGGCGGAGTGCGCATACTCGGCCTCGGCGGCAGCGCGCTCTACAACGGCGGGCCCTTCCAGTACACGGAGCGGCAGATGCGCCGGCGGCTTTTCCGCGCCGGCTGGCTGGTCCGCCGCGCCGGCGGCGTGGACATAATGCTCACGCACGCCCCTCCGCGCGGCTGCGGTGACGCCGAGGACCTCGCCCATCGGGGCTTTGAGGCCTTCTATCCCTTTATAGAGAGGTTTAAGCCGAGGTACCTGATACACGGGCACGTGCATATGAACTACGGCCGGGACCTGCCCCGGGTGCGGAAAATAGGGGAGACGACGGTTATAAACGCCTTCGAGCGCTATGTAATAGACGTCTGACCAGCAGCGAAGCGAGGCGGCAATCCCGCCCCGCTTCGCCGTATTTCAGGAAAAAGTTCTACCGATTTTCTGATTATCTTTTCATATCTCCGCAAATGCTGGAAAAGCTTGTTATATCAAGCATTTCCGGCATTTTGCGTTTCGGAAGATACCCCGCATATCATGGCATTTCGGAGCCTCACTTGGCGTTGAAAAGTAATAAAACCGTAGTAGAAACGAGGGTTACTACTACGCCGCCAGCCTGTCCATCGCCGCCTTTGCGGAGGCGTAATCCGCATGAGCATAATAGTTCAGCGTCATGGTGATGTTGGAATGTCCCATGATGTACTGCAAGTCTTTGGGGTTCATCCCAGCGTGGGCAAGGCGAGTGCAGAAGGTATGCCGCATGGTATGGGGCGTGATGTTCGGCAGGGCTTCTTCTGGCTTGTGGTGCTTGTTGTACTTCCTGACAAGCCCCTGGAACATACTCTCGTAACAGGACGCCGTTTTGGGAAGGCCGCTCTGGTTGAGGAACAGGAAGTTGGTGTAGCCCCCGATATTGACCGGGGCGGCCTTGCCTCTGTTCTTCACAGCCCGCTTCAACGCCTGGTAAACCTTCTCGCTCATGGGGATCTGCCGCGCACCCTTTTTGGTCTTGGGCTCGTCCACATAGTAGCCGAGCTCACTGTCCCGCAGGAGCTGGTGGTCCACATGGATGCAGCGGTTTTCAAAATCCAGGTCCGTTGTCAATCCGCATAACTCGGAAACGCGGAGGCCGGTCCCCAGCAGAATGATGATCTCATCACAATACTTCCGGTAGACCGGATCGCTGCCGGCGAAGGCCAGGAGGCGGTCCTCCTGCTCCTGGGTCAGCGCGGCTTTTTCCTCCGTGTCATCCTCCAGGACATCGGCTATGGCGAAGTTGAACGGGTTTTTGCGGATGCAGTCATCCT
>CALWYQ010000012.1 GCA_944385815.1 uncultured Oscillospiraceae bacterium | reverse complement strand
ACATTTTAAACGAGCTGCACTGCGGCGCGACGATATACCGCGCCGAGGGCGCGTATACGCACGGGCAGTTCCCGGAGCTGGTAGTGATAGTCGATAAGCCGCAGTACCAGCGCCTGATGAGCTATGTACACAAGCTCGACCCGGACGCCTTTGTCGCCGTGTACACGGTGTCGGAGGTAAGCCGGAAGGCCTGGTAGGCAGCAGGCTTTTGCTTGGCAATATACGGCGATTGGCAGCCCCTGGCGGGGTTTATACGGCTGGGCGCATGTGGCGCCCGGCAATTCGGGACTTCGCCCCGGAGATTGGGGGGCGTGGCCGCCCGGTGACTTGCCGGTTCGACCGGCAACCGAGAGTTCGGGAGGCTTTCTTTTGTCTTGTCAAAAGAAAGCCCCCCGGACCCCGAAAGAAATATCGCTTTTCTTTGGGGCCGGTGGGAAACGGACGTTCGCCTATCCCTTGCCGCCTTGACAGCGACGTTGTTTTCCGCGCACCAACGTGGCTCGTATGACCAAATAGGCTTTTGGCCCGCCCGTATTGTTACCGTGCGGCTGTGGTTGCTGTGGCAAAGTACAGGCAGCGAAACCGCCCAACAGCCGCTGCGTAACGGAACGGGCGGGCCCCAGGCCTTGTATGTCACCCGTATCCAACGTAGGTGCGCGGGCGACCACGCGAAAGCATAGGCGGCATTTGGCGGCACCCGGGCGTGGGTCTATTGCCAAACGCAAAAAGCGATTTTTCTTTCGGGGTCCGGGGGGCTTTCTTTTTCAAGAAAAAAGAAAGCCCCCCGGGTTATCGGTTGCCGTTAGCAAACGGCAAGTCACCGGGCCGACCACGGCCCCTGACCGCCGGGGCGAAGTCCCGAATTGTCTGCGGGCACAGCCCGCCGAAGTCTCGCATTATCAGCGGCGATACGCCGACCGGTGAGAAATTGAGTTGAATTAGTCAATTATCCGTGATACAATAATTAAGTTGCGAAATACCTTTGCTCAGGGGGATAAGCATGAACGAAATACGCGATATAAACCTCGCCCCTTCCGGCGAGACGAAGATAAGCTGGGTCCGGCGGAATATGCCCGTGCTGCGCGGCATAGAGGCCGATTTTGCGCGGGAGAAGCCCTTTGCCGGGCTTAAAATTGCGCTCTCCGTGCATCTTGAGGCCAAGACGGCGTATCTCTGCCGCGTACTGGCCGCCGGCGGGGCGGAGATGTACGTAACGGGCTCCAACCCGCTCTCCACCCAGGACGACGTGGCCGCCGCGCTCGCCGCGGGCGGGATAGAGGTTCACGCCGTGTACGGCGCGAGCGAGGCGGAGTACTTCGGGCACATCAGGAACGTCCTGCGCCACGGCCCCAACATCATCATCGACGATGGCGGCGACCTGCTTGAGACCATGCGCACCGACTTCCCGGAGCTCTGCGCCGGGGTCATAGGCGGCTGCGAGGAGACCACCAGCGGCATACACAGGATACGCAAGCTCTTCAAGGCCGGGCAGCTGCCCTTTGCGATGATAGAGGTCAACGACGCCGACTGCAAGCACCTCTTCGACAACCGCTACGGCACGGGCCAGAGCGTCTGGGACGCCATAATGCGCACGACAAACCTCATCGTCGCGGGCAAGTACGTGGTTGTCAGCGGCTACGGCTGGTGCGGCAAGGGCGTGGCCCTGCGCGCCGCGGGCCTGGGCGCCAAGGTCATAGTCACCGAGACCGACCCCGTCCGCGCCATAGAGGCCGTCATGGACGGCTACGAGGTCATGCCCATGCGCGAGGCCGCCAGGCTGGGCGAAATCTTCTGCTCCGTCACCGGCTGCCGGGACGTTATCACCGCGGAGCACTTCAAGCTCATGCGCGACGGGGCCATACTCTCCAACGCGGGGCACTTCAACGTTGAGATAGACATGGCCGCCCTCGAGGCCGCCGCCGTGCGCAAATACACCGCGCGGCACAACATAACCGCCTACGTCATGCCCGACGGGCGCGAGCTCTTTGTCCTCGGCGAGGGCAGGCTTGTGAACCTTGCCTGCGGCGACGGGCACCCGGCGGAGATCATGGACATGAGCTTCGCCATCCAGGCGCTGAGCGCGGAGTACCTCGCGAGGCACAGGGACGAGCTGGGGCGCGAGCCTATGCGCGTCCCGCGCGAGATCGACGGCGCCGTCGCCCGGCGCAAGCTAATGAGCCTCGGCGTGGAGATAGACGAGCTGAGCGGCGAGCAGAAGGACTATCTTTGGGGCAGCGTCTGACGCGGGACGCGGGGCCGTTCAATTCCGCCGGCGCCGGACGCTGAGGCGGCCGCGGAGATTTTGATGGAGGGACGGTGAGCGTGAGTGGAGGAACGTAATTACGAGCAGCGGCGCGAGAAGCTTTTAAAGCTGCTTGAGGAACGCAAGCTCAAGGCGCTGCAGAACGAGCTCGAGGACATGAACGAGTTCGACATCGCCTCCTTCCTGACCGAGCTCGGCGAGGAGGACAAGCACAGGATGGCGATGGTGTTCCGGCTGCTGAGCAAGGGCCAGGGCGCGGAGGTTTTCGCCGAGCTGGATACGCCCGAGCAGCAGGAAATAATCGGCTCCATCACGGACAGCGAGCTGACCGCCATAGTCGAGGACATGTACGTTGACGACGCGGTGGACATGATGGAGGAGCTGCCCGCCAATATAGTAAAGCGCGTCATGCGGGCCGCCACGCCGGAGACCCGCGCGCTCATAAACCAGTACCTTAAATACCCGGAGAACTCCGCCGGAAGCATTATGACGGCCGAGTTTGTGGACCTTAAAAAATACATGAACGTCCGCGAGAGCATAGCGCGGATACGCCGCGTCGGCGAGGACAAGGAGACCATTTACGTCTGCTATGTCACCAACGCTCACCGCAGGCTCGAGGGCGTCGTGACCGTAAAGGACCTGCTGCTGCACGACGACGAGGCCGTGATCGACGACATCATGGACACGAACGTCATCTTCGTGCGCACAACGGACGACCGCGGCGAGGCCGCGGCGCGCATCTCGGACTACGACCTGCTGGCCGTGCCCGTGGTGGACCGCGAGGACAGGCTTGTCGGCATAGTCACGGTTGACGACGTCATCGACGTCATGGAGGAGGAGACCACCGAGGACTTCGACATCATGGCCGGCGTCACGCCCTCGGATACGCCCTATTCCCGCGCCGGAGTGCTCGAGCTCTGGAAGCGCCGCATACCCTGGCTGATGTTCCTGATGCTCAGCGCGACCTTTACAAGCATGATCATAACCCGCTTTGAGGACGCCCTCGCCAAAACCGCCGTGCTGACGGGCTTCATACCCATGCTCATGGGCACGGGCGGCAACTCCGGCTCGCAGAGCTCCACCGCCGTAATCCGCAGCCTCTCGATAGGCGACACGGAGCCGGCGGACATACTGCGGGTCATCTGGAAGGAGATCCGCGTCGCCGTGCTCTGCGGCCTTGCGCTCGCGGCGGTGAACTTTGTAAAAATGCTGCTCATAGACCGGCTGCTCCTCGCGAACGGGGACGTCACGGCCATGGTGGCCTTTACGGTCAGCGCCACGATCGTGTTCGTGGTCATCTTTGCCAAGGCCGTCGGCTGTACGCTGCCCATGCTCGCGGAGAAGATAGGCATAGACCCCGCGGTCATGGCAAGCCCGCTCATAAGCACGATAACCGACGCGGTCAGCCTGCTAATATACTTCGGGCTTTCAACGATAATTCTGCAAATATAATCCCGCCCCCGGCGCGGCAGCGCCGGGGCAGCCTTTTGAGGTGGTTAAATTGGACATGTCGCCCGTGCTCACTCAGATGGGCATACTCGTATTCATCATGGCCGTCGGCTTCCTGTGCACCAAGTTAGGGGTCACCGGCCCGGAATTCACCCGCTCGGCCAGCAAGGTCGTGCTGAACGTCCTGCTGGTATTTACAATATTCAACTCCGTCGCCACGGCGGAGATGGAGCTCTCGCTCGCGGACGTGGGCTTTGACATCCTGATATTCTTCGTCATGGTGCTCGTCTGCGCCGCATTCGGCCTTTTGTGCTCGCGGCTCCTGCCCATGCGCGCGGACCGGCGCGGTATAACGGCCTTCACCGTTACCTTTACCAACACCGTCTTTGTCGGCTTCCCGATAATCGAGTCGGTCTACGGCAGCGAGGGCATACTCCTCGCGACGCTCTCGAACATACCCTTCAACCTGCTGGCCTATACGCTCGGCATAGGCATGATACGCGGCAGCGCCAAAGGCATGAGCGTCAAAAACGCGCTCTCCGCCCCGCTTATAGCGACGGTCATCGCCGTGGCCTGGTTTATGACGGGCTGGAAGCTCCCCGCCGCGGTGGTGGACGGGCTCGGCGTCATCTCTGGAGGCACAGTGCCGATGAGCATGCTTGTGGTCGGGGCCTCGCTGGGCTCCATCTCGGTAAAGGCCGCGCTGAGCGACTGGCGCGTGTACGCCGCGAGCGCCGTGAGGCTTATAATAACCCCGCTCGCGCTCTGGGCGCTGCTGCGGCCCTTCGTCCACGACGAGATGCTCCTCGGCGTGACCGTAATCCTCGCCTCCTGCCCCGCCGCCATGATAGCCACCGCCCTCGCCATACAGCAAAACCGCGACGAGGCCTACGCCAGCCAGTGCGTGTTCGCCAGCACCGTCCTGTCCGCCGCAACAATCCCGCTCATGATATTCCTGACCATAGCATAACGCGGCGGCCATACTGCAAAAATTAAAAGGGAGAGGAAATCCTCTCCCTTTATCGTTTTACTGGCGCTTCCATTTGGGGCCCTGGGGGGTGTCTATTATCGTTATGCCCTCCGCGGCGAGGGCGTCACGGATGCGGTCGGCCTCGGCGTAGTTCTTCGCCTTCTTCGCGGCGGTGCGCTCGGCCAGCAGGGCCTCTATGCGCTCGTCGCGCTCCTCACCGGCGGCCTCCTTCTCGCGGAGCTTCGCGGCCTTCTCAAGCAGGGAAAGCCCCAGCACGGCGTCAAAGTCCCCGACGGCGGCGAGCTTTGTGGCGTCGTTCGTCTTTGCCTTGAGCGCGTCGTAAAGCGCCGTCACCGCGAGGGAGGTGTTGAGGTCGTTATCCAGCGCCTCGCTGAACTTTGCCCTCAGCGCCGCGAGCGCCCCGGCGTCCACGGCCCCGTCCGCAGGATTGAGCGCCGCCACGCGGGCGACAAGCTTTTCATAGGCCGTCTCGGCATTATCCAGATTCTCCCAGCTGAAAACAAGGCTCTTGCGGTAGTGGCTCTGCAGGCAGAAGAAGCGGTAGGCCAGCGGGTCATAGCCCTTTTCCTCGAGCAGGCTGACCGTCAGGAACTCGCCCTTCGACTTGCTCATTTTGCCCGAGGTGGTGTTCAGGTGGTGGACATGCACCCAGTAGTTGCACCATTTGTGGCCGAGATAGCTCTCAGACTGGGCAATTTCGTTGGTGTGGTGGGGGAAGGCGTTGTCTATGCCGCCGCAGTGGATGTCAAGGTCGCCGCCCAGGTGCTTGAGGCTTATGCCGGAGCACTCGATGTGCCAGCCCGGGTAGCCGACGCCCCAGGGGGAGTCCCATTTGAGGGCCTGGTCCTCGAACTTGCTCTTGGTGAACCAGAGGACAAAGTCGTTTTTGTTGCGCTTGTTCGTGTCCTCCTCCACGCCCTCGCGCACGCCGACGTCGAGGTCCTCCGCGTCGAAGTCGTTGAAGATATAGTAGCGTTCAAGCTTCGAGGTGTCGAAGTACACGTTGCCGCCGGCAAAATAGGCATAGCCTGTGTCCATGAGCTTCTGTATTATCTTTATATACTCGTCTATGCAGTTCGTGGCGGGCTCTACTACGTCGGGGGTCTTTATATTGAGCTTCGCGCAGTCGGAGAAAAAGGCGTCGGTGTAGAACTTCGCAATCTCCATGACGGTCTTGTGCTCGCGCTTCGCGCCCTTTAGCATCTTGTCCTCGCCGGTGTCGGCGTCGGAGCTCAGGTGGCCGACGTCTGTGATGTTCATAACGCGCTTTACGTTATATCCGGCGTAGCGCAGGTATTTTTCGAGCACGTCCTCCATGATGTAGC
>CALWYQ010000011.1 GCA_944385815.1 uncultured Oscillospiraceae bacterium | reverse complement strand
ACTATGTTCTCCTCGTGGTAGTGGTAGGTGCTGCCGGCCTCAAACTCGCGGCTTATAAGCTCGCCGTCGGCGCTGTAGACGCAGCGGTTGGTAGAGGCCTTGTAGCCCGTTGCGACGTCGGGGTACTCGCTGTTGCCGTAGACATAGCCCGTCACGGCGTGCTCCATTACGACGTAGCTGCCGTCAAGGTTGGTGCCGTAAATCTGCACGGTGACGGTGTTGGCCGCCCTGTCCACGCTGGCGGCTATTTTTACCGGCCAGTCGCGGTCGTTGGTGAACTTGAACTCGGGCCCGCCCCAGCTGACGGTGGCGTCAAGCCCGGCAGGCAGATAGTTCACCGGGAAGTAGTGGCAGCTGCGAACGTCTATCTGTAAATTCGCGAGCAGCGCGGCATAGTACAGCGCGCTCGACACCTGGCAGATGCCGCCGCCGACCTCCTGTACCACCTGGCCGCCGGAATAGGCGCCCGCGGCCTTGTAGCCGCGCTCGGTGGTGCGCTGGCCGAGGCATTCGTTGTAGTCAAACTGCTCGCCCGGCGAGAGGATGACGCCGTTTATGGAATTTGCGGCGAGCTCAACGTTGGTTATGCGGTTGGCCGTGCTGCCGGAGAGGCTGGTCGTCACCGGGTCGCCGAAGGCGTCGGCAAAGAGCAGCTCCTCGTACTGCTCGGTGGTGTACTCCGGCTCGGTTATCTCGCAGGGTATCTCCACCGTATCGCCGAGGGCGGCCGCGTCCCAGAGGCTCCGGGCCTCTGACTTGGAGAACTCCACGCCCGTGACCGAGGGCGTTACCTCCTCTGTCTCGGCGTCCCAGCCGGCGCTGACCGGCTCGCGGCAGAGCTCTTCATAGAGCGTGTCCACGTCGAGCACGGCGGCGTTTTCCTCGTCCACGTCGAATTCAAGCGCGCCATAGCGGCGCTCGGCAAGGGCCCCGCAGATGAGGCTCGTGAGCTCGCCGGCGTCTATGCTCAGGTCGGTCGCGCCCTTCACAACGCGGATTACCTCCGCGTCCTCGTCAAGCTCGACGCCCGAGGCGTCGAGGTCGTTGAGTATGTCCGCGACGTTCTCGTCCACGATGGCCCTTACCGCGGCCTCGTCTACCTTTATTTCCACCTCGGCGCTCCCGCCGGAAATCATGCAGCTTATGTAGCGCCCCACGCGGGCGAAAAGGCCGCCCTCGCGGCAGTAGTCCCAGGCAGTCTGCGCGGCCTGCTCCGCGGTGACGGACGCGCCGGCCTCGGCGGCCGACACGGAGAGCGTGTGCTCCATGGGTAGCTCCACGGTGACCGTCTCGCCCTCGTTGCTCCAGCCGGAGGTCTCCAGCTCATAGGCCGCCTCGGTGACGCTCAGGCCGCCGAGCTCCACGCCGCCGAGCGTGACGTTGGGATATATCGTGTCACAGCCGGCAACGTAAAAGCAAAAGCCCGCCGCGCCGAGCACCAGCACGGCAAGCACGCAGCAGACGGCGATAACGGCCTTTTTCCCGCCGCTGCCGCCGGGCCTTTTTGCCGCGCGCGGCTGCTTTGCGGCGGCCTTCACGGCCTCATGGCTCTGCTTTTTCGGCGCGGCCGCGCCGCCGGCGTACTCCCTGTACGCGCTTTCGCGGGCCCGGTCGGCCTGCCTTCTGGCGGCGGCGCGGGCCTTGTCGGCCTTCGCCTCGCTCACCGGCTTAAAATCCGCGGTGTTCCGGCTGACGGGGCGGCGGTTGGTGCGCTTGGAATCATTTCCAAAGAGTTTCATAGCTTTTGTCCTTATTCCAGTTATTTGCGTCGCTTTTCATAGCGCTCCCTAAAGACCTCTTCGTCGCTCTTGGGGAGCGTGGTTTTTTCCTCCGCCTCAAACGCATCGCGCATCCAGGGGTTCACCTTCACGCGCGAGCCGCTCTGGGCCTCCAAAAGCGCGCCTATGAGCAGGTTTGAAAGCAGGAAGCCCTGGGCCGTAAAATGCCAGCGCCCGTCGGAGCAGACCGTCCAGCCCTTCTTTTCAAAGACGCGCAGGGCCTTCTCTATGGGCGCGAAGTCCGCTCGGTAGTGCTGGGCGTACTCGTCCTTTTCTATGCCCATGACGGTGCGCATACCGAGCATTATGTACTCGCTGCCGCGCTCGACGTCGGAAATCGCGGAGTACTCGTCAACAATGTCAAGGTCGCGCAGCACGCCGACTATGTACATGTCGGCGTCGCGGATATAGGAGTAGCGCGCTCCGTCCACGCAGGAGTGCGCCCCGGCGCCGAAGCCGATGTAGTCCTGAAGCCGCCAATAGCGCATGTTGTGCCGGCTCTCATAGCCCGGGATGGCGAAGTTGGATATCTCGTACTGCCTGTAGCCGTAGTGCTCAAGCGTCTCGACGGCATAGAGGTACATGTCCGCCTGCTCGTCGTCGCCGGGGAGTATCTGCGAGCCGTTGTACTTCTCATACATCGGCGTGCCCGGCTCGAGCGTCAGGCCGTAGCAGGAGATGTGCTCCGGCCTGAGCTCTATCACGCGCATGAGCGTGTCCGCCCAGTCGCTCCTGGTCTGGCTCGGCAGGCCGTATATCAAATCCACGCTGACGTTGTCAAAGCCGGCCTCGCGCGCCGTGCTCATGGCCACCTCGCACTGCTTCCAGTTGTGGCGGCGGCCTATGAGCTTCAAAAGGTCGTTGTTGGCGCTCTGGACGCCCATGGACAGGCGGTTGAAGCCCTCGCGGCGGAGCTTTGCGAGCTCCCTGTAGACGGTGCTGTCCGGGTTGGCCTCAAGCGTCACCTCGCAGTCCTTCAGCACGCAGCCGGAGGCGCGCAGCTCGTCCCAGAGCTCTATGAGCCTGTCCGCGCCGTAAAAGCTCGGCGTCCCGCCGCCGAAATAGACGGTGTCTATATAGCGGCTCTTGAAGGCGGGATAGCTCTCGCGTATGTGCTCGACAAGCGCGTCCTGATACTTGGGCATCAGCCTGTCGCACCCGGCCAGCGAATAAAAGTCGCAGTAGCCGCACTTGGAGGCGCAGAATGGTATGTGTATGTATATGCCAAGCGTTTTATCCATGATTGGCTCCTTTTTATCGGGGGCTGCTCCCCCGTGCGGCTCTTTTGCGGCGGCAGGGCGGCCTGTCCGGCCCGTCTCCTGCCGCCGCGGCTGTACGCGGCGCTGCGCCGCCGGAATGTCAGAACAGGCTGCAGACGTCCTCGGCGTAGGCGGCGGGGTCCTCAAGCTCCTCGCCCGCTATCAGCAGGGCCTGGGCGTGGAGGATGTTCGCAAGCTTCCTTGCGCGCTCGCCGTCGGTCTTGACGGCGGACTCGAGGGCGGCGAAGGCCGGGCTCGAGGCGTTGAGCTCGAGGACGCGGCGCGCCTTGGGCGGCTCCATGCCCGTGGGCGGGAGCTTTTTGAAGTAGCGCTCCATCTCGAGCGTGACGCTGCCCTCCGTGGTCAGGCAGACGGGGGCGCTGACAAGCTTGCGGGAGAGGCGCACGACGGCGACCTTGTCCCCCAGCGTGTCCTTTACGAAGTCGAGGGTATCCTTCACCTCGGCCTCCCGGGCCTCCAACTCCTTCTTCTCCTCCTCAGTGTCAAGCCCGAGGTCGTCGGTTACGATGTTGCAGAACTTCTTCTCGTCCTGGGCGCCGAGCTGCTCCACAATGTACTCGTCCACCTCGTCGGTCATGCACAGCAGCTCATAGCCCTTGCTCCTCACAAGCTCGGCCTGGGGCAGGCGGAGTATCTTCTGCACGCTCTCGCCGACGGCGTAGTATATGACGTTCTGGGCCGCGGGCATGTTCCCGACATATTCCTTCAGCGTGGCGGTTTTATCGACATCCGTATTGTACAGCAGCAGCTCGCGCAGGCTCTCTATGTCCTGGCCGTAATTGGCCACCGCGCCGTAGCGCAGCTGGCGGCCGTAGTTGGCGTAAAAGGCCTCGTACCTGGGCCGGTCGTTCTGGAGCATTTTGATGAGCTCGTTCTTGATGCGCTTGTTGATGTTCTGCGCGATGAGCTTGAGCTGCCTGTCGTGCTGGAGCATCTCGCGCGAGATGTTGAGCGAGAGGTCGGGGGAGTCCACAACGCCGCGCACGAAGTAAAAGCTCTCGGCGAGCAGGTCCTGGCAGTGCTCCATAATCATGACGCCGGAGGAATAGAGCTCGGGGCCGGGCTCATAGCTGCTGGTGAGGTAGTCGAGGAGCTGCCTGCCCGGGATGAAGAGCAGGGCCTTGTAGCTCACCTGGCCCTCAGCGTTGATGCGTATGACCGCGGCGGGGTCGGTGCTGTCGTGATAGCGCTCCTTGTAGAAGCTGATGCAGTCCTCCTCGCTGACCTCGCTCTTGCTGCGTTGCCAGATGGGCACCTGGGAATTGAGCGTTTCGCGCTCGACCTTGGTTACGGTCTCGTACTTCGGGCTGCCGTCCTCGTTCTTCTCCCCGGTCTCCCTGGCCTCTGGGCGCTCTATGTCCATCTGTATCGGCCAGCGGATGTAGTCGGAGTATTTTTTGACAAGGCGCATTATCTTCCAGGGCATGAGATAGTCGCTGTAACGCTCGTTGTCGTCGTCCGGCTTGATGTGCATGATGACGTCGGTGCCGACCGTGTCCTTATCGCACTCGGCTATGGTATAGCCGTCCGCGCCGGCGCTCTCCCACCTGTAGGCCTTGTCGCTGCCGTAGGCCTTGGAGATGACGGTCACCTTGTCGGAGACCATGAAGGCGCTGTAAAAGCCGACGCCGAACTGGCCTATAATGTCCAGGCTGTCGTCGTTCGGGCCCTCGCCGCCGGCCGCGTCCTGCTTGAAGGCCATGGAGCCGCTTTTGGCTATCACGCCCAGGTTGCTCTCAAGCTCCTCCGCCGTCATGCCTATGCCGTTGTCGCTGACGGTAAGGGTGCCGGAGTCCTTGTCCGCGCTTATGAGGATTCGGAAGTCCTCGCGGCTCATGCCGACCTTATCGTCCGTGAGGGAGCGGTAGCAGAGCTTGTCGATGGCGTCCGAGGCGTTGGAGATTATCTCGCGCAGGAAAATCTCCTTGTGGGTGTAGATTGAGTTGATCATCAGGTCGAGCAGGCGCTTGCTCTCGGCCTTAAACTGCTTCTTTGACATCTATATTCCTCCAATTTTTTAATAACATCCCTTAGCCCCGTTGGGCAAAGTACTATTATAGCACATTATAAAAAGAATTCAATACGTTCAAATCACACTTATGCCTTGCGCAGCGGCGCATTTTATTTTATAATAAGCTTGTTACCACTGACGGGAGGTGCGTCATGCCGTCTGTATGGCAGCGCAGCGCCGATAAGCTGCACCGGGAATACCTGGCCAACACCGAGGCCTTCTACCGCGCCGCGGGCCGGTCCCTCGCGAGGGAGCTGGACGATTTTATGCGCGCGGCGGCGCTCGGGCTCTGGCGGTGCTCCGGCAGCGTCGGCGAGGGCGAGGTAAGCGCCTACAACGCGCTTTTCTCCGCCGGCCGGGAAGCGCCCACGGCCCTGCTGTGGGAGCTGACGGGCAGGGTCTGCTCCGCCGAGGCCCCTCTGCCGCCCATGTTCCTGTGGAGCCTCGCCGGGCGCGACGCCTCCTCTGGGAAGGACTGCTCCCGCATTTTTGCCCGCATGGTGACCAACCTGCTTTTGAGTCTCGCCGCAACGGACGGGGAAATCAGCGCTGCCGAGGCTGATTACATCTCCTCCCTCGCCGCGCGGCTCGAGGCAGTTTGCGACAGCGCCGGCGTCAGGGCCTCCAAGCGCCCGCTCAACGCCGCCGACTATGTCACGACCGCCGAGCCGTCATTCGTGGACAAAGCGCCCCCGGCCGCCTCCGCAGCGCCGGGCGGCGCCCCCGAAAAGGATGCCGGCTCCGGCACGGAAAAGGCCAAAACCCGCCCGCTTGCCGAGCTTATGGCGGAGCTTGACGGGCTTATAGGCCTCGAGAGCGTCAAGGATGAGGTCAAAAGCCTCGTCAACCTGGTCAGGGTGCGCCGGCTCCGCGTGGAGGCCGGGCTGCCCGCCGCCCCGGTGAGCATGCACATGGTGTTCACCGGCAACCCCGGCACGGGCAAAACCACCGTAGCGCGGCTCCTTGGCGAGCTGTACGCCGCCATCGGCGCGCTGAAAACCGGCCAGCTCATAGAGGTGGACCGCTCCGGCCTTGTCGCCGGCTACGTCGGGCAGACCGCCATGAAAACCGCGCAGGTCGTTGAAAGCGCGGTGGGCGGCGTGCTGTTCATCGACGAGGCCTACTCCCTCGCCTCCGGCGGGGAGAACGACTTCGGCCGCGAAGCCATCGAGACGCTGCTGAAGGCCATGGAGGACCACCGCGACGAGCTTGTGGTCATCGTTGCCGGCTATGACGGGCCCATGGAGCGCTTTATCTCCTCCAACCCGGGCCTCGAGTCGCGCTTTAACAAATACATCCACTTCCCGGATTACACCCCGGAGGAGCTTCACGGCATTTTCCTGCTCCAGTGCAAAAAGCACGGCTACGTCCTCTCCCCGGAAGCGGACGCCGCGCTCACTGCCGCGCTCACAGAGCTCTATGAAAACCGCGACGAAAATTTCGGCAACGGCCGTACCGTCCGCAACCTCTTTGAGGACGCGGTATCGCGCCAGGCCGACCGGATAAGCGCAATTGAAAACCCCGGCAGGGACGAGCTGATGAACCTCCTTCCCGAGGACATCTCTGAAAAATCGCAATAAACCAAGGAGGATAGGGTTTGAACTACGATAAGCTCCGTGCCTGTAAGCTTTTTCTGCTTGATATGGACGGGACGCTCTACCTCGGCGACGAGGTCTTTCCCGGCGCGCACGGCTTTATCGCCAGGCTCGCCGAAACGGGCAGGAAATATATTTACCTCACGAACAATTCATCCCGCGCCGGTGAGGACTATATTGCCCGCCTGCGCCGCCTCGGCTTCCCCTGCGAGGCGGAGAACGTGTTCACCAGCGGCATGGCCACCGGCATGTACCTGAACACCCGCTACCGCGGCAAAAAAACCTATGTCGTAGGCACCCCGGCCTTTGAAAACGAGCTTGAGCGCTACGGCGTGCCCCTCACCCGGGACGACGACGCCGAGGTGGTCTGCGCCGGCTTCGACACCACGCTGACCTATGAAAAGCTGGACCGGGCGGTGCACTTCCTCCGCCGCGGCGCGGCCTTCGTCGCCGCCAACCCGGACTGGGTCTGCCCCATGCCCGCCGGCGAGGTCATGCCCGACTGCGGCAGCATCTGCGCCCTGCTCACCGCCGCGAGCGGCTCCAGGCCCTTCTATATAGGCAAGCCGAACCGCAGTATGGTTGACATAATATCCGAGATGACCGGCGTTCCGAACGAGCGCATCTGCTGCGTGGGCGACCGGCTGTACACGGATATTGCCGTCGCGTCGAACTCGGGGGCCGTCAGCGTGCTTGTAATGAGCGGCGAGACCACGCCGGACATGCTCGCCTTATCCGAGACCCGGCCGGACTATGTCCTTGCCGACGTCGCCGAGCTGAGCGAGCTGCTTGCGCCGGATTTTGTAGGCAAAGGCCGCCAAATGCGGCAATTTCCGGACTTAGAGGCAAATATTTTTCCCGCTTAACATTTGTGTAATATTTGTCCTGTTTTTCATGTAACATCTTACGGGTATCATAATACTCGCAAGAGAC
>CALWYQ010000010.1 GCA_944385815.1 uncultured Oscillospiraceae bacterium | reverse complement strand
CCAGGAGATCCTGCCCCTGCTGGAGCAGATCGTGCAGGCCGGCAAGAAGCTGCTGATCATCGCCGAGGACGTGGAGGGCGAGGCCCTTGCCACCATCATCCTCAACAAGCTGCGCGGCACCTTCACCTGCGTCTGCGTCAAGGCCCCCGGCTTCGGCGACCGCCGCAAGGAGATGCTGCAGGATATCGCCATCCTCACCGGCGGCCAGGTCATCAGCAGCGACCTCGGCATGGAGCTCAAGGACGCCTCCGTCGCCATGCTCGGCCGCGCCCGCCAGGTCAAGGTCACCAAGGAGAACACCATCATCGTCGACGGCGCCGGCGACAGCGCCGCCATCAAGGACCGCATCGCCCAGATCAACAACCAGATCGCCGTCACCACCAGCGATTACGACCGCGAGAAGCTCCAGGAGCGCCTGGCCAAGCTCAGCGGCGGCGTTGCCGTGATAAAGGTCGGCGCCGCTACCGAGACCGAGATGAAGGAGAAGAAGCTCCGCATCGAGGACGCCCTGAACGCCACCCGCGCCGCCGTTGAGGAAGGCATCGTGGCCGGCGGCGGCACCGCCTACGTCATGGCCAGCAAGGCCGCGGCCAGGCTTGCCCGCACCCTGAGCGGCGACGAAAAGACCGGCGCCGACATCGTTGCCAAGGCCCTGCTTGCCCCGATAAGCCAGATAGCCGCCAACGCCGGCGTCGAGGGCGCCGTCGTCCTCGAGAAGGTCAGCGCCTCCCGCAACGCGGGCTACGGCTACGACGCCGCCAATGAGAAGTACGGCGACATGATCGCCATGGGCATCGTTGACCCGACCAAGGTCTGCCGCAGCGCCCTTGAGAACGCCGCGAGCGTCTCCGCCATGGTCCTGACCACCGAGAGCCTCGTAGCCGACCTGCCCGAGAAGGCCGCCCCGGCTCCCGCTCCGGCCCCGGATATGTATTGATAAACAGGCATGATTCACCAAAAGGCCGCCCGCAGGGGCGGCCTTTTCCGCCGGCGGGGCCCTGCCGGCCGCGCGCGGCGCGGCATTATAATTATAAGCGGCCGGCGAAAAAGCGGGGCTTTTTCGTCGGTCTTGCTCTGCTTTTTGTTCTTGCTTTTTTCCGCAGCGGTGCTATACTTTGTGTTGTGACTTTGCCGGCTTTTGAGCCGGCGTTTTGAATGAGAGGGTCTCTGATGAAACGCGACGCTGTTATGGATATGTGCTCCGGGCCGCTGGCGGGAAAGCTGCTTGTCTTTGCCATACCGCTGATGCTCTCGGGCGTGCTGCAGCTGCTTTTCAACGCGGCGGACATCATCGTCGTCGGCCGCTTCGCGAGCGACCAGGCCATGGCCGCGGTCGGCTCTACAAGCTCGCTCAACAGCCTTATAGTGAACCTCTTCCTCGGCCTGTCCGCCGGCGGCAGCGTGGTCGTCGCGCAGTATTTCGGCATGAAGTCCTGGGAGGACGTGGAGGAGACGGTCCACACGGCCATGCTCATGGGCCTTTTGATAGGCGTGGCGCTTGTGTTCATCGGCTTTTTCCTCGCCGAGCCGCTGCTGACGCTGATGGGCACCACCTCGGACGTCATCGACCAGGCGGTGCTTTATATGCGCATAGTCTTTGCCGGTATGCCGGCGCTGATGGTCTATGACTTCGGCGCGGGCGTGCTGCGCGCCATAGGCGACACGCGCCGGCCGCTGCTCTACCTCTTCTGCGGCGGCGTTATAAACGTCGGCTTCAACCTCTTTTTCGTCATCGTCTGCCACCTCGACGTCGCCGGCGTCGCGATAGGCACGGTTATGAGCCAGGTCGTCTCCGCCGCGCTCACCGTGCGCTGCCTTGTAAAGAGCGAGACCGCCTGCAAGCTTACGATAAAGCGCCTGCGCATAGTGCGGCACAAGCTCTGGCGCATACTGCGCGTAGGCCTGCCCGCCGGGATACAGAGTACGGTTTTCAATATCTCCAACGTCCTTATCCAGTCGGCGATAAACTCCTTTGACGACTCCGTGATTGTCGCGGGCAACACCGCCTCGGTCAATATAGAGGGCTTTGTTTTCACGGCCATGCAGGCCTTTTATCAGGCCTCGCTGACCTTTACCAGCCAGAACGCCGGCGCGCACAGGGTGGAGCGCGTGGCGCCTATACTGCGCTGGAACCTGCTGTTCGTCGCGGTCACGGGCATCGTGCTCGGCGGGCTCGCTGCGCTCTTCGGCGAGCAGCTGCTGCACATATATTCGCCCAGCGCGGCCGTCGTCTCCTACGGCCTCATAAGGCTGCGGCTCATAGGCGCGACGTATTTCTTAGACGGCCTTATGGACGTGACCTGCGGCTCCATACGCGGCATAGGCCCGAGCATAACGCCGACGGTCATAAGCCTCACCGGCGCCTGCCTGCTGCGCATAGTCTGGATATACACCGTCTTTGCCGCAAACCATACGCTCTTTGCGCTCTACATCTCCTATCCGGTGAGCTGGGTGCTCTGCTTCGCCGCGAACCTCATCGCCTTCGCGATATTCTTCCGCAGCTTCAGGCGGCGCGCGCAGGCGGCAAAATAATCCCGCTTGACAGCGCCCGCGCGCTCTAATATAATTAACTATGGTCGGCGCAGCCCTTCCATGCCGGGAGGGCTGCGATTTTTATACAGGGGGCGCGAAACATGAAGGTAAGCGTAAGAATGCTTGAGCCTGAAAATAAAAAGGAAGCCATGATGCCGCGCATAACAGGCCCGGGGAGCGCCGTAAGCTACGATTCCTGGTTCGGCGCGACAAGGCGCATACGCTGGGTGAGCAGGCGCACGGACGAGAGCGGCCTCGCTGCCGTCATACGGGACCCGAGCGAGAGCACAAGCCGCTTCAGCGCCGCGGACGGCTTCACCGCCGCCGGGAAGCGCTATGGATCCACGGCCGAGCTGCTGAGCTGGTTCGACCCGGAATCCGGCCGCGGCAAGGACATATACGGCCGCCGGGTGCTGTATGTGTCGGAGCGCTTCCCCTGCTTCGACGCATACGACACGATGTACGAGACGCGCCGCTTCCGCTGGTTCTTCATCCGCCGCGACGGCTCGCTGACCCGCGTTTTCCAGAGCGACGGCTCGGAATACGTGTACGTGACCGAGGACGTGGCGGATATCGAGACAGGCTGCTGCGCCCGGCTCGAGGAGATGGGCCTTTTCAGCAAATACGACAACGATTTCTGACACGCAAAAAGCAGCGAAAGCAATTGCTTTCGCTGCTTTTGACGTATTCTGATAACCTTTAGCGCTTGCTGAACTGAGGCGCACGGCGGGCTGCCTTGAGGCCGTACTTCTTGCGCTCCTTCATGCGCGGGTCGCGGGTGAGGTAGCCGGCGGCCTTGAGGGCGGCGCGGTAGCTCTCATCGACGCCCAGCAGGGCGCGGGCGATGCCATGGCGGATAGCGCCGGCCTGGCCGGTGACGCCGCCGCCGCTGACAGTGGCCTCTATGTCGACCTTGCCGACGGTGCCGGTGGTGACCAGGGGCTGGCGGACGATGAGCTTCAGAGTCTCGAGACCGAAGTAATCGTCGATGTCGCGGCCGTTGATGGTGATGGCGCCGGTGCCGCCGGGGAAGAGGTGCACGCGGGCGACGGAGGACTTCCTGCGGCCGGTGCCGTACATGTAAGCCTTCTTGCTCTTATAGGTAGCCATTATACTTTACCTCCCTTAGCGGTCCCAGACTTCGGGCTTCTGGGCGGCGTGAGTGTGCTCCGCGCCGCGGAAGACGCGCAGGCGGGTGAGCTGCCAGCCGCCGATGGTGTTCTTCTGCAGCATGCCGCGGACGGCGAGCTTGACCGCGAGCTCGGGCTTCTGCTTCATCAGGCGGTCGTAGCGAGTCTCGTGCAGGCCGCCGGGGTAGCCGGAGTGGGTGCGGTAGTACTTCTGCTCAAGTTTCTTGCCGGTCAGGACGGCCTTCTCGGCGTTGATGACGATGACGTAGTCGCCGCAGTCGACATGCGGGGTGTAGTCGACCTTCAGCTTGCCGCGGAGCAGGTCGGCCGCAAGAGCGGCGGTCTTGCCCAGGGGCTTGCCGGCAGCGTCGAGAACATACCACTTGCGGACGACGTCGTCCTTCTTAACCATCGTAGTGGACATATTCCAGCCTCCAGTTATATAGATAAATATTTTGACAAACGCCTCGCGCGAAAGTACAATACCCTCAGCGCGCTCTAAATTTATACCACCCGGGCGGCGCAAAGTCAACAGTAAATTTAGTTTTACCTATACTATCTCCATTATGCTCTCAAATACTGCTCAATACTCGCTTTTACTCGTTTTCGATTTTTGTTTTTCCGGAGGTGCTGGGATATGGATTTGAACCGCTTTACCGGCTTTGTGCGCCGCTGCGCGGACGATTACGGCATGCTCGCGCCGGGCGACCGCGTCGCCGTGGGCGTTTCGGGTGGGAAGGACTCCATGGCGCTGCTGGCCGCGCTCGCCCAGCTGCGGCGCTACCACCCGTCGCGCTTCGAGCTGGAGGCGGTGACCATAGACATGGGCTTCCCCGGCATGGACTTTACGCCCGTCGCGGAATGGTGCGCCGCGCGGGGGCTGCCCTATACGATTATAAAAACCGACATACGCGAGATCGTTTTCGACGCGCGGCAGGAGGACAACCCCTGCTCGCTCTGCTCGAAGATGCGCCGCGGCGCGCTCAACGACGCGATAAGGGCGCGCGGCTGCAACAAGCTCGCGCTCGGGCACCACTTTGACGACGCGGTGGAGACCTTCCTCATGAACCTGCTCTTCACCGGGCAGATAGCCTGCTTCAAGCCCATGACCTATATGTCCCGCGCCGGCGTCACCCAGATACGGCCCATGCTCTACCTCGGCGAGGGGACTATAGCCTCCTTCGTGCGCGGCGAGGGACTGCCGCTTGTCCCAACCACCTGCCCCGAGGACAAGGAGAGCAAGCGTGAGGAGATAAAGACCCTCATTAAGAGCCTACAGGCCGGCTACCCCGACCTGAAGGACAAGGTCTTCGGCGCGATGCAGCGCCTACCCCTCGACGGCTGGGCGGCGGCGGGCTGTGCCCGCTGACGATGCGAGACTTTGCGTTGCGGCGGGACTTAACTCGCCGCCCGGTGACGTGGGCATATGCTTGAATCGGGTTTTGCGGCGGCGTGTCGCCGCCGACGATGCGAGACTTTGCGTTGCGGCGGGGCCCAACTCGCCGCCCGGTGACGTGGGTATGTGCTTGAATCGGGCTATAATATTTGGCCTGCCGCGCGGGTTTACCGGCCTATTTTCTTATGATATAATCGGCGTATGAAGAGAAAGAGACTTATAATCTGCCTTGCGCTTTTGCTTGCGCTTGCCGGCTGCTCGGCCCGGCCGGGCGCCGTGCTGCCGGCGCCGGAGTACACGGCGCCCTCCCCGGCGCCCTCCCCGACGCCCTCGCCCTCGCCTTCGCCAGAACCCACGCCGTCGGACGAATACTTCGTAATCTCCATGTGCGGGGACTGCACGCTCTCGAGCTCGCAGCGCGACGACGTGTTTGAGGCCGTGGTGGGCGGGGACATGGCCTACCCCTTTTCGGGAGTAAAGGAATACTTTGAAGACGACTACCTGACCATAGCCAACCTCGAGTGCGTCCTCTCTGCGGGGAACCTCACCAGCTCGGCGACCTTTGAGTTCAAGGGCGACCCTGGCAACGCGGCCATGCTCGCTGAGGGCGGCGTGGACTTCGTGACCCTTGGCAACAACCATGCCATTGACTTTGGCCAGGCCGGCCTTGAGGACACCCAGGCCGCGCTCGGCGAGGCCGGCGTGGCCTGGGCCGCGCCGGACGGGAGCTATGTTTTCTGCTAGGAAGGCGGGATAAGCGTGGGCCTCTACGCCGCGCCCTGGAACGCCTACGAGGCCCAGGTGCGCGCGGGCGTGAGCGCCCTCGCCGGACGCGGGGACTGCGACATAGTCATCTGCCTCATGCACTGGGGCGAGGAGGGCAAATACCGCCCGAACTACAGCCAGACGGCCCTCGGCCGCGCCGCGATTGACTCCGGCGCGGACATCGTCTACGGCTCGCACCCGCACACGCTCCAGCCTGTGGAGGAGTACGCGGGCGGATACATAGTCTACTCCCTCGGCAACTTTGTCTTCGGCGGCAACAACAACCCGAGCGACAAGGACACGGCGATACTGCGCTTTACCGTAAAGAGGGACGCCTCCGGCGCCGTGAGCGTCGAGGGCGTGGAGAAGATACCCTGTTCGGTGAGCTCGGTGAACTATATGAACGACTTCCGCCCCACGCCGTATGAGCCGGGCTCGGCGGCCTGGGAGCGGACGATGAGCAAGCTGGACGGGAGCTTTTCCGGGTCGGACCTTGTGATAGACTACTCGCAGTACGCCGGGGATGAAGCGGCGGGGAGCGGGGAATAGGAGGCGGCGTTACAATGAAACAGACCAGGCCATATCCTTCCGCGGCCGTGACCGCCAAGGCGGAGCGGGCGCTGCGCTCCGGCCACCCGTGGGTGTACGCCGAGGAGATAACCGCCCGCTCCGGCGATTTCTCCCCGGGCGGCATAGTGGACGTGTTCTCCGCCAAGGGCGCGTGGCTGGGCGCGGGCATATACTCGCCGGAAAGCAAGATAGCCGTGCGCGTCCTGACGGACAACGCCAACGAGCGCTTTACGGACGCCTTCTTTGAACGCCGGGTCAGGTACGCCCTCGAGTACCGCCGCCGCGTCATGGGCGGGGACTTTAACGCCTGCCGGCTTATCTTCGGCGAGGCCGACGGCCTGCCCGGCGTGACGGTGGACAGGTTTGAAGACGTGCTTGTCACGCAGATAATGTCCCTCGGCATGGAGCTGCGCAAGGACGTGATTTACCGGGCCCTGCTCGGCGCCCTCGCCGCCATGGGCGTGGGGATACGCGGCATTTACGAGCGGAGCGAGAGCCCTCTGCGCGCCAAGGAGGGCCTGGAGCCCCTCTCCGGCTGGTACGAGGGCGCGCCGCACTCCGGCGGGACGGAGACGGTGATAACGGAAAACGGGATAAAGTACCGCGTGGACTTTGAAAACGGCCAGAAAACCGGCTTCTTCCTGGACCAGAAGTATAACCGCCGCGCCGCCGCGCGCATCGCCCCGGGACTCAGGGTGCTCGACTGCTTTACGCACACGGGCTCCTTCGCGCTCAACTGCGCCGCCGCCGGGGCCGCGCAGGTCACCGCCGTGGACGTGAGCGAGAGCGCCGTGGAGCTCGCGCGCACCAACGCCCGCCTCAACGGCCTGGAGGACAGGGTGGAGTTCGTTGCCGCCGACGTCTTCGAGCTGCTGCCCCGGCTGCTGGACGAGGGAGCGGGATATGATTTCGTCATCCTCGACCCGCCCGCCTTCACAAAGTCGCGCCGCACGGTGAAAAGCGCCGGGCGCGGCTACAAGGAGATTAACTACCGCGCCATGCGCCTGCTGCCCCGCGGCGGCTACCTCGCCACGGCCTCCTGCTCGCACTTCATGGAGCCGGAGCTCTTTGAGAAAATGCTCCGCTCCGCCGCCCGCGACGCCGGCGTCGGCCTGCGCGAGGTGGAGGTCCGCAAGCAGGCCCCCGACCACCCCATACTCTGGGACGTGCCCGAGACGGAATACCTCAAGTTCTATATCTTCCAGATAGTTTAATAGCGCCGTCATATAGTTAAGGCCGCTGGGAGACCCGGCGGCCTTTTCAGACAGCCTGCGGCCGCCCCGCGAGGGGCGGCCGTCCTCTATTTCTCGGGCGGTTTACAGATACGTCACTGTCTCCTCGAGCGGCTTGCGGCTCGCGTGGTTGGGCAGGGGCTTCGCGTCGGGCGCGGGATAGCCCAGGTCCATGAGCATGAGCACTTCCTCGTTGGCGGGCAGGCCGAGCACGGCCTTGGCCTCGGCGGGGTCGAAGCGGTTGAGCCAGCAGCTGTCCACGCCGGCGTCCTTCGCGGCGAGGATCATGTGCGTCGCCACGATGGTAGCGTCCTCGATGCCGGAGTCTCGCGCCTCGCCCGGATAGACGAAGACGTTCGAGCTGTCATACGCGACGGCGAGCACGGTCGCCGCGCCGTAGCGGCAGGGCGTAATCCTGTCTATCTTGGCGAGGGCTTCGGCGCCCTGCGCGACATAGACCCTCTGCTCCTGCAGGTTCTTCGCCGTGGGCGCCAGCCGCCCGGCGGCGAGTATGGCCTCCAGCTGCGCCTTCTCCACGGGACGCCCGTCGAACTTCTTGCAGGAATAGCGTTCCCTGATGACCTCTGTGAACTCCATGGTATCTCCTCCTTAAGAAGCATTCGCGCCTCTATCTTATCACGCCGCGCCGCGCTTGTCGAGCGCGCCAGCCAGAAAAAAGTGTTGACAAACCCCCGCGGCCCTGTTATATTAGTCATGCGGTTAGTTACTAGAGTAATTAACCAATCAACAAGGAGGTGAGCTCATGGCAGGTTTTGACGGGACGCGGCCCATATTCCTTCAGTTGGCGGAGATGCTGGAGGAGGGCATAATCTCCGGCGCGTTCCCCGAAGAGAGCCAGATACCCTCTATCACCGAGTATTCCGCGGCGCTGAAGATAAACCCGGCCACGGCGCTAAAGGGCATAAACCAGCTCGTGGACGCGGGGCTTGTGTACAAGAAGCGCGGCGTCGGCATGTTCGTCGCCGCCGGGGCGAGGGAAAAGCTGCTCGCCAGACGGCGCGAGAGCTTTTACGCCGGGCGGCTCCTGCCCGTGGCGAGGGAGGCCAAAGCGCTGGGCCTTTCGCTCGCCGGGCTGCAGGAACTGACGGCCAGGGCCTATGAGGAACAGGAAAAGGAGTAAAATACTATGGCAATAGAATTGAAGGGCGTCGCCAAGCGCTACGGCGCGACAAAGGCGCTCGACAACGTCTCCGTCAGCTTTGGCGGCGGCGCAGTATACGGCCTGCTCGGCGCGAACGGCGCGGGCAAGACGACGATGATGAACGTGATAACGAACCGCATCTTCGCCGACGAGGGCGAGGTGCTCATAGACGGCGAGAGGGCGCCGGGGCGCGACAGGGCGCTCGGCCG
>CALWYQ010000009.1 GCA_944385815.1 uncultured Oscillospiraceae bacterium | reverse complement strand
AGGTCGGCGGGGTTGTCCTTCGCGACGACCTGGGCGACATTCTTGACGTAGTCTACAAAGAGCTCGTTCTTGGCGACGAAGTCGCTCTCGGCGTTGACCTCGACGATGGAGCCGACGCCGCACTCGGGGCAGACCCAGGCGTAGGCCATGCCTTCTGCGGCAATGCGGCCGGCCTTCTTCTGAGCGGCGGCGAGGCCCTTCTCGCGCAGCCACTCGATGGCCTTGTCCATGTCGCCGTCGGAGGCCGCGAGAGCCTTCTTGCAGTCCATCATGCCGACGCCGGTAGCCTCGCGGAGGTTCTTAACATCTGCAGCAGTGAAACCCATTGTATATCTTCCTTCCGTAGTATCAGTGTGATGCGGGAATAACTAACGCTGAATTATTCAGCCTCGGCCTCGTCGGCCTCTTCGGCCTCGGCGGCCTCATCGGCGGCCTCATCGGCGCCCTGGCGGCCTTCCTGGACGGCGTTGGCTATGGTGGCGCTTATAAGCTTGATGGCGCGGATGGCGTCGTCATTGGCGGGGATGACATAGTCGGCCTCGTCGGGGTCGCAGTTGGTATCGACAATGGCGATGATGGGGATGTGCAGCTTGCGGGCCTCGGCAATGGCGTTGTGCTCCTTGCGGGAGTCAACGATGAACAGGGCGCCGGGGAGACGCTTCATGTCCTTGACGCCGCCGAGATACTTCTCGAGCTTGGCCATCTCGCCCATGAGCTTCATAACTTCCTTCTTCGGCAGCATGTCGAAGGTGCCGTCGGCCTGCATGCGCTTGAGCTGGGCCAGACGGTCGATACGGGTGCGCATGGTCTTGAAGTTGGTCAGCATGCCGCCGAGCCAGCGGGCGTTGACATAGTACTGGCCGACGCGCTCGGCCTCTTCCTTGATGGTGTCGGCGGCCTGCTTCTTGGTGCCGACGAAAAGGATGTTCTGGCCGTTGGCGGCGAGCTCGCGCACGAAATTGTAGGCCTCCTCAAGCTTCTTCGCGGTCTTGGCGAGGTCGATGATGTAGATGCCGTTGCGCTCGCAGTAGATGTACTCCGCCATCTTGGGGTTCCAGCGGCGGGTCTGGTGGCCGAAGTGGACGCCGGCCTCCAAAAGCTGCTTCATAGTTACGACTGCCATAATTGTTTCCTCCTTTATTTTGTTATTACCTCCGGGGCGCATCATCTCCCCGCGGCCCAGCCGGGCGGAATCAGTCACTCTCCGCGCGGCCACCGGGCCGGGAATCCACGCTCCCGTGTGTAATGCCGATATATTATAGCAAAAGCCCCCGCGTAATGCAAGGGCTTTTTGCGTTATTTTCAGGGAAAATACGAGTAAAACCGCTCATGCCTCCACGCGCAGACGGTGATAAGTTGGCCGATCTCCGCCAAAGCGGTTTACCGGGTCGCCGGGAGGCCAGCAGGAGGCGGAGTAAAGCTCCGCGACGTCCGCGCCGCCAAAGTCCGAAGCCGCGACGCGGCGCTCTTTTATGCGCGGCGGGTCGTATTCTGAGAGCCACACCGTCCACAGCTCCACCGCGTCCGTGCGCTTTAAAACCCCGCGCACATAGTCGGCGATGCGCTCCGCCTTCTCCGGCGTCATATCGCCCGAGCGCAGAAGCCCTGGCGCATTCGCCCTGATAAATCCCATTTCAATGCTCACGGCGTAGTCCATGCCGCAGTAACTGCGCGCAAACGGGAACCCGGGCAGCGAAAAGTTGTCCGCCGGGTCCTCGCCGGGGCGGAGGCCGGCCGCGGCGGCTTCATTTATGGGCATTGCGCCGCTATAGGGGCTTACGACTTCCTCGAGCGGCACGTTCGCCGCGATAAAGCTGCACTGGCTCATACGCGCACCTCGCTTTCAGGATGCATTATACCACGCCGCGGCGCTGCGTAAAGTTACGCTTGCGTTTCAGTATATGAGCGGGCGCTTATCCCGCTTTTTCCTTACGGGGCTTTCGGGCAGCTCCACAAGTATGATGTCGTCGCCGAGGCGGGTTATGCATTTCCAGGGTATGACGTAGTCGTCCTCACGGCCGAGCAGGCCGCCGGCTCGGCCGGGGCCTGGGACGATAAGCGCGCAGAGGCTCCCCGAGCAGGGCTCTATCTCCGCGTCGCAGACATAGCCGAGGCGCATGCCGCTTTTGAGGTCTATGACCTCCTTGCAGCGTATTTCCGAGAACAACATGCCCATTTTATCACCCCGGGCCGAATATATGCCTTCGGCCGGAAGGATATGCCTTGACTTCGGGGCGAATTACGTTTATTATTAATAGTTGCACAAAGCGAAAAATGGAGGTTTAGATATGAAGGCATATGGACTTAACGAACTCAGGGAGATGTTTCTGAGCTTCTTTGAATCCAAGGGCCACCTGCGCCTGCCGAGCTTTTCCCTTGTTCCGCAGAACGATCCCTCGCTGCTGCTGATAAACTCCGGCATGGCCCCGCTCAAGCCCTATTTCACCGGCGAGCAGACCCCGCCGAGAAAGCGCGTCTGCACCTGCCAGAAGTGCGTCCGCACCGGCGACATTGACAACATCGGCAAGACGGCCCGCCACGGCACCTTTTTTGAGATGCTGGGCAACTTCTCCTTCGGCGACTACTTCAAGCATGAGGCCATAGCCTGGTGCTGGGAGTTCCTGACGAGCCCCGAGTGGGTCGGCATGGACCCGGACAGGCTCTACCCGAGCGTGTTTGAGGACGACGACGAGGCCTTTGCCATATGGCGTGACGAGATAGGCATAGCGCCCGAGCGCATTTTCCGCTTCGGCCGCGAGGACAACTTCTGGGAGCACGGCACCGGCGCCTGCGGCCCCTGCAGCGAGGTGTATTACGACCGCGGCGAGAAGTACGGCTGCGGAAAGCCGGGCTGCACCGTAGGCTGCGACTGCGACAGGTACATCGAGGTCTGGAACAACGTCTTTTCCCAGTTCAA
>CALWYQ010000008.1 GCA_944385815.1 uncultured Oscillospiraceae bacterium | reverse complement strand
GCTGCGCAGGACCTTTACGCGGGCCTTCCCCTCGCCGAGGAGCTCGCTGACCACGCTGGGGAGGAAATACTCGCCCTTGAGCGGGTTTTCCCTGAGGGTCCTGTCGAGGAAGGACGGGAAGCGGGCCTCGGCCTCGTCCATGAAGCTGCGGTTGAAGCCCCAGAGGTTCATGGATACGATGGTGTCCCCGGACAGATGCGTCCAGGTCTCGCCGCCGTCCTCCGTGAAGCGCGCGTCGGCGCCCTCGGCCTCGATGCGCGTGCGCTCGGTGACGCGGCGGAGGAAGTTCCCGCCGTCCTCCTCGCAGATGCCGCGCGCGACGGAGCCGTTTTCCGTAACCGTGTTGCCCAGGCGGTAGCCGACCATGGCGTACTCATAGCAGCCGGGGCGGTCGGGGTGGCCGGCGAGGTAGTCGTATATCTCGCGGAAGCCCTCGGGGCCGTAGTAGTCGTCCGCGTTGACAACGGCGAAGGGGCCGTCCACCACATGGCGCGCGGCGAGCACGGCATGGCAGGTGCCCCAGGGCTTCTCGCGCCCGGCGGGCGCCGCATAGCCCGCGGGCAGGTCGTCAAGCTCCTGATAGGCGTAGCGCACGTCTATAACCCTGCTCAGGCGGTCGCCGATGCCGGCCCTGAAGGCGTCCTCTATCGCGTGCTTTATTACGAACACCACGGTCTCAAAGCCCGCGCGGCGCGCGTCATAGATGCTGTAGTCGATGATAAGCTGGCCGTGGTTCCCCACGGGGTCCAGCTGCTTGAGCCCGCCGTAGCGGCTGCCCATGCCGGCGGCCATCACGACCAGAACTGGCTTGTTCATATCCTTATCCCCCTGACAGGCGGCTTACTGGTTGTAGCCGTTCGGATTGGCGCTCTGCCACTTCCAGGAGCTCGCGCACATCTCCTCGATGCCGTATTTGGCCTCCCAGCCAAGCTCGGTGCGGGCCTTTTCGGGGTCTGCATAGCACTCGGCAATGTCGCCGGGGCGGCGCGGGTCGATAACATAGGGCAGGGTCTTGCCGCAGGCCTTTTCATAGGCGTGCAGCACGTCAAGGACGCTGTAGCCCTTGCCGGTGCCGAGGTTGCAGGTGAAGAGGCCGCACTTCCTGTCAAGCTTCCTGAGCGCCGCGACGTGGCCGCGGGCGAGGTCGACGACGTGGATATAGTCGCGCACGCCGGTGCCGTCGTGGGTGGGATAATCGTCGCCGTAGACGTGCAGCTTTTCAAGCTTGCCGACGGCCACCTGGGCGATGTAGGGCACAAGATTGTTGGGGATGCCGCGCGGGTCCTCGCCGATGAGGCCGCTCTCGTGCGCGCCGATGGGGTTGAAGTAGCGCAGCAGGGCCACGTTCATCGTCGGGTCGGCCTTGCAGTAGTCCATGAGTATCTGCTCCTGGAAGAGCTTGGAGGTGCCGTAGGGGTTGGTGGTGCCGCCGGTGGGGAAATCCTCGCTTATGGGCACGCGCTCGGGGTCGCCGTACACCGTGGCGGAGGAGGAGAACACAAAGTTCTTTACCTCATGGCGGCGCATGGCCTTGAGCACCTCGAGGGTGCAGGTGAGGTTGTTGTAGTAGTACTCGAGCGGCTTCGCGACGCTCTCGCCCACGGCCTTGAGCCCGGCGAAGTGGATAACGGCGTCGATGTCCTTATAGCGCTCAAAGAGCTCCTCCACCTCGTCGGCATGGGTGAGCTCGGCCTTGACAAAGGGGATGGGCTTGCCCACAATATGCTCCACGCGGTGGACGGCCTCCTCGCAGGAGTTGCTGAGATTGTCCGCTACAACAATGTCATAGCCCGCCTCTACGAGCTCTACGCAGGTGTGGCTGCCGATGTAGCCGGCGCCGCCGGTAACAAGAATGGACATGTGTAAATACCCCTTTCAAGTATTGAATAAACCTGTTTTTCGGCCGGTGAATCCCTCCGGCCAAAGCGTATTGTATACGTCTGCCATCGGAAAAGAAATAGACGATATTATAAATTGTTTGCACTATCGTCCGGCGCATCGAGCAGGGCGCGGACGCTGCGCGCGTACTCGCTCGGGGACATGCCGGTGAGCTGGCGGAAGCGGCGCGAAAAGTAGTGTACGCTCTGGTAGCCGCAGCGCGCGGCGACCTCGGTAAAGTTATAGCGCCCGGAGCGTATCATGCGCCGCGCGGCGCTTATTTTAAGCCGGCCGAAGTAGTCCATGACCCCGCCGCCGGTGTGCTCATGGAAGAGCTTTTGCAGCTGGCTGCGGCCTATGAAGTTGTCCCGGCAGATCTGCTCGAGCGTCAGGCTCTCCCCCACGCGGCGCTCGAGGTACTCAGCCGTGCGGACAAAGCCGTCGTCCGCCTCCCCGCCGGGGCGCGCGGCCTTCTCATGGCCTCCGGCGCGGCGCAGAAGGCGTATGAGCAGCTCCTCAAGGGCCGCGGCGGCCAGCTGCTCGGCGCCGAAGGGCGCGTCCGCCGAGCGCAGCAGCCCGCGGCTCGCGGGGTCGCCGAGCGGTCCTGCGAAGGCGGCGGAGGCCTCGGCCACGATGCGGGCGAGCAGCGCCCTCTCCGCGGCCCCGGCGTCCGTCACAAGGGAGCGGAAGCGCTCCATTTCCGCGCTGCGGCAGCCGAAGCTGACGACTATGAGGTCCGGCGGCGCGCCGGCGGCGGCGAGGGCGTGGAATTCGCCCGGCGCGTGGAATATGAGCTGGCCCTGGCGCAGCTCGCGCCGCAGCTCGCCCGCCGTGACGCGCACGGAGCCGCTGTCTACATACAGCAGCTCCCAGAAGTCGTGGCTTTCGCCGTGGAAGGCGTAGCCGGAGGCGTACTCAAAGTAGTGGACCGTATACAGCGCCTCGACCTTTATCGGGCGGCGCGGGGCGAGCGGGGTAAAGCGCTCCATGCTCAGCCCTCCCCTCTCTGCCTGGCGAGGCGCCGGTACTCCATGGGGCTCATGCCCTCGGAGCGGCGGAAGCTCTGGGAAAAGTAGCTCAGGGAGGAAAAGCCGAGTATGCGCGCTATCTGCGTGAGCGAGTGGTCGCTGTTTTCAAGCAGGAAGCGGCTCTCCTGTATGCGGCGCGAGTTCAGGTAGCTTATCGGCGTGGTGCCGTAGACGCGCCGGTAGGTGTGTACAAGGTAATACTTGTTGATGTGCGCCAACTCGGCAAGCTGGTCGAGGGTGATGCTCTCCTTGAAATGCTTGTCTATATAGCGCCGCACAAGGTCGCACTCGCGGCTCTCGCCCTGCGCGGCGGCCTCGCTGGCGAGGGAGAGCCCGCCCCTGCGCAGGATGCGCAGCAGGATTATCTCAAGCAGGCGCTGGCAGACCCCGGCATAGCCGTCCTGCCCGGCGCGCACCTCCTGCAGCATCTGGCGCAGGCAGTCGGAGACCTGCTCCCAGCCGCCGGAAAAGCGCGTGCGGACATAGCCCTGCTCGTCCGTCGCCATCTCAAGGCCCTCCACGCCGAGGACCACATACTCCAGCGGGTTCTCCGAGCGGCTCTGCTCGCCGTGGAGCACGCCGGGATTTACTATGACCAGGTCGCGCGCCGCCACGGCAAAGCCGCCGTGCCTGAGCTCAAAGCGCCCCTCGCCGCCGAGGATGAAAAACATCTCCGCATGCCGGTGCGCATGGAGGGTCGAGTTCCACTCGCTGCTGTACTGAGCCCAGGTGATGTTGAGCAGGCGCGCGCTCGACTTTTCGAGGGGGTTCGCCTCGCCGCGCCCTATGTCGTAGTAGGTGTTCGTCACTCAGGCCCGCCTCCTTTGCCCTTTTTATACCGCTATTATAATATGGCCGCGCACTTTGCGCAACTTTGAAAAATACTGGACTTTCTCCGGGCTTATTTTGTGCGCGGCAGGTCGAAAAATGGCGGAGCGCCCACATGCGCCTGCGCATAATATACAATTTTGATAGGGCCAAACAGTGCACTTTACACCAAAAACATGCGCAGAGCAATAATTATAAAAACTTGCGCAAGAACTGGCTTGTTATCCTGCTGGAAATCTATATACTTGATGTCAAGTAGGATGCCAAAAGCTTAACAGAGCCCGGCGTCCATGTCCGCAACTACATACAAGGAGGAAATGAAAAATGAACCTGAAGAAGCTTCTGGCGCTTGCTCTGGCGCTGGTCATGGTCCTTGCTCTCGCCGCCTGCGGCGGGGAGCCCGCTGCCGAGGGCACCGAGGCCCCCGAGGGCGAGGAGCCTGCCGGCACCATCAAGGTCGCCGCGCTCGAGAGCGCCTATGAGGAGACCTACCCCGGCATGTGGCAGGAGGTCTGCGACGCCTTCACCGCCGAGACCGGCATTGAAGTCGAGCTGACCGTAGAGCGCAACCTCGAGGAGGTCATCGGCGCTTCCATGCAGGGCGGCGATTACCCCGACGTCATCCACCTGGCCACCGGCCGTGAAGCCGGCCTCACCGAGCAGTTCATCAACGACAAGATGATTGCCGACATCTCCGACGTCCTCACCATGACCATCCCCGGCGAGGAGACCACCGTTGGCGACAAGATCATCGAGGGCTTTACCGACACCTCCGCCACCAACCCCTACAACGACGGCAAGACCTATCTCGCCCCCATGTTCTACTCCCCCTGCGGCCTGTTCTACAACGCCGGCCTGCTTGAGGAGAAGGGCTGGGAAGTCCCCACCACCTGGGACGAGATGTGGGAGCTCGGCGACAAGGCCCTTGAGGAGGGCATCTACCTCTTCACCTACCCGACCGCCGGCTACTTCGACGCCTTCCTGTACGCTCTGATGAACGTCGTCGGCGGCAGCGACTTCTTCAACGCCGCCACCAACTTCGAGGAGGGCATCTGGGAGACCCCCGAGGCCGACGCCCTCTTTGAGATCCTTGACAAGCTGGCCGACTACACCCACCCGAGCACCCCGGCCCAGGCCAACGACCAGGACTTCACCATGAACCAGCAGCTGGTCCTCGACAATGAGGCCATCTTCATGCCCAACGGCACCTGGATCGTCGGCGAGATGGCCGAGGCTCCGCGCGCCGAGGGCTTCCAGTGGGGCATGACCGCCCTTCCGGCCCTTGAAGAGGGCGGCATGGGCTACAGCTACACCTTCCTGGAGCAGGCCTGGATCCCCGAAGGCGCCGCCAATAAGGACGCCGCCAAGCAGTTCGTCGCCTTCCTGTACAGCGACACTGCGGCCGACATCTTCGCCAAGGGCGGCGCGGTGCAGCCCATCCGCGGCATGACCGACCAGCT
>CALWYQ010000007.1 GCA_944385815.1 uncultured Oscillospiraceae bacterium | reverse complement strand
GTTTTTCAGTCCACGGAGCGCCAGGGCTCCGGCACCGCCCTCGAGCTGCGCGACAGCCTGTACGGCAGCACGTATTTCTGCTATTCCCTCCACCCGGAATTATACGCATAAACCCAGGCCGCCCCCCCAAGGGGGCGGCTGAGTCTGTCAAAAAAGCCTCGCAGAGTTTCGCGGCCGCAGCCGCGAAATAAATTGCAATCATTTTCGGCGGCGGCGTGTACGTCGCCGAAAATACTTCTCGCGGAGCGAAGCGTCGAATTGTCCGCCATTGGCGGACAACCGAGGCGCGAAGCGGAGTGCAAACCCTTTTGCCGGAGAAGGCGGAGCCTTCTCCGGCAAGCTGAGAGCCCGGTGCAAACCGGGCTCAATTTTTGTTTCAGGCTTAGAAAATCGGGACGACGGCGCCGTCGTAGGTGCTCTCGATGTACTCGCGGCAGGTCTCGCTGGTGAGGGCGGTGATCAGGGCCTGAATCTTGGCGCTGTCCTCCTCGCCGGCGCGGCAGGCCACGATGTTGGCGTAGGTCTGGGCCGCGTCGCTCTCGGCGTCTTCGCTGGCGAGCGCGTCCGCGCCGGTCAGCCCGGCCTGCAGGGCGTAGTTGCCGTTGATGATGCCGAAGGCCACGTCGGGCAGAGAGTTCGGGATGTTCTCGGCGGCCATCTCAAGCAGCTCGAGGTTCATCGGGTTGTCAACGACGTCGAGGATGGTGGCGTTGGAGCTGGCGTTGATGCCGTCGGCGAGGGTGATGTAGCCGAGCTCCTGAAGTATCAGCAGGGCGCGGGTCTCGTTGGAGCCGTCGTTCGGGATGGCGATGGTGTCGCCCTCGGCGAGCTCGTCAAGGGTTTTCTTGGCGCCCGGGTAGATGCCCATCGGCTCGTAGTGTATGGAGGCGGCGTTGGCGAGGTCGGTGCCGTGCTCGGCGTTGAAGGTGGTCAGGTAGGGGCCGTGCTGGAAGTAGTTGGCGTCAAGGCTGCCGTCGTCGAGGGAGACGTTGGGCAGGATGTAGTCGGTGTACTCAACGATCTCGAGCTCGTAGCCGAGCGCCTCGAGCTCGCCGCGGACGGCGTCGAGTATCTCGGCGTGCGGGGTGATGCTCGCGCCGACAGTGATGGTCTCGAGCTCGCCGGAGGGGGTGCCCTCAGCGGGGGCCTCGGTGCCTTCGGCGGGGGCTTCGGTGGCGGGGGCGGGCTCTTCGCCGCAGCCGGCCAGCAGGCCGAAGCAGAGGACAGCGCAAAGCGCAAGGGCAAGAATCTTTTTCATTTTGGTTTCTCCTTTTCCTTTATGATTTTTGGGATTATCGTATTCTGCGGTCGCTGAGCCTCGAGCCGCGGGTGCCGAATTCCTGGAACACCTGCACAAGCAGCACGAGGACGACGATCATAACGAACATGATGAGGTAATTCTGGCGGTAGTAGCCGTAGTTTATCGCAACCGCGCCGAGGCCGCCGCCGCCGGCGATGCCGGCCATGGCGCCGTAGCCGAGGATGGTGGTCGCGGAGAGCGCCGCGCCGTTTATGAGGCTCGGCTTCGCCTCGGGCAGCAGCACCTTGGTGATAATCTGCCAGTTGCTCGCGCCCATAGACTGGGACGCCTCTATAACGCCCCGGTCCACCTCCTTTACGCTCTGCTCAACCATGCGCGCAACAAAGGGGAAGGCGCTTATGACCAGCGGGACTATTGTGGCCGGCGAGCCGACCGAGGTGCCTACGACAAGGCGCGTGAACGGCGTGATGAAGAAGAACAGTATGAGGAAGGGCACGCTGCGCAGGAAGTTCACTATCCCGCCCAACACGAGGTTTACGGCGCGCATGGGGCGGACGCCGTCCTTCGCGGTGACCACGAGCACGAGGCCGAGCGGCAGGCCGATGACGTAGGCCATGGCTGTGCTGATGACCGCGACGTATATGCTCTCCCAGAGCGCCTCAGGGACGAGGGCCAGGATCTGTGAAAGGCTCATGTCACTGCACCTCCTTCGTGTAGCTGATGCCTTCGTTTTCGAGCCAGCGCTTCATTTTTTCGGCTGTCGCGGCGTCCGCGGGCAGCTGCAGCACGGTGTGGCCGTAGAGACGGCCCTCTATAGTACGCGTATCGGCGTAGATTATGCTCACCGGCGCGCCGCAGGAGAGAATCATGTCCGCGATTATCGGCCTGTCGGTGGAGCTGCCGTCAAAGGCGAGGCGTATGAGCTCGCCGCGGCATTCGTCCACGGCGGTGGCCGCCGCGTCCTCGGCGAAGCCCTCCAACTTGCCGCTGCGGCTCGGGAGGACGAGCTTTTTGGCCGCCTCGGTCTTGGGGTGGAGGAACACCTCCTGCACCTCGCCGAGTTCGGCGATATGGCTCTCCGCGATTATGGCGACGCGGGAGCAGATGCGCTCGACAACGCGCATTTCGTGGGTTATTACGACGACCGTGACGCCGAGCGTGCGGTTTATCTGCTTGAGCAGCTCCAAGATGCTCTCGGTGGTCGTGGGGTCGAGGGCGCTTGTGGCCTCGTCGCAGAGCAGGACCTTGGGGTTCGTCGCAAGGGCGCGGGCTATGGCCACGCGCTGCTTCTGGCCGCCGGAGAGCTGCGCCGGATAGGCGTGCTCGCGGCCCTCAAGGCCGACGGTTTTTATAAGCTCGCGGGCCCGGGCGTCGGCCTCGCCGCGCTTTACGCCTGCGAGCTCGAGCGGGAAGCGGACGTTTGCAAGCGCGTCGCGCTGCATCAGCAGGTCGAAGCCCTGAAATATCATGCCGATATTCCGCCGCGCCTCGCGCAGCGCCCTGCCGCTCAGCCGGGTCATGTCCTGGCCGTTTACCAGCACCGTGCCGCTGGTCGGCCGCTCGAGCAGGTTGATGCAGCGCACCAGCGTGCTCTTGCCCGCACCGGAGAGGCCTATGACGCCGAAAATCTCGCCCTCCTCTATGGAAAGCGTGACGTCCTCAAGCGCGTGCACCGCGCTCTCGCCGGAGCCGAAGGTCTTGCTCAAATGCTGTAGTTCTATCATCGCCATCTAAAAAATCATCCCTTCCGAGGCAACGAAAAAGTCCCTGACGTACAAAGTACGTCAGGGACGATATATAACCGTGTTACCACCCTGTTTTACCCGCGGCTCACGCCGGACGGGCCTCGCGGAGTTCCATCAAACCCCTGCCGCTATAACGGGCGGGCCCGTCGCAGCCTTACGCAAAGCGCTCGGTGCACAACTCCGGAACCATGTTCACCCGCTCCCCCCGCGCTCCGTTCCCACTGTCCGAAGCTCACTGTGCCGTTCTTAACGGGCTACTCTTTCCTTCACAGTCTTTGCTGTTTGAGGTTGTGAGGATATGATACAGCCTGCGCGGCGGAAAGTCAACCGGACAAGAAATACAAAAAAGCACGCCGCGCGCAGCCGAATTTCTACCTCTTGCGCAAAAGCGTCCGGTGCAGCTCGGTATATCTTGGCGGGCGGAACTCCAACTGGGAGCGCATGAGCGATATCGCCTCCACGCGCTCGGCGGCGGGGGATGCAAAGAGCGCCGGGGCCTCGCCGAGGGCCGGGACGCGGCGCGCGAGGGTGACGTGCGGCGTAAAGCGCCGGGCCTCCAACTCAAAGCCGCGCGCGGCGAGCTCGCGGCAAAGGCGCTTTTGTACGGCGGCGAGGGCGGGGTTTTCCGGCCCGCCGGCCCACCAGAGCTCCTCCCGGCCGCGGGAAAAGCGCCCCGCGCGGTCGAACACCAGCTCAAAGGGCGCGCCGGCCGCGGCCTCGAGCGCCTCCGCCGCGTCCTTCACGCGGGACTTATCGGCCTCGCCGAGGAAGGCCAGGGTGAGGTGGAGGTTCGCGCACGGGGTATAGCTCCCGCGCCCGCCGGCGGCGGAGCGCAGCGCCTCGCGCGCGGCCTCGAGCGCCGCGAGCGTGGGCCGGGAGAAGTTGACAGCGATAAAAAGCCGCATCACCGCACCCCCTCAAAATACGCCCCCGGCGCGAGCGGGACGCCGGAGAGTATGGCCTGTGCGGCGGCGAGGTAATCGCCGGCGCTTTTGCTTTTGGCCAACTGCTTATAGAGCTGCTTGCAGGGCTCAAAGAGGCATATGAGGTAGCTCCAGAGCTCCTTCATGCGCGGCACCGCCGCCCCGGTCGCGCCGAAATCCCGCGCGCAGCCCTCAAAAACCAGGGCGTGGAAGCGCTCGAGCTCGGCGCCCGAGGGGCGCGCCCCGCCGCGTATCTCCCGCGCGAGGGCGGGGTCGGCGGCAAGGCCGCGGCCGAGCATCAGCCCGTGCAGGCCGGGGAAGCGCCCGGCGGCGCGCTCCGCCGCGGCGGGCGAAAAGATGTCCCCGTTATAGCACAGCGGCCCCGGGAAGCGCCCGAGCGCCCCGGCGAAGCACTCGGCCCGGGGCAGGCCGCGGTACATATCCCGCCTCAGGCGGGCGTGGACGCTCAGCTCGCATATCGGGTAGCGCGCGAATATCTCCAAAAGCCGCCCGAATTCCTCCGGCTCCTCCACGCCGAGGCGGGTCTTGACGGAGATTTTTACGCCGTCGAGCGCGGAGAACACGCGCTCAAAAAAGGCGTCGAGCTCGTCCGGGCGGGAAAGGAGGCCCGAGCCCTTGCCCTTGGCCGTCACGGTGCCGCTCGGGCAGCCGAGGTTGAAATTCACCTCGCTGTAGCCCATGCCGGCAAGCTCCCGCGCCGCCCAGATAAAGTCGTCCGCGTCGCGGCAGAGCAGCTGCGGCACGAGCCGGAGCCCGGGGTTGTTCGCGCTCAGCAGCTCGCGCCTCACCCGCGGGGGGATAACATGCTCGCGGGTGGGGGAGAAGAAGGGCGCAAAGTATTTGTCAACGCCGCCGAACACGGCCGCGTGCGCGCGCCGCCAGGGCGCGGCGGTTACGCCCTCAAGAGGGGCGGAGTAGATGTACAAGGCCGACGCTCCTTTTATAAAGTATGGACGCAAGCGCGGACGGCGAAGCGCCGTGAGCCCGCTTCCGCAAAATAATTTCGGTTTGCCTGAAATAAAAGCCGGGGCAGCTGCGTCTAATGGGTGAAAGCCGGCTGGAAAGGACAATGCCTATGAACAAAACGGAATTCACCGCGGCGGAGCCGACGCTGTACCGCGTGGCGCGGAGCATGCTGCCCTGCGAGGCGGACTGCGCCGACGCGGCGCAGAACGCGATACTGAAGGCCTGGGAAAGGCTGCATACGCTCAGGCGGCCGGAATATTTCCGTACCTGGCTTGTGCGCATACTTATAAATGAGTGCCGCTCGATGCTGCGCCGCCGCGCGCGCTTTTGCGCCCTCGAGCCGGAGGGGGAAGGCCCCGCGCCGGAGCGGGAGAGCTATGACGGGCTCTATGAGGCGCTGAGCTCGCTTGACGGGAAATACCGCCTGCCGGTGATGCTCTACTACTTCGAGGGCTTCAAAACCGCCGAGATAGCCGCCATGCTGAACCTGCCCGAGGGCACAGTAGGCACAAGACTGCGCCGCGCGAGGGAGCTGCTGCGCGAAAAACTGAAAGGAGAATGCTTCGCATGAACACCTACATAAACCTGCCCGGGCCGAGCGCCGAATTTGATGCCAGGGTCAAGTCCACCCTTGCCTCCCTGCCCGAGAGGGCGCAAAAGCGCCGCTTTACCGCCGCGCGCGTCGCGGCCATAGCCCTTGCGGCCGCGCTCTGCCTCGGCGGCGGGGCCCTCGCCGTGAGCGGCGGGCTATTCCCGCTGCTCTTCCCCGACGGCGGCGAGGCGGTAGTCGATTACGTGCAGGCGCCGGCGGGCGCGGTGGACGAAAACGAGGACTGGCGCCTCTCCGTCGAGGGCGTGCTCTTCGACGGGGGCACCGGCGCGGGGCTCATCAGCCTGAAGATAGAGGATAAAACCGGCGCGGGACGCGCCCCCTTCACGCTGGGCGAAACCTTCAAGGAGTACCGCAGGCCCGGCATCGCCTGGAGCCGGCTCACCGAGTGCTTCGCCGCGCCGGACGCGGGGCAGTACGGCTTCATCATAAACACCGCGAATCAGGGCGGCGTCGGCGGGCGCTTCTACGTGGACACCGAGCGTTCGGCGGACGGCGTCTGGTATGTCGAGGGCGCGTTCATCGCGGGCGAGGACTACGCGGGCGAGGCGCTGCGCGTCGACATGACCGCGCCCGGGGCCGAGACGCCCGCGCTCTCCGTCGCCCTGCCGGAGTTTGAAACGCTGCCGCACATATCGAGCGCGGACGGGACCGTGACGCTCTCCGCCGCGGCGCTGCGGATAGCCAGTCAGGACATGTTCGTCGTGGACGAGGCGGAGTACATCGCCCTTGTCCTCAGCGACGGCACGGTGCAGGTCATAGAGGACGGGGCCGCCGGGGTTGACCGCACGCTCTACGCCCTCGGCAGCATGGCCGGGGAGACGGGGACCTACGTCCTCTCCTTCGCGCCGGAGCTTGAGGACGTCCTCAGCGTAATTGTAAACGATATCGAGTATATGGTCAAGTAAAGCGGCGCCCGGCCTCCATGAGGCCGGGCCCTTTACATTCCGAAGCGGGCGGTTACTACCGCGCCGCCGCCGGGGTGGTTCGATACGGTCAGGCTGCCGCCGTGGCGGCGGCAGAGTATGTCGCAGATGTTCAGGCCGAGGCCGAGGTGCTCGCCCGTGCTCTCACGGCCCTTGTAGAAGGGATTCGCGGCCTTGGCGAGGGCCTCGGCGGAGAAGCCGGGGCCGTCGTCGTGCACGGCGGCGGTGAAGCTGCCGCTGCCGCTCGAGAGCGTTATGCGCACGCGGCTCTTCGCGTAGCGGGCGGCGTTGGAGAAGATGTTCTCGCAGACCTGGAACACCGCCTCCGGGTCTATGTCCAGCTCCGCGGCGAGCGCGGCGCTGTCTATCTCCACGGCGAGGGGCGCGCAGATTATCCGCGCCGAGTCCCCGAGCGAGGCGGCGAGCTGCCCGCCGGAGACACGCTCGCGGTGGACCTCCGTATCCTCAAGGCGCTGCAGCCGCGCCATGGCGTCAACGTAGTTCTCGAGCCGGGCAATGTGGCTGCGCATAACGCGCACCTCGCCGGCTGCCTCCTCAACGCTCACCCGCCCGGCGGGCAGGCCCTCGGCGAGCATATCCGCGTGGCCCTTGAGCACGGTCAGGGGCGTGCGCAGATCGTGCGCGAAGGCGGCGTTGAGGCGGCGGCGCTCCTCCATCTGCGCCCAGAGGTCGCGCCAGCTGTTCTCGAGAGAGGAGCGCATGGTCTCAAAGCTCTCCGTAAGCCGGCCCAGCTCGTCGCCGCGCTCGGGCCTGAGGGTGAAGTCGAGGTCGTTTTCGGTGATGCGCGCGCTGGCGCGCTCCAGCTTGACTATCGGCCCGCGCAGCCGCCGCCTCCAGAAGGCCACGGCGCAGAGCACAAGCCCGCCGAGATAGCATATGGGCAGCGAGGAAATCTGGACTATGGCGATAAAGCGGCTCAGGCTGCGGTCGCGGCGCGAGTATTCCGGCTGGATAAAGAGCGAGAAGTTCCCGTCCTCGAGCCCGACCTCGATGTGCCCCTCGCCATAGGGTATCTCGCCGCGCTCGACCTCGGCGCCGGAGGCGTCAAAGACGATGTAGGCCTCGTCCCCGTCGGTGGTGACATAGTTCTGATAGCTGCCGCCCTCGGGTATTTCGACCCTCTGCGCCTGCAGCATGTATTTGCGGTAGAGCGCGACGCGCGGCTCGTCGAGGAGCTTTATCACCGTGAGGCAGGCCAGCGTCGCCAGCACCGCGGCTATGAGCACGTACCAGATAAAGGCCGTGCGCAGAGACATATTCCGCCAGTAGCGGCGGACCGAGGCCCGCCGGCGTCTTGCCCGCTCACGGGCAAGACGAAAGCGCCTTGTCACTTCGCCCACTTGTAGCCAACTCCCCAGACGGTCTCGATGTACTGCTTCTGCGCCCCGGCGGCGGCGAGCTTGGCACGGATGCGGCGGATGTGCTCGGCGATGACCGAGCTGTCGCCCTCGCCGTCTATGCCCCAGATCGCGTCGTACATGCGCTCGCGGTCAAAAACAAGGCCGGGGTTCTGCGAGAGGAATTCGATGATGTCGAACTCGCGCCGGGCGAACTGTATGGGCTCGCCGTTATAGGTCACGCTGCGGTCGGAGTAGTTTACGGCCAGCGCCCCGTCGAAGCGGACCTCGCTCGCGGTCATGTGCCGCCGCTCGCGCCGGAGATGCGCGTCCACGCGCGCGGCAAGCTCGCTCGGCGAGAAGGGCTTGACCACATAGTCGTCCGCCCCGGCGGCAAAGCCGCGCAGCTTGTCGCCCTCCTCCACGCGCGCGGTGAGGAAGATTATCGGGCAGGAGACGTGCTCGCGTATGGTGCGGCAGACCTCCAAGCCGTCTATGTCGGGCATCCCGACGTCGAGCAGTATGAGGTCCGGCCTGTTCCCGGCGGCGCGGACGGCCTCCGCGCCCGAGTAGGCCGGGATGACCTCATAGCCCCGCTCACGGAAAAAGCGCGCGAGCATGTCGGTTATGTCCCGCTCGTCGTCGGCTATGAGCAGGCGTTCGGGCATTGAGATTCCTCCCTTCGATGGTTGCGTCCGGCGCGGGTCACTCCTCTTTTTCCTTCCCGCGCTTCGCGTGGGCTGCGCATATGCGCCTGTATGTGAGCAGGCCTATGCCGCTTATGAGCAGGGTCACGGCGAAGGCAATGACGGCGAACACGTAGTTCCTGCCGCCGAGGGCGCCGCCGCCTACCGTGCTCGTCACGACGGAGGGTATCCGCGCCACGGCGGTTATAAAGAGCCAGGCCCCGGGGCTCAGGCCCACAATGGGCGCGACGTAGCCGAGCAGGTCCTTCGGCGTGCCTGGGATGAACATGAGCAGGAACATCAGCGCGTCGCGCTTTTTGGCCGTGTTCAAAAAGCGCAGCTGCTCGATTTTCTCTATTGGGAAGAAAATCTCCACGGCCCTTATGCCAAAGCGCCGCACGAAGAAATACACCGCCATGCTGCCCGCGATAGTGCCGAGCATGCACAGGAGCGTGCCCTCCACCGCGCCGAAGGCGTAGCCCGCGCCTATTTCAACCGGCTCGCCGGGGATGAGGGCGATGACCACCTGTAAAAACTGTATGCCGAGGAAGTACACGCGCCCCATGATGCCGGCGGAATCCACCCATTCGCGGAATTTTTCCGGCTCCTGCACGTATTTCAGCAGCGGCCTGCCCACGACGTAGGCGAGGACAAGCATGAGTATTATAAAAACGGCGAGGGCCGCCGCGGCTATTATCTTTTTCGCCCGCTCGGAAAGCTCCGGGCGCTCCGGCATTGACATGGCCTGCTCCTTTCGCGGCTAAGCATGATCCTACCTTATAAATATAACGCAAAGCCGCCTCCTCCCGCAACTATTAATAGACCGGGAGCATCAATTTTTTATCCACGGCGCGGAAGTTTTTATTTTAACCTGCGGGAATGGGTCTTGTATTCTTAGCCGAAAGGTGGTATTATTATTCTCACGTACCCATGTACGACGCGGCTTTCTGGGAGTTGAGCCCGCGCCGCAAGAAAGAGGAGGAGCAATATGAAACTCAGGATTTCCGATCGCATGTCCAAGCCCGATTTTCAGGGGGATTTCACCGCGCGCATACTCGGCGCAGCCGGCGATCCTTCCATAATATCCTTTGCCGGCGGCCTGCCGAATCCGGATTCCTTCCCCGTTAAGGAGATGGAAGCCGCCGTTACAAAGGTGCTTGAGCGTGACGGCGTCCGCGCCCTGCAGTACAGCAACACCGAGGGCTATATGCCCCTGCGCAAGTTCATATCCGACCGCTATGCCAAGCAGGGCCTTGACTATGCTCCCGAGAACATAATTATAACCAACGGCTCCCAGCAGGCGCTGGACATGGTTTCCGCCTGCCTCATCGACCCGAACGACGAGGTCGTTGTTGAGAAGCCGAGCTATCTCGCCGCGCTGCAGACCTTCCACCTCTATTACCCGAAGGTCCTCTCCGTCGCCCTGAACGAGGACGGCATAGACTGCGAGGAGCTTGAAAAGACCCTCAGCGAGCACGACCCCAAGTTCATCTACATCATCCCCAGCTTCCAGAACCCGACCGGCCTCACCTACACCCAGGCTGTGCGTGAGCGCGCCGCGGAAATACTCAGGAAGTCCGGCATCCCCGTCATTGAGGATAACCCCTACGGCGAGCTCCGCTTCCACGGCGACGCCAGCGTCAAGACCTTTGCCGAGATGCTCGGCGAGCAGGTCTGCGAGCTCGGCACCTTCTCCAAGATCGTCGCGCCCGGCCTGCGCATTGGCTGGATCGCCTGCAAGAACCCCGAGCTCTACGCCAAGCTCCTGGCCTACAAGTCCACGATGGACCTGCACACCAACATCTTCGGCCAGATGGTCCTCGCCGAGTACCTGCTCGACAACGACCTCGACCAGCAGATTGAGAAGATTAAGAAGATGTACGGCGAGAAGGCCGACCACATGATGGCCTGCATGGACAAGTACTTCCCCGAGGGCGTCACCTTCACCAAGCCCCAGGGCGGCATGTTCATCTGGGCGACCCTGCCCGAGGGCCTCGCGGCCGTCGATGTCATGGATTACGCCGCCAAGCGCGGCGTGGCCGTCTGCCCCGGCGACCCCTTCTATGAGGAGGAGCGCAACGTCCGCACCATGCGTATCAACTACTCCAACAGCTCCGACGAGAACATCGAAAAGGGCATCAGGATCCTTGGCGACGCTCTCCGCGAGCTCCTCGCGAAGTAAGGGCAAAATACAAAACCGGCGGGATATCCCGCCGGTTTTTGCTTTTCCCGCCGCCGCGGGGAATTATTTCAGCTTCAGCAGCGCGTCGCCGGCGGCGTCCGCAAAGAGGCGCACGGCGGTTATCGCTTCCTGGAGGCTGTTGCCGTTGGAGCCGACCTCGAGGATGAACATGCCGGTGCTGAGGTGCTGGTTATAGCGCTCGCCCACCACGCTTATGGGCCGCGCGAGCGTGGGATAGCGCGCGTTGACCGCCTGCTGCAGATAGAGCGCCAGACGCAGGTTCTGCTCCCAGTTCGGGTGATACAGCCCGTCCTCGCCCGTGCCGACCAGCATCATAAGCTGGCTCGAGGCCCGGCCGTCCAGCTCGGCCACGGTCTTGTAGGTGACCTCGCCGTCGCCGAGCGCGTCGCGGTGCAGGTCAATGACCACGGAGATGCCGGGGTATTCGGCGAGATAGCGCTCGACCGACGCGCCGGAGCGCGAGTAGGAGCCGGTGTAGCTCGGGTAATCGTATATCTCCCTGTCGTGCAGCACGCTTATGCCCTTGGCCTCGAGCGCGCTCGCGAGCTCGTCGCCCACGCGGATGACGCTTTTGCTCTTGTCCTCGGTGCGGTCCGTGTCCGTCTCCACATAGTCGTCGTACTCGTCGGGCGTGTAGGCCTCGCTGCCGTGGGTGTGGACTATAAGCACCTGCGGGCCCTCCGGGCTGAGCGTCTGCGTCGGCCCGGCGGCGACAAGGGCGCCTACGTCTATGTCATAGCCGGTGGAGTTCTTTACCGTCAGCCCGCCGTAGATGGTCGTGGGGACTATCCGCGTCCCCTCGTCCGTGTACTGCGTGCCGTCTGAAGGCGCGGCGGAGGGCTCCGGCGTCATCGTGGGGGCGGGCGCGCCCGTCTGCGGCGGAGCGGCGGCCGCCGGCGTCTCCGGCGCCGCGCTCTCCTGCTGATGGCCTAACTCCAACTCAAGGCTCGCCCTGACCATGCGCCCGGAGCTCACAAGCTCCCCGAGCCGCTCCGACGCCGCCTCAAGCGCATCCTGCGAGGCCGCGGCCTTGAGCAGCAGCAGCGCCGCGCCCGCCGCGGCCAGTTTTTTTACCTTGCCCAAGCCCTCGCCTCCCCGCCTACAGCTTATGAGGCCGAAACGTGAATAATTACAAAAATAAACGCCATATACTTCCACTGCCCGGGAGGGCGACAGGCCGAAAGCCGTCGAAAGAGCAGAGGCCCGCAGCCGGCCGCCTTTCGCCCCGGCCGAGTTCCGCGGCGGTGGAGCGGAAGGGCGGGATATCCCCGCGCGCGGAGCGGAAAAGCAAGCCGGGCTGCGGCTTAAAAGGCAAATTCCGCCGCTTTGTGGGGAAAGCTGTCGAAGCCCCGGCGCGGCGCGGCGCGGCCGCAAAACGCCGCGGAAAGCCCTCGCACACCGGCGGACACACCCCTTCGCCGGCAGGGGACGGGCTTCAAAAACCGGGAAAATGGTTTACATAAAACCGGGTCTATGTAACAATGATTACAAAATTCGAGCTTTTTGTCACCCAAACTTGCGCGATTGCAAAAAAATTTTGCTCGAAAAGGGTCGAAGGCAAAAGTTTCAGCAGATAGCACAACACAATATATAGTGTCGAACGCTGCTGAACACGCAAGCTGTCCATATAATGTGCCTCAATTGTTCAGAATATAAAAAATCGGTAACATTAGTTTGTACATTATACCGATTGAATTCGACTTGCATTTTTGACTATAATTATTGCAAGGAGTTCATAAGGGACTCCCTCCGCCGCAACAGGGCGGCGGAGCGGACAAGCGTACAAGCTGAGGTGCAACATGATAAGAAAGGACAAGCTCCATATAGTGCTGTTGGTTTGCGCCCTGCTGCTCTGTTTAGCCGCCAACGGGTCCGTCGCGACGGACGGCGGCTCGCCGCGCGCGCCCGTCACCGGGACCGCCGCGCTGGCGGACGGGCCGGAGGAGACCGGCTCCGTTGTAGATATCCTGAGCTATGAGCTCGAAACGGAGGACGGCCTGCCGGACGGCCACGTGCCGCTGTACATAAACGGCGTCCTCAGCTCCGACTGCCTTGTGATAGACGGGGTGGCGCGGATGAGCGTCGGGCGCTTCGCCTCGCTTACCGGGCTGGACTATGACGGCGTGTCCGTCGCGGGGCTGACGCCCGCCGTCAGCGAGAGCGGCGAGTACGCCGAGGCCAACGGCAGGTACTTCTACTTTGCCGACGGGCTCTGCGAGCGGGGCGGCGAGCTGCTCTGGCCGCTGCGCGAGCTGGCGCGCATGTTCAGCTGCGAGGTGCGCTGGGACGAGGCGAGCGGAAGCATCGACCTCGATGTGACCGGGCTTGCCCCCATTGAGAGCGGCGGGGAATTCTACGACGAGGACGAGCTCTACTGGCTTTCGCGCATAATCTATTCAGAGAGCGGCAACCAGCCCCTGAGCGGGCAGATAGGCGTGGGCTGCGTGGTGCTCAACCGCGTGGAGAGCCCGATTTTCCCCGACAGCGTCTATGAGGTAATTTTCGAGCGTACGCTCGGCACGGCCCAGTTCTCGCCCGTGGCGTCCGGGACTATCTATGCCGAGCCGAACGAGGAGGCCGTCATCGCGGCAAAGCTCTGCCTCGAGGGCTACAACACGGTGGGGGATAGCCTCTACTTTGTGAACCCCGCCATTGGGGCGAGCGGCTGGTTTGCGGCCAACCTCACCTTCGTTACGCGCATCGCGGACCATGATTTTTACGCGTGATTGCGCAAAGCTGAAAGCAATGCTATAATAAGGGGAGGCGCACGCCTCCCCTTATTACTTGTTTACGGTGATGCTATGGCTATGGAAGATATACTGCGCGCGGGCTTTGCGGAGCTCGGCCTCGCGGCGCCGGAGGGGGCCCTCGGGGCCTTCCGGGACTATTACGAATACCTCACGGAGCGCAACGCCGTCATGGACCTGACGGCCATCACGGGCGAGGAGAACACGGCGCGGCAGCATTTCCTTGACTGCTGCGCGCTGCTGACCATGGCGGATTTCGCGGGCAGCCGTGTTATAGACGTGGGCTCCGGCGCCGGCTTCCCCGGGCTGCCGCTCAAGCTCATGTGCCCGGGCGCGCGCGTGACGCTGCTCGACAGCCAGCGCAAGCGGACGGAGTTTACCTCGGAGTGCATCGCGCGGCTCGGCCTCGAGGGCATAGAGAGCCTCTGCGCCCGGGCGGAGGAGACGCCGCCGGAGCTCCGCGGGAGCTATGACATCGCCGTCTCGCGCGCCGTGGCAAGGCTGAACCTGCTTTTGGAGCTCTGCCTGCCCTTCGTCAGGCCGGGCGGGGTTTTCCTCGCCATGAAGGGCCCGGACTGCGAGGAGGAGGCCGCCGGCGCGGCGCACGCGGCGGCGATGCTCGGCGGGAAAATACGCGGGATACGCCGCTACGCCATACCCGGCACGGACATAACGCACGCCGTGGTGATAGTGGATAAGCGCGCCGGGACCCCGCCGCAGTACCCGCGCCGCTGGGCCAGGATGATAAAAAAGCCGCTGTAGGCGGGAAGGAAAATGGCTCCCCATTTGGGGAGCCATTTGCGTTTATGCCAGCGCTTCCGCGCCGGGGCGGTTCGGCCTTGTATAGCTTGTGACCATGGCGGCGTAATTGCTCTGGCAGGCGGCGAAGTCGCGGGCTCTGATGGCCTCGCAGATGCACAGGTGCGTGTCCCGGCTCGCGGCGAGCCGGAACTCGGCGAGCATTTCGCGGCTCCACTTCCCGACGCTCTCGAGCATGTAGGCGTAGAGCGGCTCGCGCGCTATGGCGAAGGCGCTGATGTAGAGCGAGTTGTGCGACATGCGCACCACCTGCTCATGGAAGGCGAGGTCGGCGCCGGCCACGCGGCGGCACCAGAGCTCATGCTCCGCGCTGTCGTCCAGCCAGGCGCGGCGGTGCTCGGCGGCGAGGCGCGCGAGCTCGTCCAGCTCCTCCGGCGCGGCCCTCTCGCAGGCGAGGCGGGCGCACTCTATCTCCATGTGGTTGCGGAACTCGGTGAGGTGCTTCCGCTCCAGCCCGCGCAGGGCAAAGCCGGAGACGGCGCGCAGGCAGCCGTCGAGGTCAAAGTCGAGCACATAGGTCCCGGAGCCGGTGCGCGTCTCCGTGACGCCGAGGGCGGCAAGCTTCTGCAGCGCCATGCGCACCGTCAGGCGGTTCACGCCGAAGCTCGCGGCGAGCTCGCTTTCGCTGGGCAGGCGCTCGCCGGGCCTCCATTCGCCGGAGCTTATCCGCCCGCGCAGCGCCTCGTATACCTGCTCCGTGGCGGAGGGCTTGCTTGTTCTGTTGTCCATGCAATCTGTCCTTTCTTTACCCGCACAGTATATAGCACGCGCGCGGGCTTTGCAAGCCAAACCTGGCCGCAAACGGGAGGGCGGAGCTTTATTTTTGCCGCGGGACGTGGTATGATGTGAAAAAAGGAGGCTTTGCCATGGATAAACGCATAGAGATAATCTCCGGCGACATCACGCGCTCGGACGCCGACGCCATAGCGAACGCGGCCAACACCTCGCTCTTGGGCGGAGGCGGCGTGGACGGGGCCATACACCGCGCCGCGGGGCCGGAGCTGCTGGCGGAGTGCCGCACTCTCGGCGGCTGCGAGACGGGCCGGGCCAAGATAACAAAGGGCTACCGCCTGCGCGCCAAATACGTCCTGCACACCCCGGGGCCGGTCTGGAGCGGCGGCGGGCACGGCGAGGCGGAAAAGCTCGCCGGCTGCTATACCTCCTGCCTCGAGCTCGCGAGCCGGTACGGCTGCAAAACCGTGGATTTCCCGAGCATCTCCACGGGCGTCTACGGCTACCCCGTGGACAAGGCCGCGCGCGTGGCGCTCGGCGCGATAAGCGCATACCTCGCCGGGCACCCGGAGATTGAGCGCGTGCGCATGGTCTGCTTCGACGAGCGGACAAAGCGCGCCTATGACGAGGCGCTCGCCGGGCTGTGAGCGGCCGGACGCTGAGCTTTACCGTCCCGCCGGAGGGCGAGGGCAGGCGCGTGCGCGCCGTGCTGCAGGCGCAGCTCGGCCTCTCGGCGGGGCTTGTGACCCGGCTCAAGCACAGGGAAAACGCCGTGCGCATAAACGGCGTCCCCGCCCGCACCATAGACACGCTGCACGCCGGGGACAGGCTGGAGGTGGACGTCGGCGACGCAAAGCCGGGCGCCTTTGCGCCGGGCGGCCCGGCGCTCGAGCTGCTGTATGAGGACGAGGACCTGCTTATAATAAACAAGCCCGCCGGCATGGCCGTGCACGGCCGCAGCGAGCGGCAGGAGCCGACGGTCGGCACCATGGTCGCCGCCTATCTCGGCACGGACACGCCCTTCCACCCTGTGAACCGCCTCGACCGCGGCACGACGGGGGCGATGTGCGCGGCGAAAAACGGCTATATGCACGAGCGGCTGCGCCGTGCGCTGCACACGGAGGCCTTCCGGCGCGAGTATATCGCCGTCTGCGCGGGCAGGCTCCCGGAGAGGGAGCTCACGATAGACGCGCCGATTGCCCGCTTCGGCGAGGAAAAGCGCTTCTGCGTCTCGCCGGAGGGCGCGCCGAGCCTTACGCGCTGCACGCTGCTCGACTATTCCGGCGGCCTGTCCGTCGTGCTCTGCCGGCCGGAGACCGGCAGGACGCATCAGATCCGCGTCCACCTCGCGAGCGTGGGCTGCCCGCTTTTGGGCGACAGGCTCTACGGCCGCGCGAGCGAGCTGATTGGCCGCCCGGCCCTGCATTCGCTGAGGCTGCGGCTTGTGCACCCGCTGACGGGCGCGCTTGTGGACGCCGCCGCGCCGCTTCCGGAGGATATGGCGGGATTTGTTAACATTTCATGCCTTGACCGGCCGGGGCTGCTATAATATAATACCTTGACGCAAAATGGTGTTTAGTCACTTTCGGAGGTGACCGTTATAGACAGGCAGAAATATGTCGCCGAGCTGGGCAAGCTGCTCTCGGGCATGGCGCGCGCCGACCGCGAGGCCGTGCTCCGCGGCGTGAACGCCCGCTTCGACGAGGCTGGGGACGATAACGCGGTGATAGCCGCGCTGGGCAGCCCCACCTTCGCCGCGGTCAGCGTCCTGCGCGG
>CALWYQ010000006.1 GCA_944385815.1 uncultured Oscillospiraceae bacterium | reverse complement strand
TGAGCGCCGTTCGGATAGCTATATGTCGCCGCTATTTCCGGCCTCCCGAAGTCATGCTTTTCAAAGAACAGGTCTCGCGGCTCCAGCCCGACGCTGGCGAGTATGTCGCCGGTATCGCATCCTGCGTGGCACTTTAATACAACGCCCTTTTCACCCGTCCCAATGGAAAGGCTTTGCCTGCGGTCATCATGGCAAGGGCAGCGAGCCATATACTGCCCGCCGCCGCTCGCTTTAACGCCCTCGAATCGCTGTAGTACTTCCTGAATATCCGTAAGCCTCACCCCTCCGCTTGTTCAATCGCCCTCGCCGTCGTCAATATCTCCCGCGCCCGGTGCCGAAGAGAACGCACACACGCTGCGCGCTCGTCGTCTGTGGCGGGCAGATAGTAGCCGCTCGCGCAGTCTGAGAGAATGGGCGTACCAGAGCGCCTCTCACGTTCAATTAGCAGGCGGACGCTGCGCCCGTCGAGATTGGTAAGCCGCTCCAATTCCCGGCGCGTTATGGCGCTTCCCCGGCCTCGTGACAAGTAATCCGCGATATGCAGTTGACCGCCCGGAGCGGCTGTGGTAGACTGTTTAACGGACATGGCAAGGTGGTTATATCTGTGTCCGTTCGCCCGTTCGAGTGCTGCAACATTCGGGCGGGCTTTTCCTTTGTTTATCATGGTTTACACCTCCATTTTTAGATTTGCCTGACTTTCGCTATTCAGCTGGTTGAGCCACAGCTGCATATTGATTCTGTACTCGGCTCCACACATAACATGAGGAATAGTTCCGCTCTTACATCCGGCGCGAATATAGCCCTGTGCAAGGCCTGTAATGGTGCTTGCGCCCCGTATGCTCTGAAAAGGAGCGGCTGGATCAAAGTTTCGTTTCGGCACTACATTCACCTCCGGTCTCAAGCTGCTGATGCGCCTTGCGCTCCCAATACCGGCGATTGTTTTCCCTCACCTTGTCCGGGTTTTTGGCTCGCCATGCTTTAGCATATAAGCGGCGCAGCTCTTTAGCCTCTGGACTAAGTTCTTTCTTCATCGTTTTTCACCTCCAATGTTGACACAGCACAAGCAGAATGGTATTATTAAAGCGAAAGTTATCTTTGCATTTCGCTCTACGCTTGTGATTATATCGCCGCGCACGGTGCTTGTGCTGAACTTTCGGGAAATTTCTTATTTGAGAAAATTATAATTAAGTTTCGCTAAAAATTGAGATAGAGAGGGCTGAGTTATGAAAAATCGACGTGTTGTTCATAGCGTAGACAAGGCGATTATCGAAGAAAATACGAAATCCGATAAAAACAAGCGTGCGTTTGCCGTAACATTAGACCTGATATTAGAGGAAAAGGAGGTACACCAAAGGGATCTTGCGAAAGAAATAGGCATTTCTATGTCAGTAATTTCTGATTATCGGAGGGGCGTGAAAATGCCCAACGCCGCTACTCTGCTTAAGCTCTCTTCGGCGCTGGGCGTTGACTGCCATTATTTACTTACCGGCATCAAGTCCGAGGATTTTGGGGTGGCGAAAAACTTGGGGTTGTCACAAGCCGCGATTAGCCAGTTAAAACAACTTGCAATCGCTAATGTGCTTATAGATTCGGCAGGCGACTTCATAGCCTCTGACGCCTTCCGAGCCATTGTATCGCTATCTCATAATTACCGAGAGATCGCGCATGAGCTATCTAAGCGGGCGGATGACATTTCAAGCGAAAGTTCGGACTTGCAGCAAATAGCCAATGAAGCAAATCTTTACGAATATTATGCGTCGAAGGCATTAAGTGAATATTTCGATAAGATAAGGGAAACTGCGCTGTCTAAAAGCAAAACACTAAAGAAAACTGACACAGGGTATATAAGGGAACTAAGCTTTGTCAATCGCGAGCTTGAGAAGAAAACAAAAAGGGAGGTGCAAAAGAATGGCAAGCACAAGTCTGATGATGACTAAAGATGGCCGCAGATTTTTCAAAATAACCGTCTCACGTGGGCGAGGCAAAACGCCATATACAATGCGCTGGTATTGGCCGGACGGATGGAGTAAGCGCGCCGCGGAGCGTGAGCTTGCTAAACAGACTGCGGCGTTTGAATTAGCGTGCAGCCGGGGAGAGATAGAGACGCGCGCCGATAAAAAGCGCCGGGAAGCCGAAGAACGGGCGGAGGCGGCGAAACTTAAAACCTTGAGGCAGTATGCGCAAGGCGTCTTTATGCCGTCTAAGACCGTAACATTTTCGGAGAACGCGAGACAGAGTTATCAAATGTTTATTAACCGGCACATACTGCCCGTTCTTGGTGAGCTGTTGCTTGTCGATGTAACGCCAGCTATGCTGACGAAGCTGCTGATTGACTTCCAGAGCAAGGGATATTCACACGCCTCATGCGTGAAGCTGTATAATATACTCAACGGTTTATTTCAAATGGCCTTTCTTGACGATAGCATTCAGGCTAATCCGATGTTCAAGGTTAAGCGTCCTGCCCCTCGCAAGGACGAGACTGCGGCCGATGAGACAGAAAAGGCATATACGCTTCAAGAAATGCGTTACATTCTGAGGTGCTTGGACGGGGAGCCGCTCAAATGGCAGACATACATAACACTTATGGCTGACACGGGAATGAGACGAGGAGAGGCTTGTGGCCTGTACTGGTCGGACATGGATTTCGACGCCCTCACGGTCACTATCAGGCGTAATCTCCAGTACACTCCGAGCGCCGGGGTGTACGAAGCAGCACCAAAGAACGGAAAGATTCGCATCGTTGATATTGGAGAGGATGTGGCCGCGTTGCTAAAACGTCTCAGATCCGAACAGGCTTCAACGTGCGTGAGCAAGTATTGCTTTACTCAGGACGGAAGCCCGGAGCCGATGCACCCGCAGACACCGACGAGGTACTTTAGGAAATTCGGCAATCGCTACAGCGTCAAAGATTTCCACCCGCACAAGCTGCGCCATACCTCGGCGAGCCTCGCCATAACGAACGGCGCTGACGTCGTATCCGTCAGCGAGCGGCTCGGCCACAGCGACACGGCGGTAACGCTGCGGATGTACGCCCACGCAAACGAGGAGAGCATACGACGAGCGGGACAGATGGTACGGGATGCGCTCAAAGCAGGAAATGAATAAAACAAGCGACGCACGAACGAAACGCGCGTCGCAAAGTATAGACAGAAGTATAAACCGACACCCTAAAAGTATCGACGTAAAGGCAAAACACGTTACAGCAAGTTATGCAAGGTAAACGCCCTGAAACGCCCGTAATTACTGAGTTTTTTGCAATATGATATGATAATGAAAAACAGGCTATAACAACATAGCCGATAATTGGTAAGGATGAGGTCCCCGGTTCGAATCCGGGCAGCAGCTCCAACGTCGTCGCGGACTGTGTACTGTTCGCGGCGGCGTTTTCTTTTTTAAGCAAACGCCGCCGCTGCTCCCTCCAACCCGCAGCCGCCCTTCGGGACTGCCGGCTTTTGTATTTTCCCGCGCAGCAAAAAAGCACCCCGGCGGGGTGCTTTTTTGTTACTGCTGTTACTGCGCCTGCTTGGCGAAGTTGCCGGTATAGAGCTGGTAATACCTGCCCTGCTTGGCGATGAGCTCGTCGTGCGTGCCGCGCTCTATGATGCGGCCGAGCTCCATGACCATGATGCAGTCGGCGTTCTGGACCGTGCTCAGGCGGTGCGCTATGACAAAGGTCGTGCGGCCCGTCATAAGGGCATCCATGCCGCCCTGGACAAGCTTTTCGGTGCGGGTGTCGATGGAGCTTGTGGCCTCGTCGAGTATCAGCACCGGCGGGTCCGCGACCGCGGCGCGGGCTATGGCCAGCAGCTGGCGCTGGCCCTGCGAGAGGTTTGCGCCGTCGCCGGTCAGCATGGTCTGGTAGCCGTCGGGCAGGCGGCGGATAAAGCCGTCCGCGTTCGCGAGCGTGGCCGCGGCGATGCACTCCTCGTCCGTGGCCTCCAAGTTGCCGTAGCGGATGTTCTCCATGACCGTGCCGGTGAAGAGGTGCGTGTCCTGCAGCACCATGCCGAGGCTCCGGCGCAGGTCCTGCTTTTTAATCTTGTTGATATTGATGCCGTCGTAGCGTATCTTGCCGTCGTCAATATCGTAAAAGCGGTTTATGAGGTTGGTTATCGTGGTCTTGCCCGCGCCGGTGGCGCCGACAAAGGCTATCTTCTGGCCGGGCTGTGCCCACATGCTTATGTCGTGCAGGACAAGCTTGTCGGGGTCGTAGCCGAAGTCCACGTGGTCAAAGACCACCTGGCCGCGCAGCTTCGTGTAGGTGACGGTGCCGTCGGCCTTGTGCGGGTGCTTCCAGGCCCAGACGTTGGTGCGCTCGGCGGTCTCGGTTATCTCGTCGTCCGCGCCCTCCCTGGCGTTCACAAGCTCGACGTAGCCCTCGTCCTTCTCCGGCTCCTGGTCCATGAGGTCAAAGACGCGCTGCGCGCCGGCGGCGGCGGTCACGACGAAGTTCACCTGCATGGAGAGCTGGCTTATGGGCTGGGTGAAGCTCTTGTTCAGGCCGACAAAGGTGACGACCGTGCCGACGGTTACGCCGGCCATGCCGTTGATGGCGAGGATGGCGCCGACGATGGCCACGACGGCGTAGCTGAGCCAGCCGATGTTGGCGTTTACGGGCATGAGCATGTTAGCAAAGGTGTTGGCCATATAGCCGCTCTGGCGGAGCTCCTCGTTTACGCGGCGGAAGCCCTCCTTGGCCTCCTCCTCGTGGCAGAACACCTTTACCACCTTCTGGCCGTCCATCATCTCCTCGATGTAGCCGTCCACCGCGCCTAAGTCATGCTGCTGCTTTATATAATACCTGGCGGAAAAGCGCGTGAACTTGCCCGTTACGAAGAGCATGAGCACGGCGGTGAGCAGGCTTATCACGGTCAGCGCCGGGTTGAGCACCAGCATGGTTATAAAGGTCGCGACCATGGTGATGGCGGAGTTTATCGCCTGGGGTATGGTCTGGCTTATCAGCTGGCGGAGCGTGTCTATGTCGTTGGTGTACACGGACATGATGTCGCCGTGGGCGTGGGTGTCGAAATACTTGATAGGCAGGGACTCCATCTTGCTGAACAGCGTGTTGCGGAGCTTGAGCATGGTGCCCTGGCTGACGTTGACCATCAGGCGGCTGTAGCAGTAGGCGGCGAGTATGCCGGCGGCCATGATGCATATGAGCCGGATGATGTCGTTGAGCAGCTCCGGGAAGAGGTTGGCCCCGGTAGTGAGCATGGGCTCGATATAGTCGTCTACAAGGGTCTGCGGGAAGGTGGCGCCTATGACGCTCGTCACGGCGTTTATCAGTATGCAGGCGATGACAAGCAGAAAGACCCACTTGTAGCTTTCCAGCATGTATTTTACAACGCGGTTGAGCAGGGGCATGGAGCCCTTTATGTGGCCGCGGCGGGAATTTTTCTTATCCATGAGCCTTATCCTCCTTTCAGGCCGGCTGGTCGAAGTCGCCGCCGCCCTTTATCTGGCTCTCATAGATGTCCCGATAAATGGCGTTGGTCTTTAAGAGGTTCTCATGCGTGTCAAAGGCGTCTATCCTGCCGTCGTCAAGGACAAGGATGCGGTCGGCGTCCTGCACGCTGGAGATACGCTGGGCGATGATTATCTTGGTGGTGCCGGGGATGCTCTCACGGAAGGCGCGGCGTATCCTGGCGTCGGTCGAGGTATCGACCGCGCTGGTGGAGTCGTCGAGTATGAGCACCTTGGGCTTTTTGAGCAGGGCGCGCGCTATGCACAGGCGCTGCTTCTGGCCGCCGGAGACGTTGTTGCCGCCGCGCTCTATGCGGGTGTTATAGCCGTCCGGGAAGCGGTCTATGAACTCGTCGGCGCAGGCCTGGCGGCAGGCCTCGCGGCACTCCTCCTCCGTGGCGTCCGGGTTGCCCCAGCGGAGGTTCTCCAATATCGTGCCGGTGAAGAG
>CALWYQ010000005.1 GCA_944385815.1 uncultured Oscillospiraceae bacterium | reverse complement strand
AAAAAAGCCCCAACGACCCTGAAGGGTCATTGGGACAGGAAAAGCTTTATCCTGCGGTGCCACCCAAATTGGCTTGCGCCCACTCATGGCGCGCAGTCACGCGCCGGGCGCTGTAACGGGCGCCGCCCGGGAGTTAGCTTCGCTCCCCTCCCGAGTCCATTCCCTGGGACGTCCGCCGCCATGCTCCCACCAACGCACGGCTCTCTGTGGGTTTCGTATCCCGGGTACTCTTCTCGGTCATCGGTTTAACGTGGCTCAAGCATAACACCGCCGGGCGCAATTTGTAAAGAGCGCGTTTTGCACAAATCCAGCGCTGAGTTTTTGTGCAATTCGTCGGGCCGCCGTCCGCACCGGCCAAGGGCGGGCATTTTTTCGGCAGGCGGCAGGCGGACAAACTGGGCGCCGGTGTGGCGTATTTGGGCATTTTGTTCAATTTGGCAGAAGCGAGTTGAGCAGAAGGGCCAAAACTTTATGTGTTTAAAACAATTGACATTCGCAAGTTAAAGCGCTATACTCTAACTACAGTGCAAAGGCGTACTGTACATCCGGCAGCTTCAAATTTCCGGCAGGCAAGAAAAACCGTACTGCGCCTTCGCGCCTTTTTATTAACGTGTAGCTTCCATTTTATGTCATGCTATAACTGCGCCTTTTGTTATATTTTTCGCAATATCCGGCTGGGAAGCCGTTTATTGGCCTCGGAATGGGAGCCGGGGCGGCGCGCCTGGGAAACGCGCCCATACATTACATTTCCCTTTGGATATGGGGAATTACGGAAATAAGGAGGAAACAAAATGACAAGGAAACTGTTAGCGCTTCTGCTCGCGCTGTGCATGGTGTTCGCGCTGGCCGCCTGCGGCGGCGAGCCCGCGGACGACGGAGAATCCGGCGGCGACACCATAAAGGTCGGCCTTATCGGCCCCGTCACCGGCAACAACGCCTCCTTCGGCAACGCGATGGTCGAGGGCGCGCGTCTCACCGTGGCCCAGATCAATGAGGCCGGCGGCATACTCGGCAAGCAGATCGAGCTTGTAGAGGCCGACGACCGCGGCGACCCGACCGAGTGCGGCAACGCCTTCAATACCATGGTTGCCGAGGGCGTGCAGTACATAATCGGCTCCGCCACCTCCGGCGCCACCGCCGCGATCGGCCCGATGGCCAATGAGGAGGGCGTGCTGCTCATCAGCCCCAGCGCCACGGCGGACGATATCACCACCGAGGACGATTACGTGTTCCGCGCCTGCTTCAAGGACAGCCTCCAGGGCGACATCGCCGCCGCCTGGGTCGAGCAGCAGGGCATCACGAAGGTCGGCACCATTGAGTGCTCCGCCGACACCTATTCCTCCGGCCTTGTAAAGAGCTTCACCGCCGCCTGCGAGGCGCGCGGCATCGAGATAGTCGCCGCCGAGAGCACCGCGACCATGGCCGCGCAGGACTTCACCAACCAGTTCACCAGCATGGTCAACGCGGGCGCCGAGCTCGTATACGCCATCTACTACTACGACGCTGTCGGCGCGTTCCTCGTGCCGCAGGCCCGCGCCGCCGGCTTTGACGGCATAATCATGGGCGCGGACGGCTTTGACGGCACCCTCGACTACGTCTCCGAGGGCACCGACTACAACGTCTTTAACAACGTCGTTTACACCAACCACTACGACGCCACCGATTCCAGCCCGGTCGTCGCCGAGTACGTCTCCGCCTACCAGGATGAGTACGGCACGCTGCCGCTGTGCTTCGCGGCCCTCGCGAGCGACTGCCTGATGATGCTTCAGAAGGCCATGGAGGCCGCGGGCACCACCGATGACGTCGGCGCCATCCGCGACGCGCTGGCCGACACCTCCGTCACCTATGAGGGCGTCACCGGCACCTTCAACCTTGACGGGAGCGGCACCCCGGTCAAGGGCGCCGCGGTCATCGAGTTCACCTATGACGAATCCGCCGGCGGCGTCGAGGGCCTCGGCACCCAGCTCGTGACCACCATCTCGGCTGACGATTTAGCCTGATACAGCTCCCATCATCCCTATCCCGGGGAGACGCCCTGCAAAGGCGTCTCCCCAACTTATTTACTACAACGGAAAGGCGGAAAACCAATGGGAGAATTCCTTCAAACCCTGTTCGTTGGGCTGAGGCTGGGCAGCGTGTACGCGCTGATAGCCCTCGGCTACACGATGGTATACGGCATCGTCCGGCTTATAAACTTCGCCCACGGCGACTTTATCATGGTCGGCGGCTACACGCTTATCTTCACCGTGCCGCTGATGACCGCGGCGGGTATGCCGGCCTGGCTGGCGGTCGTCATCGCCATAGCGGTCTGCGCGCTGGTCGGCGTGCTGGTTGAGCTCATCGCCTACCGCCCCGTGCGCCGCAAGGGCACGAACATGACCGCGCTTATCACGGCCGTGGCCATGAGCCTCTTCCTTGAGAACCTGGCGCAGGCCATACCGGCCATAGGCCCCAACCCGATAATCGCCGGCCAGTTCTTCGCCTCCGGCGGCTTCCGGGTGGCGGGCGTCACGCTGGACTATATCACCACCTACACCATCGTCGTCAGCGCCGTCGTCATGCTGCTGCTCTATGTCTTTACGCAAAAGACCAAAATGGGCCGCGCGATGCGCTGCGTGAGCGAGGACAAGAGCGCCGCCATACTCATGGGCATCAGCGTAAACAAAACCGTCCTCTCCACCTTCGCCATAGGCTCCGGCCTCTCCGCCATCGCCGCGCTCATGTACGTGGCGCAGTATCCGAAGGTCTACACGACCATGGGCTCGCTGCTCGGCCTGAAGGCCTTTGTCGCGGCCGTCGCGGGCGGCATCGGCATTGTCCCCGGCGCGATGCTCGGCGGCGTTGTTATAGGCCTTGTCGAGAGCTTTACCACGAGCTACATCAACTCCAGCCTGACGGACACCTTTGTGTTCCTGATTCTCATCATAGTGCTGCTGATCAAGCCCGCCGGTATTCTCGGAAAGAACGTGGGTGAAAAGGTATGAAAAAAACTGTCAAACGCGGCTATATCGTCAATTCCGCCGTCATCGCCGCCGTATACGCGCTGTGCATAGTGCTCGCGGCCACGCTCGGCCGGGAGGGCAGCTTCAAGCTCATACTCGCCCCGAGCATCTGGCAGTGCTGCTATCTTATCCTGCTGGCGTCCAGCCTGAACCTGGTGCTCGGCTTTATGGGCCAGCTCTCACTGGGCCACTGCGGCTTTATGGCCATAGGCGCCTACACCGCCGCGCTTATAAGCCTCGCCTTCCAGCGCGCCGGGGCCTATGACGACAAGAGCGGCCCCGTATTTCTTGCGATACTCTTCCTGTGCATCATCTCCGCCGGCCTGCTCGCCGCCGCTTTCGGCGTGCTTGTGGGCATCCCGGCGCTGAGGCTAAAGGGCGACTACCTCGCCATTATCACCCTGGGCTTCGGCCTTATCATCGAGAACGTCATAAACAACCTCCCCTTTGCCGGGCAGAACGGCCTCGCCGAGGGCTCCGCCGCCGCCTCGCTTTACGCGACCGGCCTCGGCTTTGGCTCAACGGACCGCGTGACCTATCTCTGGGCCGGCATAGGCGTGACGATAATCTCCGTCGCGCTGATGTTCATGTTCATCCGCTCCAAGTACGGCCGCGCCGTGCGCGCCATACGCGACGATGAGATAGCCGCGTCCGCCTCCGGCATCAACACCGGCTACTACAAGGTCCTGACCTTCGCCTTCTCGGCCTTCTTCGCCGGGATCGCCGGGGCGCTCTACGCCTGCTGCAACTCCTCGCTCTCCACGGCGAGCTTCAGCTTCACCAACGGCTCGATACTCAACTCCACCTTCGTCGTGGTCATGGTCGTGCTCGGCGGCATGGGCTCCCTGACCGGCTCCGTGGTCAGCGCGGTGATTATGTTCATCCTCAACTACCAGATAGCCAACGGCGCCTGGGTAGACGCGCTGCCGGGCTTTATCCAGGGCGTGTTCACCTACCCGATGCTCGTGTACGCCGTCGTGCTTATCGTCATCATCATGTTCCGCCCCAAGGGCATCTTCGGCACCTATGAGTTCTCGATACTCAAAACGCCGGGAGACCTTGTCCGCCTCTTCAAAAGGCAGGGCAGGGGCAAAAAATCCGCCGGAAAGGAGGCCGCGGCACAATGAGCGAAGAACTCAGGCCCATACTCGAGACCCGCGGGCTCGGCATTTCCTTCGGCGGCCTCAAGGCCGTACAGGACTTTAACCTCAGGCTCTATCCCGGCGAGCTGGCCGGGCTCATAGGCCCCAACGGCGCTGGCAAGACCACGGTTTTCAACCTGCTCACCGGCGTCTACGTCCCCACCGAGGGCAGCGTCATGCTCGACGGCGAGGTATTGAACGGCAAAAAGACCCACCAGTTCGTCGCGGCCGGCGTGGCGCGCACCTTCCAGAACATCCGCCTCTTCAGGCAGATGAGCGTTATCGACAACGTCAAGGCCGCCTTCGCAAAGGACATAAAGTACCGCATGGGCGCGGCGCTCTTCCGCACGCCGGCCTATTGGAGGGCCGAGGCCGCCATGGAGCAGCGCGCGCTCGACCTGCTGGACATCTTCAACCTCAAGGAATACGCCGGCGCGCTTGCAAGCAGCCTGCCCTACGGCCAGCAGCGCAAGCTCGAGATCGCCCGCGCGCTCGCCACGGACATGAAGGTCCTGCTCTTAGACGAGCCGGCCGCCGGCATGAACCCCACGGAGACCGCGGAGCTTGTTGAGTGCATAGGCATAGTCCGCGAGCGCTTCGGCATAGCGATACTCCTCATCGAGCACGACATGAGCCTTGTTATGAAGCTCTGCGAGCGCATAACCGTGCTCGACTACGGCCAGACGATTGCCGAGGGCGGGCCCGAGGAGATTGCCAGCAACCCGCGCGTCATCACCGCCTACCTCGGCGAAAGCGACGGAGAGGAGGACGCGAGCCATGCTTAAAATTGACGACCTTCACGTCTCTTACGGCGCCGTCCGCGCCATAAAGGGCATATCGCTCGAGGTCAACGACGGCGAGCTTGTAAGCCTCATCGGCGCCAACGGCGCGGGCAAGACCACAACGCTGCACACGATAAGCGGCCTTGTCCCCGCGCAGAGCGGCTCGATAATTCTGGACGGAAAGGACTTGCGAAAAACCGCTCCGGAGAGGATAATAGAGTTAGGTCTTGCGCACGTCCCCGAGGGCCGTCACGTGTTCGCGCGCATGACCGTGGAGGAAAACCTGCTCATGGGCGCATACATCGTCCGCGACAAGGCCAGGGTGCGCCGCCAGCTCGAAATGGTTTACGGGCACTTCCCGCGCCTTGCCGAGCGCACAAGGCAGCTGGCCGGCACGCTCTCCGGCGGCGAGCAGCAGATGCTCGCCATGGGCCGCGCGCTTATGACCGCGCCGCGTATGCTGCTGTTGGATGAGCCGAGCATGGGCCTGTCCCCGCTGCTTGTCAAGGAAATATTCTCCATGATAAAGGGCCTGCACGCCGACGGCATAACCATCCTGCTCGTCGAGCAGAACGCCAAGATGGCCCTCGCCATCTCCGACAGGGCCTATGTGCTGGAGACCGGCAGGATATCCATGTCCGGCTCCGCGCAGGACCTGCTGCACGACGACAAGGTACGCCGCGCCTATCTCGGCGCGTGACGACGCAAAAAGGGGGAGAAAAGTGGCAGACAACTATGTTATCACCATTTCCCGAGAGCACGGCTCCTGCGGCAACCGCATAGGCCAGCTCACAGCAGACCGGCTGGGCATAGGCTTTTACGACTACAAGCTTATACGCCTGGCCAGCGACCGCAGCGGCATAAGCGAGGCGCTCTTCGGCGCCGCGGATGAGGACGTGCACCGCAGGAAGCTTTTCAACGCCGCGAGCAAGGTTTACACCGGCAAGCTCATCCCGCCCGATTCCGACGAATTCACCAGCGACATAAACCTCTTCACCTACCAGGCGGAGATAATAAAGGAGCTGGCTAACAGCGAGAGCTGCGTAATCGTCGGCCGCTGCGCGGACTATCTCCTGCGCGACCGCCCCAACGTCCTGCGCGTGTTCATCCACGCCCCGTTTGAAGCCCGGCTCAGGCAGCAGATGTACGTCCTGCCGCAGAAGAGCGAGGCCGAGGTGCGCCGCCACATCCTCACCGTGGACAGAAAGCGCGCCGACTACTACAAGCGCTACACCGGCACCGACTGGCGCGACGCGGCCCACTTTGACATCAGCATCGACTCCTCGATGCACCCGGAGCAGGAGGCCGTGGACATCATAGTAAACACCCTCGACGTCATGTTCAAAATCAACGCAGGCAAAAAATAAAATGCGCCCCGGGATTCGCCTGAATCCCGGGGCGCTGCGTTTTACTGTTCCTTTTCGTCCCTGACGATGGCGATGTGCAGCTCCTCGAGCTGCTTTTCCGTAACCTCGCCGGGCGCGCCCATCATAAGGTCCTGGGCGTTCTTGTTCATCGGGAAGGGGATGATCTCGCGTATGGAGTCCTCGCCGGCGAGCAGCATGACCATGCGGTCCACGCCCGGGGCGATGCCGGCGTGCGGGGGCGCGCCATAGCAGAAGGCGTTGTACATGGCCGGGAACTTGGCCTTTACGTCCTCCTCGCCGAGCCTGACCATCTCGAAGGCCTTTATCATTATCTCCGGGTCGTGGTTCCGCACCGCGCCGGAGGAGAGCTCGACGCCGTTGCAGACCAGGTCGTACTGGTCGGCGGTTATGGCGAGCGGGTCAAGCTCGCCGCGTTCGGCGGCCAGCAGGGTCTGCAGCCCGCCCTTGGGCATGGAAAACGGGTTGTGGCAGAACTCGAGCTCGCCGCTCTCCTCGCCTATCTCATACATGGGGAAGTCCACTATCCAGCAGAAGGCGTACTGCTCCGCGTCCATATGCTCGGGGCAGAGCGCGCCGAGGAGCTTTATGAGCGCGCCGGCGGTCTTTTGCGCGGCGGCCTTTTTGCCGGCGGAGAACACCACAAGCGTGTCCGGCGCAAGGCCGAGGGCGCCGGTAAAGGCTTCCTTCATCGGGCTGAGGAACTTGGCTATGCCGCCGGTGAGCTCGCCCTTGTCGTCCAGGCGGACCCAGTAGGCCTTGTTGCCGCTCGTGACCTCGGCGTCGGCGCAGAGCTTGTCTATCTGCTTGCGCGTGCCCTTGAAGCCGCTCACGGGCACGGCCTTTACCACCGCGCCCTCAAAGGGCCCGAAGCCGCAGCCGCCTACAAGCTCCGTGACGTCCACGGCGCATAGGTCTATGCGCAGGTCGGGCTTGTCCGTGCCGTACTTGTCGAGCGCCTCGGCGTAGGGTATGCGCGCAAAGGGGGCGCCGCTCGCGCGGTTATACTTGCCGAACTCGGCGAAGATGGGCGGCAGCACGTCCTCAAGCACCTCGAACACGTCCTCCTGGCTCGCGAAGGCCATCTCCATGTCGAGCTGGTAGAACTCGCCCGGCGAACGGTCGGCGCGTGCGTCCTCGTCGCGGAAGCAGGGGGCTATCTGGAAATAGCGGTCGAAGCCGCTGGCCATAAGCAGCTGCTTGAACTGCTGCGGGGCCTGGGGCAGGGCGTAAAACTTGCCGGGGTGGTTGCGCGCGGGGACAAGGTAGTCGCGCGCGCCCTCGGGGCTCGAGACCGTGAGGATGGGGGTGGTTATCTCCATGAAGCCGTGCTCGGTCATGCTCCTGCGCAGGGCCGCGACGACCTTGGAGCGCAGGATGATGTTGCTCTTGACCTCGGGGTTGCGCAAATCCAGGAAGCGGTACTTGAGCCGCGCGCTCTCGTCCGCCTCGCGGGAGCGGTTTATCTGGAAGGGCAGCTCGTTATAAATGCACTTGCCGAGCACCTCCACGGTCTCGGGCACGACCTCTATGTCGCCGGTGGGCATGTTCGGGTTCCTGCTCGCGCGCTCGCGGACCGTGCCCGCGACGCTTATCGTGCTCTCGCGGGTGATGGCCTTGAAGCGTTTTACCATTTCCTCCGTCTCAGCTACGACCTGGGTGGTGCCGTAAAAGTCGCGCACTACAACAAAGGCGAGCGCGGCGGAGACCTCGCGGACGTTTTCCATCCAGCCGCAAATCTTTACCTGTTTCCCGGCGTCCGCGGCGCGCAGCTCGCCGCAGGTGTGAGTTCTGGACTGCATCTTATCTGACCCCTTTTACTGAACTTTTATGAGTTTTTCCTCCCCGAGCCGCCTGAGCGCGGAGCGTATCTCCAGCGCGGCGTCCTCGGGCGTATAGCGAGCCTGGGCTCCGGCGTTCATGTCCTTGAGCGAGACCTCGCCGGCGGCGAGCTCGTCCTCGCCTATTATGACGGCATAGGGTATACCGAGCCTGCTCGCGTAGCTGAGCTTCTGCTTGAACTTTTTGGCCTCGGTGTAGAGCTGGGTGCGCACGCCGCCTGCGCGCAGCACGGTGGCAGCGTGGGCGGCGAAGGCCGTGTCCTCCGTCATGGGCAGGACTATGGCGTCGCAGGGCGCGGTGACCACGCTCCCGTTGAGCATGCCCTGCTCGCTGAGCACGTAGAAAAGCCGCGTCACGCCAATCGAGAGCCCGACGCCGGGCAGCTGCTTGTCCGTATAGTAGCCGGCGAGGTTGTCGTACCTGCCGCCGGAGCAGATGGAGCCTATCTCCGGGTGGGAGTTGACGCGCGTCTCATAGACCGTGCCGGTGTAGTAGTCGAGGCCGCGGGCGATGGTCAGGTCAACGGCGAAGTGCTCCTTCGCGACGCCGAGGCTGGGCAGGGCCTCTATCACGGCGCGCAGCTCGCGCGCGCCCTCGGCAAGGAGCTCGTTTTTGTCCGCCCTCTCTTCGAGGAAGGCCAGCTTCTCCTCGTCCGTGCCCTCGAGCGTTACAAATTCCAGCACGGCGTCTGCCTGCTCCGGCGTCATGCCGCAGTCGCCGCACAGCAGCTCGCGCACCTTTCCGGCGCCTATCTTCTCAAGCTTGTCCACGGTGCGCAGGGCCTCGGTGGTCCGGTCCTTTATGCCGATGAGCTCAAAGTAGCCGCCGAGGGCCTTGCGGTTATTGATGCGTATCGTGAAGTCCTCAAGCCCGAGCTCGGCGAAGGCGTGCGCTATGACGGCGGGGGCCTCGGCGTCGTTCATAATGTCGAGCCTGCCGTCGCCTATGACGTCTATGTCCGCCTGGTAAAACTCGCGGAAGCGGCCGCGCTGGGCCCTCTCGCCGCGCCAGACCTTGCCTATCTGATAGCGCCGGAAGGGGAAGGCGAGGCTGCCGTAGTTCGCCGCGACGTATTTTGCCAGCGGCACGGTGAGGTCGAAGCGGAGCGCGAGGTCGCTGTCGCCCTTGGTGAAGCGGTAGACCTGCTTTTCCGTCTCGCCGCCGCCCTTTGCGAGCAGCACCTCGGCGGATTCTATGGCCGGGGTGTCCAGCGGCGTAAAGCCGTAAAGCGCGTAGACCCGGCGCAGGGTGCCGAGCAGCTTTTCCATCTGCTGCTGCGGCGCGGGGAGCAGCTCCATAAAGCCGGAGAGCGTGCGGGGGGTAACCTTGTCCATGTGTTCCTTTCCTCCAACAGCAAGCGGGGGCGGCATGTCCGCCGCCCCTTGTGCCGGTATTATTATCTCTTGGGATTGACGATATCCCGCCAGTCCATGTCGCCGCGGCGCAGCCCCTGGACGAGCACCTCGGCGGTGGCCACATTGGTGGCCATGGGTATCATATACTGGTCGCAAAGGCGGGACAGCTTGTTGACGCTTTCAAAGCCCTCGGGGTTGGCCGGGTCACAGAAGTAAATCACGAGGTCTATCTCATTGTAGGCGATGCGCGCGGCTATCTGCTGCGCGCCCTGCTTGTCGTGCAGGTAGAGCGTCACCGGCTGGTTGATGGCCTCGGATACCAGCCTGCCGGTTGTGTTCGTGGCGCAGAGCGAGTGGTCGGACAGAATTCCGCTGTAGGCTATGCAGAACTGCACCATCAGTTCCTTTTTGCCGTCGTCGGCCAGCAGAGCTATATTCATCTGTTTCTCCTTTCAGGGACGCTCACGCGCCGGCCCGTCCGCCGCCTGATACGCCCGATAGTTTATTATATCGCCTTGTGAACAAAACTGCAACAGTAAAATCACGGATAAGCCGTCTTTTTTCGACCTTTTCCGCGCTCTCGCCGAGTTCACAGAATTTTAACTCACCGGGGGGCCCGAGACGTTATAATTTAAGTACTTGTACCGGAGGTATGCGCTATGAATAAAAAAGCTTTGGTTATAGAGGACGATAAGAACATCGCCGAGCTGCTGCGTCTCTACCTTGAAAAGGACGGCTTTGAGGTCAGCATCGCCTCTGACGGCGGCGCCGGCCTGCGCCTCGCCGGGGAGCTTGAGCCGGACGTCATCCTTCTCGACATCATGCTGCCCGTCATGGACGGCTGGCAGGTCTGCAAGGAGATACGCCGCTCCTCCCACGTGCCCATTATAATGCTCACCGCCAAGGGCGAGACCTATGACAAGGTCAGCGGCCTCGAGATGGGCGCGGACGACTATGTCACCAAGCCCTTTGAGGTCAAGGAGCTCATCGCCCGCATACATGCGGTCATGCGCCGCGCCGACGGCGTAGCCGCGCCCATGGAAAAGAAGCTCAGCTACGACAAGCTCATCATAAATCTTGACAGCTATGAGCTTGTTGTAAACGGCAAAAAGATAGACACTCCGCCCAAGGAGATGGAACTGCTCTACCACCTCGCCGCCTCGCCGAACCGCGTCTTTACGCGCAACCAGCTGCTCGACGAGGTCTGGGGCTTCGACTACTTCGGCGACTCGCGCACCGTAGACGTGCACATCAAGCGCCTGCGCGAAAAGTTGGAGGGCGTCTCCGACCAGTGGTCGCTCAAAACCGTCTGGGGCGTGGGCTACAAGTTCGAGGTCAACGAAAACCCCGCAGACACCGCCCAGGCGGATAAAAAATGAAGAGCATATACTTCCGCAATTTCCTCTCGACGGCGCTGATGGTGCTGCTGAGCTTCCTGATTATCGGCTGCGCGCTCTTCTTCCTCGGTCAGAGCTTCATCATAGACTCGCACCGCGACTCCATGAAGTCCAACGCCGAGGCAGTGGCGCACATGGCCGAGTCCAGCGGCTTTGACGACTTTTTCAGCTGGGACATGCGCATCAGCCTCTCCGTCGCGAGCGAGATTTCCGGCAACGACATCCTTGTCACCAACGGCGACGGCCTGGTTTTCTCCTGCTCGGACGATCCCGGCTCCTGCCGGCACATCGGCGCGCAGGTGGACGCCGAAAGCATGGGCCAGCTGCGCCGCACCGGCGAGCTCAACGCCGTCACCGACCTCGGCGGGGTCTTTCCCACCGCCCGCTACGTCTACGCCATGAGCCTCGGCTCCGTCGCCGAGGACACGGGCTACGTCTTTGTCTCCTCCACGCGCTCCACGATAATCGGCGCGTGGACGGCCTTCCTGTGGGTGTTCCTGGCCGTGGCCCTGGCCGTTCTGAGCCTTGCGCTGGTCATGAGCCTTGTCATCTCCAAAAAGCTCTCCGAGCCCCTTGACGAGATGACCGCCGCGGCGCGCCGCTTCGCCCACGGGGACTTTTCCGTCCGCGTCCGCGAGGACAAGGGCACGGACGAGCTCGCCGCGCTCACAAGCTCCTTCAACGCGATGGCGGACTCACTTGAGCGCAGCGAGGAGCTGCGCAATGAGTTCATCGCCAACGTCTCCCATGAGCTCAAGACGCCCATGACCACTATAGCCGGCTTTGCCGACGGCATCCTCGACGGCACCATACCCAAGGAGGAGGAGGACAAGTACCTCGCCACCATCGCCGACGAAACCCGCCGCCTGAGCCGCCTTGTGCGGCATATGCTCAGCCTCTCGCGCATGAGGAGCGAGGGCAGCGACATGACCAAGCGCCGCGACTTCGACCTGAACGAGCTTATTATACGCACGCTTTTGAACTTTGACACACGCTGCGAGGACAAGGGCCTTGACATGGACCTGCAGCTCCCCGAGGACCACATGTCCGTAACGGCGGACCCGGACTCCATAACCCAGGTGCTCTACAACCTGCTCGACAACGCGATAAAGTTCGCCGACCGCGGCACGGCCATTACCGTGGCGCTCTGGAAGCAGAACGGCAAGGCCTACGTCTCCGTAAAGGACCGGGGCGACACCATACCGCCGGACGACCTGCCGCTTATCTTCGACCGCTTCCACAAGTCCGACCGCTCCCGCAGCAAGGACAGGGACGGCGTCGGCCTCGGCCTCTACCTCGTCAAGAGCATCCTCGACGCGCACAATGAGGACATCGCCGTCACCAGCGCCGACGGCGTCACCGAATTTGTGTTCACCCTCAAGCTCACGCGGGAAAAGCCCAAGAGCGAGAAGGCAAAGGCCGAAAAGGCCGCCGCCAAGGCCGCGCGCCGCGCCGACCGGGACGCGGACGCCTCCGGCCGCGGCCAGTGAGCCGGATTTACAAAATGTTCGGCTTTTATTCACACGCGCGCCCAATTCGCGCGTTATCATCAATTCACCGCAGGGGGTAAACCCATGGATCAAGACAGAAACAGCCGTCTCGCCGAGTGGTACGGCGCCGGCGAAGGCAGCGCCCCGACGCGGTACAACGGGCCGGCCTGTGCGGAGACTACCGAAACACCTCCCATCCGCGTGGCCGGCCCCTCCCCCAGGCGCCGCGCCATATCAAGGGCCGCGGCGCTCTGCGTGCTGCTTGTGGCGGTCATTGCGGCCAGCGCCCTGCTGTTTTCCGGCGGCGGCTCGCCGGTATACCTGCCCGCCCCGGAGGGCCCCGAGGCCTACAGCGACTATCGGGACTATTTTGCGCACTACTATGACAGCGTCAAAGCCTCCGGCGGCAGCTGCTCCATCGAGCGGGCGGAGACCGGCACGGGCGTCACGCTCGAGGCCTCCCCTCTTCCCGAGGGCGCGCAGCTCACGCTCACGGAGCTCTATGAGCGCTGCTCCGACTCCATCGCGGCCATAACCTGCTCCGCAGGGGACGGGCGCTATTACTGGGGCAGCGGCGTTATTATGAACGGCGAGGGCTATATCCTCACGAACGCGCACTTAGTCGAGGGCGCTGAAACCTGCTCTGTCGAGCTTGCGGACGGCCGGGAGTATGACGCGCTGCTCGTCGGCATGGACAGCCCGAGCGATATAGCGGTTATAATGATCGACGCGCCCGGCCTGAGCCCGGCGGAGTTCAGCGCGGGCGAGGTTCGCGTCGGCGAGGCGGCCGCGGCCATCGGCAACCCCCTCGGCCCGGAGCTGCGCGGCACGATGACGCAGGGCATAATCTCCGGCATAAGCCGCGACATAACCTACACCGGCTTCCCCATGACCCTCATCCAGACCGACGCCGCCATCAATGAGGGCAGCTCCGGCGGTGCGCTCTTCAACATGTACGGCCAGGTTATCGGCATGACCAGCATGAAGCTTGTAAGCTCCTCCATGGCCTCGCGCATAGAGGGCGTGGGCTTCGCCATACCTATGGAGACGATAGAAGCCGTGGCCAATGCGCTTATTGCCGACGGGCGCGTGCTCGGCCGCCCAGCGCTCGGCGTTACCGTGGGCGATATCCCCGCGGACGCCGCCGCATACTACGATATCCCCGATGCGCTCTACGTCATCTCCGTGACCCCGGACTCCGATGCGGAGGCCAAGGGCGTCCGCGCCGGCGACATACTTGTGTACGCTGAGGGCAGCTACATGAGCTCCTCTGCGGACCTCTCCGCCGTGATAGCGGGCAAGGCCCCGGGCGACGAGGTCTCCATAGAGCTCTACCGCCCCGAGGGCAAGGTCAACCTGAGCGTCGCCCTCATGGACTACGCCGAGATATATTAAACGCTAAAGGCAGCCGCTTTCGCGGCTGCCGCGGCTGCCTGAGTCTTTGGCATAATACCGTTTACATAGCAAAAGGGCCCCGTTCGCAAGGAACGGGGCCCTGGCACGCCTTAAGGGATTCGAACCCCTGACCTTCTGGTCCGTAGCCAGACGCTCTATCCAGCTGAGCTAAAGGCGCATATGCTCTACCGAGCCTTTATATGTTAGCACAGAACCGGAAGGAATGCAAGAGTTTTTTTGAGAAAGGCGCAATTTTTTTGCGGGCTTCAGCGCTCGCTCGCTTCGGCCTCGCTGCTGCCGAAGATAAGGTCGTCTATATCGCCGCCCAAAGCTCACACCTCCCAGACACAGCATACCTATAGTATATGCGCGGGCCCGGCCCGGTATGACACGCTTGTGCGCGGAGGGCTTTTGTGTTATGCTTAGCAAAAAAGAGGGTGGGTAAAGCTATGTACGAAAAAAGGCTGCTGCCGAACGGCGTCACGCTCGCGCTCGACCGCATGGAGGGCGTGAGGAGTGTATCGCTCGGCGTTTTTATACGCGCCGGCTCCCGCTGCGAGGGGCCGGGCGAGGCCGGGGCCGCGCATTTTATCGAGCACATGCTCTTCAAGGGCAGCGCCGGCCGCACAAGCGCCGAGCTTGCTGAGGCCGCGGATGAGCTCGGCGCGGACCTGAACGCCTACACCTCCCGCGACTGCACCAGCGTATATGCCCGCTGCCTCGACACGAACCTCGCCGGCGTCGCCGCGCTCCTTGCCGAAATGCTCACGCGCTCGCGCTTCGCCCCGGAGGATATGGACACCGAGCGCGGCGTTATCCTCGACGAAATACGCATGTACGACGACCTCCCGAGTGACGTCGCTACCGAGACGCTCGTCCGCATATGCTTCCCCGGCAGCCTCGGCGCGCCCGTGCTCGGCTCGCCGGAGAGCGTGAAGGCCATGTCCCGCGAGACGCTTCTCGGCTTTATGCGCCGCCGCTACACGCCGGGGAACATCGTCCTCTCCGCCGCCGGGCACATAGACGACGCCGCGCTCGAGCCGCTGACGGCAGCGCTCGCGGCCATCCCGGAGCGCGCCGCGCCCGAGCCGGAGCCCTCTAACTACACCCCCGCCATTGCCGCCGTGCCACGCCGTGCCGAGCAGAACCAGCTCCTGCTGGCCTTCCCCGGCATCACCTATGCCGAGGAGCGCTGTACGCTGGGCATAATGAACGCCGTGCTCGGCGGCTCGGGCAGCTCGCGGCTCTACCGCCGGCTGCGCGACGAGCTCGGCCTGTGCTACGACGTTGAGAGCTTTGACATGACCTGGGCGGAGACCGGCCTCTTCGGCATAGGCGCGGGCCTGCCGCCGGAAAACGAAAAGCGCGCCTTAGCCGCTATCACGGAGGAGCTGCTGCGCTTCCTCGACGAAGGCCCCGGCGAGTCCGAGCTGCGCCGCGCGAGGGCGCAGGCCGAGGCCGGCCTGGTGCTCGGCGGCGAGAGCAGCCTTGCGCGGATGCGCCGCCTCGGCCAGGCGGAGCTCTTTTTGCCGCGCGTGATGAGCACGGATGAGCTGTTAGAGCGCTATAACGCCGTCACGCGGGAGGACGTCCTTGACCTCGCGCGCTCGCTCATGGACTTCTCGCAGCTCTCCCTCGTCTCTCTCGGCCGGCCCGGCAGCGAGGCCGAATACGAAAAATTGCGGCTCCTGCGTTAAAAAAAGCCTTGCATTTTCTCCTGCCTCCGGGTTATACTATGCCTGCGCTATATCCGGGCAGACCCGGAACAGCAGCAGGAGGTAATTAAATATGGTAAACTCAAGCACTCAAAAGACCAGGCGCATGGTAGGATTATCCATTCTCACCGCCCTGGTCATCGTTTTGCAGTTCATCGCCGAGTACATCAGGATAAGCGGCGTGCCCATTACGCTGACGCTGGTGCCCATAGTCGTGGGCTGCGCGCTGTACGGAATGCGCGGCGGCGCGTGGCTGGGCGGCGTGTTCGGCGTTGTGGTGTGGATAATGAGCATCGCGGGCATCGACCTGACGGGCGCGCTGCTCTGGAACCTCAACCCCTTCTATACGACGCTTATCTGCGTCGGCAAGGGTGTGGCAGCGGGCGTCGCCGCGGCGGCGTTGTACGGCGCGGTGGAGCGCCGGAGCCGCATCGGCGCCGTGCTCTCCGCGGCGGTCGTGAGCCCGGTTGTGAACACGGGGCTCTTTATCCTCGGCGTGTTCGTGTTCTTCCGCAGCACGCTTGAGGGCTGGGCCGCCGATGACGGCGCGCCGAGCGTGGTCTACTTCATCATCTTCGGCCTGTGCGGGATAAACTTCGTCGTCGAGTTGGCGCTCAATCTCGTGCTCTCGAGCGGCATCGAGCGCATCATACGCTACCGCAAGGGGAGCGCCGAGCAATGATACTCTGCCTGGACGCGGGAAACTCGTCGGTGACGGCGGGCTGTGTTGAGGAGGGCTTCCTGATAAGCCGGGCCATGTTCTCGGCGGAGCGCAGGACGGCGGACGAATACGCCGTCCTGCTCAGCCAGGCCTTTGAGCTGCGCGGCGTCAAGACGGAGGAGTTCGACGGGGCGGTCATAGCCTGCGTAGTGCCCGCGCTTACCGAGGCGCTGCGCGAGGCCGCGCGCCGGCTCACGGGGCGCGAGGCGCTTGTTGTGGGCGCGGGGGTTAAAACCGGGCTGAACATCGGGCTGGATAACCCCTCGGAGCTCGGCGCGGACCTTGTGGCGGCGGCCGTCGGCGCGCTCGACCGCGTCTCTCCGCCGCTCATAGTCGCCGACCTCGGCACGGCGACAAGCGTTGTCGTTATCGACGCGCGCTCGAGGCTGCTGGGCGGGGCGATACTCCCTGGCGCGGCGGTGTCCCTCGATGCGCTGGCCGGCACGGCCTCGCTGCTGCCGAGCATCCCCCTCGAGGCGCCCCGGCGCTGCATAGGCACCAACACCAACGACTGCATGAAGTCCGGCGCAATCTTCGGCACCGCCTCGGCCATAGACGGCATGATAGACCGTTTTGAGGCCGAGCTCGGCCAGAGCGCCGCGCACATAGCCACCGGCGCCCTCGCCCGCAAGATTATACCCCACTGCCGGCACAAAATGACGGTAGACGACACGCTCACCATGCGCGGGCTCTATAAGATATGGGAGAAAAACCTCCGCCCGGCAAGGCGGGCATAAAAAAATCCGTCCGGGAATTGCTTCCCGGACGGATTTTTGTTTAATTGTGGCCGGGGCGCTTATTCACCGGCCTTCATGGCGAGGAAGGCGTTTATAAAGCCGTCGATGTCGCCGTCCATAACGGCGTTGATGTTGCCGTTTTCAAAGCCCGTGCGGGCGTCCTTGGCGAGGGTATAGGGCATGAAAACATAGCTGCGTATGGCGCTGCCGAAGTCTATCTTCATCTGCACGCCCTTGATGTCGCTTATCTTCTCGAGGTGCTCGCGCTCCTTTATCTCGGCCAGCTTGGCGCGGAGCATCTCGCGGCAGTTCTCGAGGTTCTGGAAGTGGCTGCGCTCGACCTGACTGGAGACGACGATGCCGGTGGGGATGTGCGTGAGACGGACGGCGGAGGAGGTCTTGTTGACCTTCTGCCCGCCCGCGCCGGAGGAGCGGAACACGTCCATCTTGATGTCCTCGTCGCGTAGCTCTATCTCGCCGGTGTCGGTTATCTCGGGCATGACCTCGACGGCGGCAAAGCTGGTCTGGCGGCGGCCCGAGGCGTCAAAGGGGGAGATGCGCACGAGGCGGTGCACGCCGTGCTCGCTCTTGAGGAAGCCGTAGGCGTTCTCGCCCTCAATCTTTATGGTGGCGGACTTGATGCCGGCCTCCTCGCCGTCCAGCCAGTCGAGCAGGGTGTAGGTGTAGCCGTGGCGCTCGGCCCAGCGGGTGTACATGCGGTAGAGCATCTGGGCCCAGTCCTGGGCCTCGGTGCCGCCGGCGCCGGGGTGCAGCGTCAGTATGGCGTTGTTGGCGTCGTACTCGCCGCTGAGAAGCGTGGAGAGGCGCATGGACTCCAGGTCAGACTCCAGCTTGGCGTAGTCGCTCTTGAGCTCGTCGAGCATGGAGTCGTCGTCCTCCTCCAGGGCCATCTCGCAGATGGCCATCAGGTCGTCCCACTTGGAGCAGAGCTTCTCATAGCGGGAGACCTTCTGCTGCAGCTGCTTCATGCGCTTTTGCACCTTCTGGCTGCGCTCCAGGTCGTTCCAGAAGCCGTCCTGGGCGCTCTCCTCCTCCAGGCGGGAAATCTCCGCGCGCACCTCGTCGAGCTTGAGCGCGCCGCCCAGGCTGTCTAGAGTGGGCTTTATGCCGTTCAGTTTTACCTTGTAGTCTTGAAATTCAACAAGCATATCTTCAACCGCTTTCCGAAATTATAGCTCTAGTATTATATACAAAACCGGCGCGGATGTAAATAGCCAGCTTGACAGGCCCCGGGGGCCGCGCTAGAATGGGGCTAACCTGAAAGTGATGGGGGGAGGGGCGAGATGGGCCGGGGCAGGAAGCTGAGGTGGAACTTCCTGGTCGTGTGCGCCGTGCTGGCCTTCGCGGTCTTTATCGGCGGCGTGGCCTTTATGGTCTGGGGAGTGCGCTGGATGGGCGGGCAGAAGCAGTTCCGCCTGGAGCTGGCGCAGAGCATCCGCCGCTCGGTGCTGGAGGGCGTCACCGCCCGGGGACCGGACGGCGCGGAGAGCGACCCGCACCTGGACGAGCTCAACGAGCTGCTGCTGTTCATCACCGACAGCGAGTATTTCGTCTCCCGGGGAGAGGCGGAAGCGGGTGCGGAGGTGATAAGCCTCGAGTTCGGCGACGGCGCGGAGCTCACCTTCACCCGGATAGGCAACCTGGCGGTGCGCGCGGAGTTCGACCGCCCCCAGGGGCGGGACTACCGCTACGACCTGGGCTCGACGGGGCTGACCCCGGAGGGGATGATGGACAGAATCGCCGGCATGCTGGGGCTGGGGGAAAAATAAGGGGCCGTGAGGCCCCTTTTTTGTCCCGGGGCGGCGGCCCCGGGAGGCGATACCGGGGGCATTTCTTTTTGGCTTGTCAAAAAGAA
>CALWYQ010000004.1 GCA_944385815.1 uncultured Oscillospiraceae bacterium | reverse complement strand
TTTATCGCCTTCTCGGCGGCCATCACGTCCTCGGCCTCGCCGGAAATGCGCAGCTGATCGTCCCGGTCGGTGACGGATACGCCGAGCTCGCTCTCTATTATCCTCAGGTTCTGGTCAAAGGAGCCGAATACGCTTATAACGTTTTCCATGCGGTCTATCGGCATAGTCCTCTCTATCATTCGCAATTGTCCTTTCTATCAAGGGCCCTCGTCGGGCAAATATACCGCTATGTCCTCCCGGCACTCGGCGCGGAGGGTTACATAGAGCCGCCCGCCGCTCTCGCGCGCGGTAAAGCTCTGCCGGAGCGTCTCTCCGCCGTCAAGCTCGCGCTCAAGCCTTTCCGCGAGCAGGGCCTCAAGCTCCGCGGCGAGCTCATCCGCCCCGCACGGGCGCGGCTCAAAGGCATACTCCACGATGCACTCGCGCAGCAGCGTGACCGGCAGGGCGAACATGCCCTCCACGGCGAGCGGAAGCTCCTCAATGATTTTAACACATCCGGGCGGGGTTTGGCTACTGCCTGCGTAAAAATTCACGCGCTTATTCCCGATGACAAGCGCCCAGCGCGTATGGCTCGCCGTCTCGCGCGGCTCCATTGCCTCAAGCGGGGCGCTCGCGGTGTACTCCCGCGCGGTCCGGGCGCTTATCCGCGCCGAGGCGCGCACGGCCTCGGTCGCGCCGTCGTAGCCGGTCACGCTCCCGGCGACAAGCGTCTCGCCCTCCGCCACGGCCTCGCCCACTGCCGCGAGCGGCGTGCCGAAAAAGACCTCCATGCGCTCAATTATGCCCGACGCGCCGGAGACGATGCTGCCCGTCCCGGCGGCGGGCTCCATCGAGGGCGTCCTCTCGCGCACGCGCACCTCGGCGCGGGAGCCCGCGACGCTCACTCCCGCCCAGGCAAGCTCCGGCACGGCGAGCAGGACGCGGTTTGCGATAGCGTCCGCGTCCCAGGCCGGCCAGAAGGAGCCCGGCTTCGCCCCGGCCTCCGCGAGCGCGCGCAGGATTCTTCCCTCCGGGACGCTCTCCGCGCCGGCCACGTCTATGTCCCAGGCAAAAAACGAGCTTGCCGCTAAAGCGGAAAACATAATAACAGCGGTAAACATAAGCGCGAGCCGCCGCCTAAGCTTTTTTGCCGCCGAGGGCAGGCCTCGCTCGCGCAGCACGCGAAGGTCGCAGTTGCGCCGCGCCGCCGCGGCCCGCGCCGCTCTCAGCGAGCGGTACGGTATCTCCGCGCGCAGGGTAAAGGCGTCCGGCCCGGAGGCCGCACGGCACTCGATCCCCTCGCGCACAAGGGCGTTCAGGCAGCCCGGTATGTCCGCGCCGCTTATCTCAACGTGCGCGCTGCCCCTCAGCAGCTGCTCAAGCCGCGCCCTCACAGCGTCACCGAAAGTATGCGCCCCGATATGAGCAGGGCGTCCGCGTCCATGGCCGAGAGCGTGAGCGCCTCGCCGTCTATGCACACTTCTCCGAGCATCGCGCGCACGGTCACGCGCTCCGGCGTGTAGCCCGCAAGCCCGCGGTGGCCCTCTATCAGCGCCTGGCGCGTCCCGGCGAGGGTGATGCGCGTGACGCCCACGGGCAGGTTCAGGCGCTCGGATATCTCAGCGGCGGTTTTCGTTGCTTTTTTCATGCTCACACCCCCAGCTCAGGGAAGTATACGGCCTGAATATTCTGAAAATTCCAGGGTCATGCCGGCGTCAAGGGCGGCGTATGCTATTGTGGGAGGCGGTTTTATGCGTTTTGCGCTGGGTATTTCCATGGCGGCGGCAGGCTTTTTTGCGCTGCTGCACAGCCCCGCGGCCGCCTTCGAAGGCGTGCGCGCCGGGCTTCGTCTCTGCGGGGAAACCATAATCCCCAGCCTCTTCCCCTTCTTTGTACTAAGCTCCGTATTAGGCGAGTTGGGCGCGCCGGAGCGCATGGCCCGGCCCCTCGCGCCGCTCATGCGCGCCTTCGGCGTGTCCGGCGCGGGCGCCGCCGCGCTGCTCATGGGCATAACGGGCGGCTACCCGCTCGGCGCGGCGGCCGCGGCCTCGCTTGTGGAGCGCGGGGTCATTTCCCGCGAGGAGGGCGGGCGGCTGCTCGGCTTTTGCAACAACTCCGGCCCGGCCTTCCTTATCGGCGCGGCGGGTGTCGGTGTATTCGGCTCCGTGCGCGCCGGGCTCGCGCTCTATGCCTCCCATCTCATGGCCGCAATCGCCTGCGGCCTGCTGTTAAGGGGTAAATCTGATGTTATTATGTCCACTATATCCCGCCCAAGTCCCCCTGAATCAGGCGCGTTTACGCGGGCTGTCACGCGAGCGGCCCAGGGGGTCATAAACGTCTGCGCATATGTCACGCTCTTCACAGCGCTGGTCGCCGTCCTTGACAGCGCCGGGCTTTTTCACAGCCTTGCCGGCCGGCTCTCCGGGCTCACACCGCTCTCCCTCGGCGAGGCGCGGGCGGCGCTGACCGGCTTTTTTGAGCTCGGCGGCGGCATATCGGCGCTGCGCGGCTGCACGCCGCGCAGGCTCAGCTTTGCCCTTGCGTCGGCAATAATCGGCTGGGGCGGGCTCTCGGTGCAGCTTCAGAGCGCCTCGGCCGCCGCCGGGCTGCCCATGGCGAGGCACCTCGCCGCGAGGCTTCTAAGCGCCCTCCTGGGCGGCCTGTTCGCGGCGGCGCTCTGGCCGCTTGTCTAAAAGCGCAAAAGCGCCCCGGGATACACTGACCCCGGGGCGCCGGCCCATTCATTTTTCCGCCTTCACAAGGCTCAGCTTCCTCCTGAGCGCAAGCGTCAGCGGCACGGAGACTATGATCGAAAACGCGCCCTGCACAAGGTTCGACGGGATGCCCGCCGCCGCCGTCAGCGCGGAGCCGCTCAGCAGCGTGTCATATAGCCAGTAGCCGCCTATCATCACGGCCTCGGCCGCGGCGCCCGAGAGCACAAGCGCGAGCGGCTTACGGTTGAAGGCCCGGCTTATCAGCCAGGCGGCGAGCGCCATGAGCGCCTTTATGCAGAGCGTCCCGGGCACATAAACGCCGTAGCCGCTTATCAAATCCGCCAGCGCGGGCCCTATGGCCCCGGCTGCGACGCCGTACCGGCCGCCTAACAGGTACGCGCCCATGAGCACGACCGTGTCGCCAAGGTTCATGTAGCCGCCCGAGGGCGAGGGTATCCTTATAACCAGCGTCGCCGCGGCGGACAGCGCCGCGAACAGCGCCGTCATCACCAGGAGCCGCACACGTCTGTCAGCTTTCATCTGCCTCACTCCTTACGGCTTGCATTTTACGGCGCATGTGGTATTATTGAAATATCCAAATTCAATCTTTTTATTATGACCAGGAGGCAGTGATGCTCACCTATGACCTCTCGGGGCGCGGACGCGCGCCGCTTTACGAATATCTGTCCGACTGTCTCCGGCGGGACATACTCTCCGGCAGGCTTGCCGTCGGGGACAGGCTTCCGAGCCGCAGGGCGCTCGCCGAGCACCTCGGCGTGTCGCTTATAACCGTGGACGCGGCCTACGGCCTGCTGCTCGACGAGGGCTGCGTTGAGGCGCGGCCGCGCAGGGGGTATTATGTGGCCTCCCCGGCGCTCCGCGGCCCGGACGGACAGGCCCGGGCGGAGGCGCCCCGCGAGCCCGAGGCGCCGCGCCTGCTTCGCCTCGCCGGCAGCCGCATGGACGCCGGGCTCTTCCCCGCGGCGCTCTGGGCGAGGCTTACGCGCCGGGTGCTCAGCGAGGACCCGGACGCCCTGCTGCGCAGCGCCCCGCACGAGGGCCTTACGGAGCTGCGCGAGGCCATAGCGGCCTATCTGCGCGGCAGCAAGGGCCTCGACCTGCGGGCGGAGCAGGTCATAATCGGGGCGGGCGCTGAGTTCCTCTACCTGCTGACGGCGCAGTTTTTCGCCGGCGCGAGCATCGCCGTGGAGGACCCCGGGTACCCGAAGATACGCCAGGTCTACGCCGCGGCCGGGGCCGGCTGCATACCGCTGCCGCTCGACGGGCGCGGGCTGAGCCTCTCCGCGCTCGAGCGCTCCGGCGCGGCGGTGGCGCATATTTCCCCGGCGCACCAGTTCCCAACCGGCATAGTGACGCCCATGCCGAGGCGTCTGGCCCTGCACGACTGGGCGCGCTCCACGGGCGGATATATAATTGAGGACGACTACGACGGCGAGTTCGGCGCAAGGCAGCGCCCCCTGCCCACCCTTGCCGGCATAGACCGCGCGGGGCGGGTCATATACATGAGCACCTTCTCCCAAACCGTCTCGCCGGCATTGCGCATAGGCTTTCTTGTGCTGCCGGAGCGGCTTTGCGGGCTGTGGCGCGAGCGGCTGGGTTTTTACTCCTGCGCCGTGCCGAGCCTTGAGCAGCAGGTGCTCGCGCGCTTCATCTCCGGCGGCTATTACGAGCGCCACCTCAACCGCCTGCGCAAGGCCGCGCGCGAAAAGCGCGCCGCGCTCTGCGCCGCCATCGAGGCGAGCCCTCTCGCCCCCATTGCCGCGCTGCCCGAGCCCGGGGCCGGGGTCCATCTGCTGCTGCGCATGGATACGCCCCTGAGCGACGCGGAGGCCCGCCGCCGCGGCGAAGAGCACGGCCTCGCTTTGAGCTTCCTCAGCGACTACGCCGCCTCGCCCGGCCATGCCGCGCAGCACACGCTTGTAATAAACTGCGCCGCCCTCCCCGCCTCCCGCCTGAACGAAGCGGTATCCGGCCTCGCAAAGGTGTTCGCATAATCGCCCGGCGCATTTGAGAAGGAGCCGCGGCAGAATGAGTGAGAGGTGACTTTTGCAAAAAAGCCGCCGCGAACGATATGCCGTCCGCGGCGACGTGGGTTGTGTTGACAAAAAAGATACCCGCTACAAGTGCGGGCACAAAAAACAACGCACCCCACGAAAATGAGGTGCGCGTCTTGGGAGCGGCAGCTTGCCGCTGGCAAATGACTCTAATTGTGATACAAATGACCCCCCTCTGGCATTAGGGGGTTCACTTTGCACAACGGGGGTTCACTCGAATTTCCGGTCGTACAGCAGTGCGGCAATGAGGACAACAAAGCAGGAACCGGCGTTATGAACCAGTGCGCCTGTGGTAGGATTCAGCAGTTCCAGAAGAGACAGTACGATGGCTGCGGCATTGATGCACATGGATAAAGTAATACTCAGCTTGATGGTGGCTACGGTGGCATTGGACAGCCGCTTAAGGTAGGGAATCTTGGAGATATCATCGCTCATCAGGGCGATATCAGCGGCTTCCACAGCGATGTCGCTGCCCATGCTGCCCATGGCTACCCCCACATCTGCGGTTTTCAGAGCAGGCGCATCGTTGACCCCATCGCCAATCATGCAGACCTTCCGACCCTCTTTTCGGAGGGATTCTATGCTGCCCACCTTTTCCTCTGGCAGCAGCTCTGCACGCACTTCCGCGATGCCCACCCGACCGGCAAAATAGTCGGCGGTTTTTCGATTGTCTCCGGTGAGCAGAACTGTTTTGGCGTGCATGGCATCCAACCTGGACACCATATCTTGTTCTTTACCAGCTGGTAAAGTATTTAGGGGGGAGAGTGTGAGAGGGGGGAAGCGCAAAAAACTCCCCGGACTGCCAGCCGGAGAGTTCCTGAAAAAGGGCGCACTACCCCCTTGTATTTTGAGGGCTTGGAATTTGTCCGTTTTGGGCTTTCGTCAATCTATCTATGAACCTGCCGGAAACTTCTACACTTCCAACAACGGGGAAAAGGGCCGCAGAACGCAAAAAAGCGGGGCCTCCGACCTGAAAAATCAGGAAGAAGCCCCGCTCGTGGGGTTTCGCTGCGGATTTTGCCTTGGACATCCACGGTAAAACCGTTTTCCGGATTTTCCGTTCAAAAGCCCGCAAACCCGCATGAATACTAAGAAAAAAGGGTTGACATCTTTTTTGTCAACCCTTCATGGTGGAGTACAGGACTTCAAATCCGAACCGAAAGCCGCAGAAACGTCCGCCAACGACACTGTTTGGGTTCCGTTTTTGTAATTGTAGGTGAAAACCAGCCGGTCGTCAAATAC
>CALWYQ010000003.1 GCA_944385815.1 uncultured Oscillospiraceae bacterium | reverse complement strand
ATGGCGATGACGGTGAACTCGGCGCGGGTGATGGCCCTCTCGGGCGCGTACAGCCCGCCGCCGACGCCGTCTACAATGCCGAGGGACGCGAGCGTGTTGACCGCCTCGGCGTACCAGGCGTTCTCAGGCACGTCGCTGAAGCTGACGGTGATGGCCACGTCCTTGTCCAGCAGCAGGTTGTAGAACATCTGCGCTGCCTGGGCGCGGGTCATGTTGTCCTCGGGGCCGAACTTGCCCTCGCCGTAACCACTGAGGTACTGGATGTGGTTTTTGGTGTCCAGCCAGTCGGAAACGCCGGTGTCGTCCGGGGTAACAGTCCCGGGCTCGTCATCGTCGTCGTCATCGTCGGGGTCAATGACCGGCACGTCGGGCAGCTTTTCCTCCCAGACCAGCGCAAAGGGCGAGAAGCCCTCAGATCCGGCCTTGAACACGATATGGGTTTCGGTCTTGTCCACGATGGTCACTTCGCTGACCGTGCAGCTTTCAATCTGGCCCGCAATGTCGTCTGCGTCCATGCTGCGGTGCAGGCCCTCAAAGTGAAGCAGGGTAAACTCGGTGTCCTTGTCCGTACCGGCCGGGTAGGGCCAGTAGACCGTCACGTCCTTGCTGGCAGCCACCCAGGCGTTGCCGTTATTGGTGTCCACCAGATCGAGGTACTGGAAGGAGTAGGCGAAGCGGCTGCCGCTGGCAGGCTCCTTATTCAGAGCCGTCATTGCTTCCTCTGCCTTATCCTCCAGCAGGCTGGTGCGGTCCTCACCGTTGGCGTCGATGATGCTGTCGTACAGAAGCGCCACGCCGTTATCGTCCTCCACCTGGACATTGCTGCCGTTGATAGTGTAGGTGGTGCCGCTCTCCGCGGTCACGGCGGGCTTGCCCTCTGCGGGGGCCGCATCGCCGTCCGTCACGGCGGCAAACTGGGCCTCCTCACCTCCGACCCCACGGACCAGACCGGTTCCATAGCCTACGCCAACTACTACTCCATCCCGGCCGGCGTGATGGCGGCCTTCTTCCTCATGCTCTGCGCGCTGTTCCTGATAGGGCTTTATAACGGCGTGGCCGCCTGGCGCCTGCTGCTGCTTATATTCGCCGCCGCCGGGCTGGCCGTGGGCCCCATGACCGAGGGTTACGGCACCTATTTCCTCCCCGAAACGCTGTGGCGCATCCTCTCCGACGAATGGCTGCAAAACCTCGCCGCCATCGCCGTGCTGGCCTATCTGTTCAGCAGCCGGAAGCGGGAATTCTGGCGCTGGCTGGGCTTTGCGACGCTCTGGAGCGCCGCGGCGCTGCTCGTCTGCTATCTTATCTCCCGCGCCTCGGGCGGCCGCCTGGCGGGCTATCTCGATTCCGAGCTCTACGCGCTTTTCGCCGCCGGGGTCTACCGCGGGCTGCTCTTCTATCTGACTCAATGGCTGGTCGCGGTGTGCGCGCTGCTCTCCGCCCTCGAGCTCGCCCGCAGGCTTTCGAGCACGCAGGCAGAGGCCCGCGCTCTGGCCGTGAAGGACCGCGTAATGGCGGAGAATTACCAGTCGCTCCTCGACAAGCACCAGGAGACGGCGGTGCTGCGCCACGAGTGGAAAAACCAGCTCTCCGCCCTGCGCCTGCTGGCCGAGAGCGGTGACGCCGGGGCGCTCAGGGCGCGGCTCGACGAGCTCTCCGGGATGCTGGACCGCCTTGACCCGAGGCAGTACACCGAGCACCGCGCCATCAACGCCATATTGCAGAACGCCGCCGCGCAGGCCGCGCGGCAGCAGGTCAGCTTCCGCTGTAGCGCGCTGGTGCCGGCCGGGCTGAAGCTTGACGAGGCCGACCTCTGTACGCTGCTCATCAACATGCTCGACAACGCCATCGAAGCCGCTTCCCGCGTGCAGGAGCCGCGCCGGCGCGAGGTGAGCTGCCACATAAAGTACCACCGGGGCTATCTGGCCGTGTCCTGCTCGAACGGCTACAGCGGCCAGCTGCGGCTGGATGACGCCGGCCGCCCGCTGACGGATAAACAGGGCCCCGGCGAGCACGGCCTGGGCCTGATGCAGATACGCGCCGTGGCGGAAAAATACCACAGCCGCCTGAACATAAGCTATGACGGGGAGACCTTCACGGCGGAAACGGCCCTGCAGGTGCCGCAAAGCACCTGAAAAGGCCCCGCAGAGCTTCGCCGCCACGCGGCGAAAGGGACTTAAATCAATTTTCGGCGGCGGCGTGTACGCCGCCGAAAATACTCTGCGCGAAGCGGAGTGTGAAAAATCCACCAGTCCGCAGACTGGTGGATTTCTTTGCGCGCAGCGAAGCGCCGGTCTCCATCGGCCGCTCGCGGCCGGGGGACATTATTGTCTGGAAAGGCCGTCAAGGCCTTTTCAGACAGTTTTAAACGGGACGCTTCGGCGTCCCGTTTTCATGTCGTATTGAGATAGTGGACGAAGCGCTCCTGCGCGCGCTCATAGTAGCTGCGTCCCACCGGGATGAGCGTGCCGTCATCTAAGAGCACGCCGCGGCGGTCTATGACGGCGATGTGTTTCATGTTCACAAGGAAGCCGCGGTGGCAGCGGCAGAACAGCCTCGAGGGCAGCAGCCGCTCCAATTCCGAGAGGTTTATGCGGTAGGAGCGCGCACCCTCCGGCAGATAGGCCACGGCCATATGGTCCTGGCTCTCGATATAGCGCAGCCCGCGCAGCGGAAGGGAGGACACGCCCGTTTTTGTGTGTATGGACACGGTCTCCGGCGTGTGGTGCAGCCTGAGGTCGGCGCTCAGCGCGTCGGCCAGCTCCGAGCGCTCCACGGGCTTGAACAGGTACTGTATGGGCCGCACGGCATAGCCGTCCTTCAAAAAATCGCTGCTGCCGGTGATGAAAAGCAGGCTCACTTCCTCGTCATAGGTGCGAAGCTGCTTTGCAAGCTCGATGCCCGTCTTGCCGTCCATCAGGATGTCCAGGCACAGCAGGTCAAAGCGCTCGCCGGCGGACAGCGCGCGCTCCAGCTCCTCCGCGCCGGAAAAGGCGGACACGGAATGCTCCACGTTCATGCCGTCCAATATTTCGCCGCAAAGCGCGCACAGCGCGGCCCTTGTCTGTTCCTCGTCCTCGCACACCGCAAGCCGGTACATCCTTTTTCACCTCACCGCCATTTTACCACCGGCTGACACATAATTCAAGACAGCAATGGCCAAAGCCCCGCCGGACGAATAAGGCCGGCCCGTGCGGGCCGGCCTTTGGGGGGAGGCGCGCGCCGGGATAGAGGGAGCGCCCGGCGCGCGTTTTTATTTTTCGGGAGGCGCCATGTAGGTCTGGCGGCTCTGGTGCAGGCCCATCCGCGCGTAGAGCTCGGTGAGGGCCACGGCGCACTGGGCGGCCTCCAAAACGGGGACGTCATAGCCGTCGGCGCGCAGCCGGCTCATCATGTCGTCGTTTACGCCTACAATGCCGGTGCAGCCCATGACAAGGACGCTGACGCCGTCCTCCTCGACGGCCTTTTTGCACTCGGCGTAGAGATGCTCCATGAGCTTTTCGCGGTCCGCGAGCTCGAGGACGGGCATGTCGAGGGTGCGCAGGCTGGTGACGCGCGCTTCAAGCCCGGCGCGGGCTATCGCGCCGCGTATCATGGGCACGACGTTCCTGAGCACCGTGACTATGCCCACAGTGTCGCCCAGGCCGAGGGCGAGGTAGATCGCCGGCTCAAAGCCGCCGAACACGGGCACGGGCAGCACCTCGCGCACGGCGCGCACGCCGGGGTCGCCGAAGCAGTTGACGAACACGCCGTCTACGCCGCCCTTTTCGGCCTCAGCCATGGCGAGCTTTATGACCTCCGGCGCGGAAAACGCCTCGTCATACTCGCACTCTATGGTTACGGAGCCCTTTTCTATCTGCACATGGCGTATTTCCGCGCCGTCGGGCAGGAATTTGCCCATGTCCGCCTCCATCTCCGGGGAGAGTATGCCGGGCGCGGTGACGGGCAGAAGGTCGAGAATGGTGAGCTTTTTTGACATGGCTTCCTCCTTACGCAAGGTCGCCCGCCGCCTTTACGCGCACGCGGCAGGTGTTTCCGGGGTGGTAGGCGAGGGGTACGTCCTCGACCTCGATAATCTCGACCGTCTCCGGCAGCGCGCCGGCCTCGACGGCGAGGCGGGCGGCCTCGGCCCTGGCCTCTTCGAGGGCCTTCTCGCGGGGCACGGCATTGTAGTCCACGAGCTGCTCATAGCGGCCGGAGACCTTGGATATGGCAGAGCCGATGGCGTTGGCGCAGCCGGAATGCTCGGGGGCGCAGACCCTGGACGCGCCCTTGAGCTCGCCGGGCAGGATGATCGCGCCGCCGCCGACAAGGACGACGTCAACGTCGGCGTTGGAGATTTTCATGGCGTCGATGCTGTCCTCAACCATTGTGCGGATGGTCTCGAGGGCCCTCCTGGCGAGGCCCTCGTCCACGCCCGCGACAAGCGAGGCGTCGCCGACCTCCGCCATGCCGAGGCGCACGGCTATGTCGGTGGCGGTGAGCGTGCCGCCGCCGAAGCACAGGGCCTTTTTCGTAATCTCATAGCCCACGCTGTCCGGGCCCACGGTGACCGTGCCGTCCGGCAGCTCGCGCACTATGGAGCCGCCGCCGAGGCCTATCGAGATGATGTCCGGCATGCGGAAATTGGTGCGCACGCCGCCGATGGTGACGGCCACGCTCGATTCGCGCGGGAAGCCGTGCTGGATAACGCCGAAGTCGGTGGTCGTGCCGCCGACGTCGATGACTATCGCGTCCGTCAGGCGACTGAGGTAGCTCGCGCCGCGGATGGAGTTCGTCGGGCCGCAGGCGATGGTAAGGATAGGGTAGCGGCGGGCGTGCTCCATGGTCATAAGCGTGCCGTCGTTCTGGGAGAGGTATATCTCCGCGTTTGTGATGCCCTCGTCGGCGAGCGATTTTGCAAAGCCGTCCGTGAAGCGGCGGGAGACGCCGCAGAGGGCGGCGTTGAGTATGGTGGCGTTCTCGCGCTCTATGAGGCCCATGGAGCCTATCTCGCTGGAAACCGACACGTGGATGTCCTCGCCCATGACCTCGCGGCAGAGCGCGGCGAGCTCTAACTCCTCGTCCGCGCGCACGGTGGAAAACACGCAGGATATGGCGATGGACTGCACCTTGCCCTTCATGCGCTCGAAGAATTCGCGCGCGGCCTCGCGGTCGAGGGCGGTAAGCTCCCTGCCGTCGTACTCATAGCCGCCGCGTATCATCACGCTGCCGGCTACGACGCCCTGGATATCCTCCGGCCAGTCAACCATGGGCGGGATGCCGGTGGTGGCCGGGGCGCCTATGCGCACCAGGCCGACGCGCGCGAGATGCTTGCGCTCTACAATGGCGTTCGTGCACTGCGTCGTGCCGAGCATGGCCTGGGTTATCTCGCTGCGCTCCACGCCGGAGGCGGCGAGCACCTCGCGTATGGCGGCGATGATGCCGTCGTACACGTCGTCGGTGGTCGGGTGCTTTATGTCCGCCACGACGTTGAGGCTTTCGTCTATGATTACGGCGTCGGTATTTGTGCCGCCGACGTCTATGCCGAGCTTATACATTGGCCTGGCCTCCCTTCACGCGCTCTTCAATGGGTATATAATCCGTGTCAACGCCGAAATACCTCGGGCAGACCAGCTCAAGCCCCGCCTCGGTGCGCCACATCTCATAGCACCTGAGGCCGACGACCAGCACGCGCTTGCCGTACTTGAGCGCCTCCGTGGTGACGGGGATGAAGGTGTCCGTGTCCACCATGCAGATGAGGTCGGGCACCGTCGCGAGAATCTCGCCGTCCACGGCGGCGTAGATGTTCTCGTTCTGGAAGCAGACCTCGGCCCTGCGCCCGCGGTATTCGCCTATGCCCTCCAACTGCACGCGGCCGAGATTGAACTTGCCGTTCGTTTCGCGCAGGACGTCGGCAATTTTGCCCTTGAAGATGCCGTAGCCCTCGGCCGCGTCGAGGAAGGCCTGCTCGGGCGTTTTTTCCGGGTGGTTCTTGACCTCGCGTATGGCGCGGCCGAGCATCTCGCTGCGGGTGACTATGTCCTTGACGCCGAAGGACTTCATGGTCCTGCCGTCCATGACGTAGAGCGACACGGTGACCGAGCCGCCGCAGCTCATGGTGACGGCGCGGGCGAGCTCCTCGGTCCACTTGTTGGTGATGGTGTTGAAGATGACGCTGTTGCCCTTCTCATCCGTGAGAGCCATGGGCGTGGCGCTGACGCCGCCTATCGTGAAGGTGACCATCTGCAGCTCGGGGAAGGCGCGGCCCATGCCGTCGCAGTCCACCATGGGCAGGCCGAGGCGCGCGGCAGCCGCTATGGGCAGCATGGAGTTTACGCCGCCGGCCTCCATGGGCATGACCGCGTAGACCTTCTTGCCGAGGTACTGCGAGACCATGTCGTATATGACCTTGTATTCTCCGCCGCCCGTGCCCTTCTCGCAGAGCACCGTGGGCGCGCCCATCATGGCGATGGGCATGATGACGGCGTCGTCCGGGACCTCGTCCGGGCTTATGAGCTCGACAGGGCCGTTTTCCCTGATGGCGCCTATGGCCATCAGCTTGCCGTAGTAGGGGTCGCCGCCGCCGCCCGCGCCGAGCAGGGACGCGCCGAGGGCGATGTCCTCAACTTCTTTTAGTCCGATTTTCCGCAAGTTTACGTTCTCCTCTCTGTGTTTTATGCGCGCTTCCTGCCCGCCGAAGCCATCGCGGCGTACAGGAGCATGGATACGATTATGCCGTTTACCGGCCCTATGAAGAAGGGCAGGCTGAGGAAGCTTAGGAAGGGTATGGCCGCGAAGGTGCCGCCGGTTATGCAGGCGACAAGCGCGCCGGCAAAGAAGCTTACAAGGCCGGGGGCGTAAAAGCCCTCGCGGAGCTCAAAATTCTCCGCCCTGCCGCGGTTCTTTATCCAGTAGTCCGCGATCATCGCGCCCATGAGCGCGGGGACGATGGCCGAGAGCAGGCTGAGGAAGCCCTGGAGGGAGTTGAGTATGCCTGCGGCGGCGAGGACGGTGCCGACAATGCCGGCCACGGCGGTGGTGATCTGGCTCTTTTTCTCGTCCTGGCCGAGCAGCACGGAGAGGGAGAGGCCGCCGGAGTAGGCGTTGGAGACGTTTGTGGTCCAGGTCGCGAGTATGAGCGCGATGAGGCCGACCAGCGGCAGGCCCGAGGAGGCGAGCACGACGCTTATGTCATAGCTGCCGGTGCAGATTGCGAGCACGGCGCCCACGACAAGGATAACAAGGCCGGCCGGAAGCACGCCGACAATGGAGGACTTTACAACGTCCGCGCGGCTCCTTGCAAAGCGGCAGTAGTCGCCGGAGATGGCCGCCGCCACGACAAAGGAGCCGATGGTAGAGTTGAGCGCGGCCACAAAGCCGATGGGCGCCGAGGGGACGTAGCCCTTGAGCGGCTCGGCCCCGCCGCCGGAGAGCACGTCTATGAGCGTGTACACAAGCACAACGGCAAGCAGCGGCACGGCGATGTTGTTGAGCCACTTGAGCCCGGCGAAGCGGAAGCAGGCCGTGAGCAGCATTATGATGCCCCAGCCCACGCTGCTGGCCCAGACAGGGATGTCAACGCCGGTCATGTCCAGCACCATCGAGGAAAAGGACGCGCCGCAGACGCTCGCCTGGATGCCGAACCAGCCGATGCAGGATATGGCGAGGATGGCGCTTATAATATACTTCGCGCCCTTTTCGCCGAGCGCGGAGGAGGCGGAGACCGCCGTGGGCAGGCCGGTATCGCAGCCGAGTATGCCCATAAATATCATCAGCACGCATATGAGCGCGTAGCCGGCAAATATCGCGGCGACAAGCCCGCCGAGCGTAAGCCCCGCGCCGAGCATGCCGCCGACCATGAGCGCCGGGACGCAGATGACCGAGCCTATCCAGACGAAGGCGATGGATATCCAGCTCTGCCTGTCCTCCGGCCTGATTTCAAACCCGCTGTGTTTTTTCATTGCATTTCCCCCTGTAAGAACGGTGTCGGAACCGCGCGGCGGCTCCATTGCCTTATTATAGTCAGGGGAGAGGGCCGCGTCATTAGGCGGCGGGATAAGAAAAAGGGCGCTCCGTTGTCCTTTGGGACAACAGAGCGCCCGCCGCGCTCAGGCCTCCGGGGCCTCAGAGCGCAGCAGCCGGCGCAGCGCAAGGGCGTATATGAGGTTCTTCGACTGAGGTATGTCGCCTATATGGAAGCCGAGGATGTCCCCGGCCTTCTGCAGGCGGTATTTAACGGTGTTCTTATGGACAAAAAGTGCGGCGGCCGTGTCCACAAGGCTGGAGTTCCGGTCCAGCAGGTACGCCGCGAGGGTGCGCACGATCTCCTCCCCGTCGCGGCGGGAGAGTATGGGCTCAAGCTGGGCGGCGTACCAGTGGACGCGGCCCTCGCCGGCGGCGGCCGTCTCGCGGCACTCGCGCACGAATTCGACCTCGGCGAAGCTGAAGAACCTGCGCTCGGGAAAGACGCGCACGGCGTCGCGCACGCAGTCGCGGTTGGTCTCGTAGGCGTACTTGACGTCGCTTGTCCTCTGCAGCCGCTGGCAGCGGGTGACGGCGGCGCGTATGCCGCGCCCGGCAAGGAGCTCCGAGAGCGCCAGGGCCCAGTCGTCCGTCTCGCGCAGGCTGCGGCTGCCGGTGGGGAAGATGAGGATGTCGTCCTCATAGCACTCGCACAGGCTGACGGAGGCGTACTGCGCCGAGAGGCCGCGCACCTCGCCGAGCATGGGCGAGAGGTTGGCGCCGTCGAGGCTGCGGATTATCCACACATCGCTCAGCGCGGCCACGTCTATGCGGTAGATGTCGCCGAGGCGGCGCATTTTTATGGGCTCGTCGAGCACTATCGCGCGCACTAACTCCGACATGTCCACCCTGTCGTGCTTGCGGCCCCAGACGTTCATGCCGAGCCGCACGCCGTCGAGGGTCTGCTTCCAGAGCCGGGGGTCTATCCGCCCGCCCTCGGAGCAGGCCAACAGCAGCATGCTCCCGCGCTCGCCGGAGCCTATCCTGTCCCGGTAGAGCCACAGCTGCCCGCCGCCGGGCTGCTCCCAGCAGCGCTCATACGTGTCCTGGCGGGCGGCAAGCGCGGCGAGGGCCTCGCCGTTATCGGCCATGCTGCGCGGCCAGGAGGCTGCGGACAGGACGTTATACTCCGAGTCGGTGATGGCAGTGGTGGCGCGCAGGCGGTCGCTCGCGATGCGCAGGATGGTCTTTGCCGTCTGGTGCGTCTTTGGCAGGCGGGACATCTGCTCTAACAGGTCGAGCGCGAAGTTCGTATTGCTCAGCTCGTCGCGCACTATGGCGCCCATGACCTCGCTGATGACCTCGCTGTAGCGCAGGCTCGGGTCGCCGGCCGGCATACATATGAGCACAAAGCCCAGCTCGTCGGCAAGGCGTATCAGCCTCTCGTCCACCCTGGGCAGGATGATGCCGACATAGTAGAGTATGAGCCCCACCTCGCCGGCGGCGGCAAGGCAGCGGATATTGTCGCACTGCGCGTCAACATTCCCGGCGACGGAGCTGAAGGCGCTTATCACAAGCTCGCTGCCCTGGAAGTCTATGCTCTCGTACAGCCGGCGCTGTATCTCGTCCGGATCGGAGTATTCGAGCACGGATATGGTAGAAACAATGCGCCCCAGCCCCTCGCGCCCGGCCAGGACCGTGGCCGCGCGAAGGCTGGGAAGAGTCAGGAGCTGGGATACGGTAAGGCTCATGAAAACGCCACCTTTGAGTTTTTTGCCCATTATACCAGATGAGCACAGCAAATTCCAGCCCCGCCGCTGGGCGCTGAGGGCATAAAAAAGCTGAGGCCGGGCCTCAGCTTTTATTTTTCGCCGAGCAGCCGCTCTGCGTCCGCCGCGAAGGAGCATATGAGCTTGTCGAGCATGGCGAGGAGGGCGGCGGCGCTGCCGGCCGTGCGCTCGTCCGCCTGGCGGGCGCGCAGGGCGCGCAGGGCGTCTATGGTGTGCTGGTTCAGGCCGAGCGCGTTATAATACTCGCTCTCGAGCGCCATGCGCGCCGCGTCCGTGTCCGGCGCGTCGAAGCCGAGCATGAAGTCCGGCGTCGTGCTGAAAAAGCGCGCTATCTCGCACACCGTCGCCGCGCTCGGCGTGGTCGGGGCGCCGCCCTTCGGCTTGAGGTACTTGCGTATCGCCGGGCGGGACACGCCCACGGCGTCGGCTAACTCCTGTATGTTCACCGCGCGGCCGAGGGAATTGTTGCCGTTCATAAGATAGGCGAGGCGCTTGCGGAAAATATCGTTCATCGTATCCTCGCCCGCCGCGGGGGCATAGGTGTCCGCCGCGTCGAGGACGCGCTCGCGGCGCTTCGGCTCCCTTGCCGGCTTCGGCGGCCTGGGCTCCTTTGCACGGCGCTCCTTTGCGGGCTTCTTTTGCTCGTCCATTCGCATCGTCTCCTTATAGTAACTTCGGTTACATACAGCTTAACACCGCGCGGGGCGCATGTCAAGCGCGGCAGAATTTACAAAACCGTGAATTTTGCGCGCGGCAGTAGATTTTGCCGGCAAGCTGTGATATTATGTAGAGCACGCGCGGAACTTTTGCTTTCGCGCGGCGTCTAACAACATCATTTGCAAGAAGGGGTAATACCTGTGAAGCTTAACGGCAGCAGCCGCGGCGGCCATGAGAGCGGCCGCAATGAAGATATGCCCGAACGCCCGGCCCGGCGCTCCGGCAGGGGGCGCACCGTCGGCGCAATAGTCGGCGCTATAGCCTGCCTGCTCGTGCTCGCCGTGGTGGTTTACGCCATATGGGAGAGGCCGCCCGAGGTGGACCGCCCTGGCCTTGTCCGCCCGACGGCGGAGAGCGCGGCGCCGGAGAGCGAGGCGCCGGACGCCAGCCCGTCGCCCACGCCCACCGAGGACCCGAACGCCGGCGCGCCCGTGAGCTATAATGAGAACATGTTCACCTTCCTTGTGGTCGGCTTTGACCAGGTGGCCTACCATACGGACACCATCATGGTCGGCGCGCTGGATACGGCGGAGCACACGATACATGTCTACAGCATCCCGCGCGACACGCTTATGAACATCTCCGGCAGCACCAAGAAAATAAACGAGCTTGTGCTGCGCGGCGTGAACTCGAGCAGCGCGGAGCTCTCCATGGACGAGCGCGTGCAGGCCGGGATAGACAGGATGTTGGAGGGCATAAACGACATCCTCGGCTTCCCGGTGGACGTGTACGCGGCGGTCGATTTGGAGGCCTTTGTAAAGCTTATCGACGCGATAGGAGGCGTGGACTATGAGGTCCCGGTAGACATGTACTACAGCGACCCGACGCAGGACCTCACCATATCGCTTTCCGCCGGGATGCATCACCTGAGCGGCGAGGAGGCCATCGGCGTCATGCGCTTCCGCTCGGGCTATCCCACGGCGGACATTGGCCGCATAGAGACCCAGCAGGACTTCCTGATGAGCATCGCGAGCCAGTTTTTGTCCCTCGGCAATATTCCCAAGCTCGGCGAGTTCATAGACATCTTCACCGAGTACGTCTACACCAATATGGACGCGAGCAACCTCGCCTTCTTCGCGCGGCAGTTCCTGCTCTGCTCGAGCGAGGACATACACTTTGAGACCATCCCGGCGAACTACTGGGACAGCATCGGCGGCGTGAGCTATGTGTCCATCTACGTCAACGAGTGGCTCGAGGCGGTAAACGAATACCTCAACCCCTACAGCGAGCCCGTAACCGTCTCGGACGTCAACATCCTGACACACTCCTCGAGCGGCTTCTACGCCACCAACGGCGTGGTCGCCGGCGGGGAGGGCTCATTCCTGAATATCGGCTGAGCCGGCGCATATACAGGAGCAGGGCGCTTTTTGCGCCCGCTCCTGCTTTGCTTGCATAGGGGGGCGCGTATGAACCATACTTTTGAAGAGACCTGCTGCTTTACCGGGCACCGGGCCAGCCGGCTGCCATGGGGGGACGACGAGAGCGACCCGCGCTGCGCGGCGCTCAAGGCGAGGATTTACGACGCGATAGAGTCGCTTTACGAGGCCGGCGTGCGGCGCTTTATCTGCGGCATGGCCATGGGCTCGGACACCTATTTCGCCGAGGCCGTGCTGCGCCTGCGCGAAAAGCACCCGGATGTGTGCCTGACCGCGGCCATACCCTGCCTCGACCAGGCCGGGCACTGGCGCGCGGCCATGCGCCGGCGCTATGAAATGCTCTGCGCCGAGGCGGACGAGAAGGTTGTTATTGCGAGCAGCTACACCTTTGACTGCATGGAAAGGCGCAACCGCTATATGGTGGAGAACTCAAAGTACGTCCTCATGTACTACACCGGCGGCACGGGCGGCACCTTCAACACCGCGCGCATGGCGCTTAAAATGGGCCGGGAGCTCATCGACCTCACATAATCGGCGTAAGCCCTTTACAGAACGGCGGGGGCGGTGTATAATATCCCGCCAATACTTTTAATGAGGTATGTGTGATGCAGTATAAAAAAGCGGACTTCCTGAAGGACGTAATCATATCCATCCGGGGCGTCCAGGTAGACGAGCCCGACAACGAGTCGGTTGAGCTTGTGACGGACGGCTGCTACTGGTTCAATGACGGCCGCGCCCGCATCAGCTACTCGGAGAGCGAGGTCACGGGCATGCCCGGGACGGAGACCACCTTCAACGTCTCTCCCGGGGAGATCATACTCTCGCGCCGCGGCACGCTCACAAGCGACATGGTCTTTCGCGAGGGCTATAAGGACACCTTCCTGTACGACACGCCCTACGGCTCGGCCATGCTCGGCCTTGACACGCACAGGATAAGCTGCAGCCTCGACGAGCACGGAGGGGACCTTGAGATCGACTACGTAATCAACATCGACCATTCCGTGGTCGGCAGGAACCGCTTTAAGATAAACGTCAGAGAATGTACAGAGGGAGAATAAATGGCAAATCTTGTTGAAGCAGCCAAGGAGCAGATAAGCTCGCTTATAAACGCCGCCGCCGCGCGCGCGTTTGAGAATGCCGCCGAGCTCAGGGGCACGGTGGAGATACCCAAGGACACGGCGAACGGGGACTTCGCCGCGAACCACGCCATGGCCGGGGCCAGGGCGCTGCGCATGGCGCCGCGGAAGATAGCCGATGCCATAGTCGCGAACCTCGAGTTAGCGGGCAGCTATTTTGTCTCCGCCGAGGCCGCGGGGCCGGGCTTTATCAACTTCCGCCTCGCGCCGGAGTGGTACGGCGCGGTGCTCGCCGCCGTCGAGACGGAGGGCGCGGACTACGGCAGGAGCGCCAGGCTCGCCGGGCAGAGGATAATGGTCGAGTTCGTCTCCGCGAACCCCACGGGGCCCATGCACATGGGCAACGCCCGCGGCGGCGTGCTGGGCGATACGCTCGCCGAGGTGCTCTCGAGGGCGGGCGCCGGGGTTTGGCGCGAATTCTACGTCAACGACGCCGGCAACCAGATAGAAAAGTTTGCGACGAGCATCGACGCGCGCTACCGCCAGCTCATACTCGGCGAGAGCGCCGTTGAGTTCCCCGAGGACGGCTACCACGGCGACGATATACGCGAGCTCGCCGCTGCCTTCCGCGAAAGGTACGGTGACGCGTATCTCGACAGGCCCGAGGCCGAGCGGCACCGGGCCATGGCGGACTTCGGCCTTGAGATAAACCTGCCCAGGATGAAGGCGGACCTGGAGCGCTACGGCATACGCTATGACGAGTGGTTCCGGGAGAGCTCGCTGCACGACGGCGGCTACGTAAAAGACACGGTAGACGAGCTTACGCGCCTCGGGCACACCTATGAGAAGGACGGCGCGCTCTGGCTCGCCACCTCTAAGATAATCGCGGACAAAATGCGCGCCGCGGGCAAGAGTGAGAAGGACATAGAGAAGCTCGACCTGAAGGACGACGTCCTCTGCCGCGCGAACGGCATACCCACGTATTTTGCCGCCGACATAGCCTACCACCGCAACAAGCTCGCCGTGCGCGGCTTCGACAAGGCGATAAACATATGGGGCGCCGACCACCACGGCCATGTGGCGAGGCTTACCGCCGCGCTCGACGCGCTGGACCTCGACGGCGAGCACAGGCTTGTAATAGTCCTCATGCAGCTTGTCAAGCTCCTGCGCGACGGCGAGGTCGTACGCATGAGCAAGCGCACGGGCAAGGCGATAAGCCTCACCGACCTTCTTGACGAGGTCCCGCGCGACGCCGCGCGCTGGTTTTTCAACTCCAGGCCGGACACGCAGATGGATTTTGACCTCGGCCTGGCCGTGCGCGAGGACAGCGAAAACCCGGTCTATTATGTTCAGTACGCCCACGCGCGCATCTGCTCCGTCATACGCAACCTCGCCGAGGACGGGCACTCCGTCCCCGCGCCCGGGGAGATCGACCACGCCGTGCTGGCCGCCCCGCTGGAGCACGAGCTCATAAAGCAGTTGGCCGGCCTGCCGGACGAGATACTGCACAGCGCCGAGGCCCTCGACCCGAGCCGCATAAACCGCTACGCCATGGAGCTCGCCGCGCGCTTCCACCGCTTCTACAACGCCTGCCGCATAAAGGGCGAGGCGGAGGACATACTCAAGGCAAGGCTGCTCCTGGCAGACGGCGTGCGCACGGCGCTATCCACCTGCCTCGGCATCCTCGGTGTTACCGCGCCGGAGCGCATGTGAGCGCAAAATCTTCGCCCCGCCGGGCTTGACAAGCGGCGCGGGATACTATATAATGTGCCGGTAAATGCGATGACGGGCAGGAGTAGGCGCGCGCGGATGCGAAGAGAGAGGGCGGTTGGTGCAAGTCCCTCGTGAAGCGCCGCCGAAGGTCGGCCCCGAGCAGCCGGGCTGAAAAGGGCAAAGCGGTGCGCCTCTGGCGCTCCCGCGGGCAGAGTCCCGATTAAGCCGGACGGGCGCTCCCGTTACAGAGCCGAGAGTGTCATGCCCATGCATGGAATTCAGGTGGTACCACGCTTAACCGCGCCCTGGAGCAGTACGCTCCGGGGCGCTTTTTTCCGCCCGCGGGGCAGCTTAGAAAGGAGAAAGCCATGAAAGAGCTCCCGAAAGTCTACGACCCGCATGAGGTCGAGCAGAAAATCTATGACATGTGGCTGAAGGGCAACTACTTCCACGCCGAGCGCGACCCGGAAAAGACCCCCTTCACCATCGTCATCCCGCCCCCGAACGTCACGGGCCAGCTGCACCTCGGTCACGCCTTTGACGAGACCATCCAGGATATCCTTGTGCGCTACAAGCGCATGGACGGGTACTCCACGCTCTGGCTGCCCGGCTATGACCACGCCGGCATCGCCACGCAGATAAAGGTTGAGGAAAAGCTCAGGAACGAGGGCAAGACCCGCTTCGACCTCGGCCGCGAGGGCTTCCTCGACGA
>CALWYQ010000002.1 GCA_944385815.1 uncultured Oscillospiraceae bacterium | reverse complement strand
AAAAAGCAAAAAAGCGAGGTTTTTGAAGATGCTTACAAACGACTATCTCAAACAGGTGTATGACACCGTGCTCACCCGCAACCCGGGCGAGAGCGAATTCCATCAGGCTGTGCTCGAGGTCTTGGAGAGCCTTGAGCCCGTGGTAGAGCAGCATCCCGAATACGAAGCCAACGGCATCATGGAGCGCTTTGTCGAGCCCGAGCGCTTTATCCAGTTCTCCGTGCCCTGGGTGGACGACAAGGGCAGGGTCCGCGTAAACCGCGGCTTCCGCGTGCAGTTCAACAGCGCCATAGGCCCCTACAAGGGCGGCCTGCGCTTCCATCCGAGCGTCACCGCCAGCGTTATCAAGTTTCTCGGCTTTGAGCAGGTGCTCAAGAACAGCCTCACCACGCTGCCCATGGGCGGCGGCAAGGGCGGCTCGGACTTTGACCCCAAGGGCAAGAGCGACGCCGAGGTCATGCGCTTCTGCCAGAGCTTTATGACCGAGCTCTACAAGCACATAGGCCAGTTTACGGACGTCCCCGCCGGCGACATCGGCGTGGGCGCGCGCGAGGTCGGCTATCTCTTCGGCCAGTACAGGCGCATCACCGGCACCTTCCAGGGCGGCACCATAACCGGCAAGGGCATACCCTTCGGCGGCAGCCTCGCCCGTACCCAGGCCACCGGCTACGGCCTGTGCTACTTTGCCGAGGAGGCCCTCAGGTGCCTGAAGGGCGACTCCTTCGCGGGCAAGACCGTCGTTGTCTCCGGCAGCGGCAACGTCGCCACCTATGCGGCCGAGAAGTGCATGCAGCTGGGCGGCAAGGTCGTCGCCATGTGCGACTCCAACGGCTACATCTACGACGCGAACGGCGTTGACCTCAAGAAGATCATAGACATCAAGCAGCGCCGCCGCGCCCGCATCAAGGTCTACGCCGACGAGGTCCCCGGCAGCGAGTACCACGAGGGCTGCCACGGCATCTGGGGCGTCAAGTGCGACATCGCCCTGCCCTGCGCCACGCAGAACGAGATGGACCTCGACGGCGCAAAGACCCTCATCGCCAACGGCTGCATGGGCGTATTCGAGGGCGCGAACATGCCGCTCACGCCGGACGCCATCGCGGCCGTGCAGGGCGCCGGGCTGCTCTACAGCCCCGGCAAGGCGTCGAACGCCGGCGGCGTCGCCACCAGCGGCCTCGAGATGACGCAGAACTCCATGCGCCTTGCCTGGAGCTTCGAGGAGGTAGACCAGCGCCTCCAGGGCATCATGAACAACATCTTCCACGCCGCCTACGACGCCTCCGTCGAGGTCGGCAAGCCGGGCGACCTGCTGGTCGGCGCGAACGTCGCCGGCTTCCTCAAGGTCGCGAACGCCATGCTCGCCCAGGGCGTGGTGTGACGCATAAGGCAGTAAAACCGCAGGGGCCGGGACGGCTTATTTTGGCCGTCCCGGCCCTTGTTTTGCGCCATGGTCCTCAAGTGACCACGACCACTGCAATCCGCTCGCAAATTGTTTGACAAAGTGGGCAATCTGTACTATAATTTCTATACATATACGCGTCATCTTGTGCAAAAACAAAGGAGCGCGGGAGGAATTCCAGCCGGAGATAATCCGCATCAAACAGCCCCGGAGGGCGCGGGAGCCGCCGCGGACGGGGTCACGGTAAGGGGGCCAAACATGAAAGATCTAAAACACCTAATCTTCTTTGAGAACCTGCTGCAGGAGGCACAGAACGAGCTTGTTACGCAGGCCGTGGACGAGGGGAAGCTCTGCCTGGGCTATAACTGCTACTACACGCCCGAGGTGCTGCTGAACCTGCCGGGCTGCTTCTCGAGCCGCCTGCGCGCGCCGCGCTGCACCTCGCCGGACATCGCCACCTACTACATGACCAACCGCAACTGCCCCTATGTGCGCAGCATACTCGAGCGCGCGATAGAGGGCGGGTACAACTTCCTCAGCGCCCTCTTCGGCGCGGAGAGCTGCGCGGCCATGGAGCGCATGCAGGAGCACTTCTTCCTGCTCAACCCGGTCAAGAACGACAGGTTCTTTGTGACCATCATGGACCCGCCGATGAAGCAGGACAAGACCAGCCTCGACTACTACAAGCAGCAGCTGCGCGTAAAGATAGTCGAGCCCCTGCATGAAAAGTTAGGCGTGGACGTCTCCGACGAGGCCATGCGCCAGGCCGTAGCCGAGTTCAACGAGCTCTGCGACGTGATAACCGAGATAGGCAATTTCCGCAAGCTGCCCAACCCGCCGATAACCGGCTATGAGTTCCATGTGATACAGCTTGTGAGCGCCGTGTGTCCGCACTACCTCATCCTCCCCTACCTCAGGGAGACGCTCGAGGAGATAAAGACCCGCGAGCCGGAGCCGAAGTTCCCCTACCGCGCGCGGATAATCCTCGCCGGCAGCGAGATAGACGACCCGGACTTCACAAAGCTTGTAGAGAGCTGCGGGGCCATGGTCGTGGCGGACAGGTACTGCTTCGGCAGCTTCCCGGGCCGCGAGCGGATAGAGATCGCCGAGGGCGAGAGCGCCTTCGACGCCATCGCGAGGCACTACATACACTGGAACCAGTGCGCGCGCTTCATGTCCGGGGACAAGATAGAGCAGAGGCACACCGAGCTCAAACGCCTTGTGGACGAGTTCGGCGCCGACGGCGTGGTGTATGAGAGCATGAAGTTCTGCGAGTTCTGGAGCTATGAAAAGGTCCTCGCCTCGCACGTGCTCCAGCAGGAGCTCGGCGTGCCCTGCTGCACCATAGAAAAGGAATACGCGCTCGGCAGCATCGGCCAGCTGCGCACCCGCTTCCAGGCCTTCGTCGAGAGCCTTGAGATCAAGCATATCCAGGCAAAGGAGGCAGGCAGATGAAAAACCCCATCACGGCGTTCATAGACAAAAAGCTTAAAAAATTCGACCCCGTATGGCAGGCGGAAAACGGCACGGGCGGCCTGCGCAGCCGCTTTTACGACAAGACCGGCATAGCCAGGTACCGCGAGTGGCGCGGCGTACACGACACGCTCGTGGACTATCTCGCCTGGCTCAACAACCTCAAGAGCATGGGCCTCATGGTGGCCAGCGCCCCGCTGCCGGTGCTCAAGGGCATGTGGGAATACCGCTGGATGGGCTCCTACCTCGGTACCTTTGCGTTCATAGACAGGCTCTATGAGGGCTACCGCGGCCCCGAGCTCAAGAT
>CALWYQ010000001.1 GCA_944385815.1 uncultured Oscillospiraceae bacterium | reverse complement strand
AGCGCAGTGTCGCCGGAGGTGACAGGCAGGACGATAACGCCGAGGATGGCGATCGTGCCGCCAATGCCGCCGAGGATGTCCTTGCAGACGACGCCGACAGCCGCGGTGGCCTTGGAGGCGTCAACCGGCTGCAGGCCCAGGTTGTACACGCCCATAGCGCCGGCGGCCCAAACCATGGCGATGAAGCCCTCGAGGATCATCATCCAGTAGAAGGTGTAGGAGCCCTGACGCTCGCTCTTCATGGTACGGGAGATGATAGCGGTCTGGGTGGAGTGGAAGCCGGACAGGATGCCGCAGGCGACCGTCACGAAGAACACGGGCAGGAAGTGGCCGCCGACAGCGGTGTAAGCCTCGCCGCCGGTGCCGCCATCGGCGAAGAAGCCGCCGAAGTACTCAGAGTAGTTGAAGGTGTCGCTGACCCAGGGAGTATCCCACACCTCGAGCAGCGGGTACTGGTGAGCGAAGATGCCCACGAATACGCCGACAGCGGAGAAGAGCAGGACGGCGCCGAATATCGGGTAGATGCGGCCGATGATGGCGTCAATCGGGAATACGGTGGCGACCAGGTAGTACAGGAAGATGACACCGTAGATAACCCAGGTGGCCCAGTCGTCGATGGCGCCGGTGCGGTTAAAGACCTGAGTCGCGGCGATGTCGCCGGGGGTGTAGACGAACACGGCGCCGACGAGCAGGAGGAGCAGGCACAGGAAGATGTTGTAGACCGTGTAAATACCCTTGTTGGAGTACTTCTTGATCATGTCAGGCATCTGGGTGCCGCCGTCGCGGAGGCAGATCATGCCGCAGAAGTAGTCGTGCATGGCGCCGCCGATGACGTTGCCGATGGGGATGGTGATGAAGGCGATGGGCCCGAACAGGATGCCCTGGATAGGTCCAAGGATGGGGCCGGTGCCGGCGATGTTAAGCAGGTTTATGAGGCTGTTCTTCCAGCCGCGCATGGGGACGTAGTCAACGCCGTCGCCCTTGTAGTACGCGGGAGTCTGGCGGTCATCAGGACCAAAGACGTGCTCGCAGAGCTTGCTGTACAGCACGGCGCCGACGAACAGGATAACCAGACCGATGATAAAGGTTACCATAAACTCACACTCCTTTTAGTTTTTGTGCCTCTCTTAGGTCTGATATGAAATTCAAGCGTGTCGCGCCCCCGTCCTGCCATAGACCAGGCCCGGAAGCCCGCCGGGAGGCCCCTTACGTCTCCCGCGCTTGCTTTTCACATTTGCCGCAGCCCGGGTGAGCTCCGGGCATTTCACAGTACGTTCATCTTTTGATGAACGAATTATGAACACATCATAATATAATAGAAAAGCCCGGAATAATCAATACGTTTTTGTGAAATTCTACGAAATAGCAAAATTTGCTCCCTTGAAATTGCGCAAAATTTATCAAATTAGCTGTATAGTACGCTGTGGAAAAGAGCTTATTTACAAGCGCCGAAAAATATAGTATCCTTAATCATTGATATTTCGTTGATTTTTTGCATGGGAGCGGCATTATGGACAAAATTTCGTCATCGGAGCGCTTTGACGCCTGCGCAAGCTGCCTCTTCGGGCTCGAGGGGCCGCTCGCGAACGAGCTGCGGCACATGGGCATGGAGGCCGTCGCGCCGGAAAACGGGCGCGTGCGCTTTTCGGCGGACGCGGCCGGCCTTGCGCGGGCCAATATCCGCTCGCGCTTTGCCGAGCGCGTGCTGCTTATCTTAGGCGAATTCCCGGCGCGGAGCTTTGACGAGCTCTTTGAGGGTGTGCGCGCGCTGCCGTTTGAGCGCTGGCTGCCGCGCGGCGCGGCCTTCCCCGTGGAGGGCTGGAGCCTTGAGAGCGAGCTGCACTCCGTGCCCGACTGCCAGAGGATAATCAAAAAGGCGGCGGCGCGGCGGCTCGGGGAGAAATACCTGCTCAGCTGGCTGCCCGAGGACGGGGCCGAGTACCGCATACGCTTTTCGCTGTACAAAAACCTCTGCCGCATAACACTTGACACCTCCGGTACGGCGCTGCACAAGCGCGGCTACCGCCCGGCGCACAACGCCGCGCCGCTGCGCGAGACCCTGGCCGCCGCGATAGTGGACATCGCCGGCTACCGCGGCCGCGGCGAGCTCGCCGACCCCTTCTGCGGCAGCGGGACGATAGCCATCGAGGCCGCCCTCGCCGCCAAGGGCCGCGCCCCTGGCATAAGCCGGCGCTTTGCCGCCGAGCGCTGGGACGCGATAGGCCGGGATATCTGGGCCGCCGAGCGCGAGGCCGCCCGAGCGCGGGAGTTTAACGGCGATTACCGCATATACGCCTCGGACATCGACGCCGGGGCCGTGGCCCTCGCGCGCGAGAATGCGCGCCGCGCCGGCGTGGAGCGGTATATTGAGTTCGCCGTTTCGGACGCGCGCGGCTTTGACCGGCGGACGGAGGACGGCGTCATCGTCACGAACCCGCCCTACGGCGAGCGGCTTATGGAAAAGCGGAGCGCGGAGGAGCTGCTGCGCGCCTTCAGCGAGGCCTGGCGGGGCTCGGGCTGGCGGCTCGCGCTGCTCAGCTCGGACGAGAGGGCCGAGGCCCTGCTCGGCGCGCGCGCGGACAGGCGGCGCAAGCTTTATAACGGTATGATACGCTGTAATTTATATATGTACGGCGGCGGGAAAATAGCAGGCAGGGTGAAGAAATGAAGCACTTGTTCATAGTTAACCCGGTGGCGGGCAGGACAAAGCCGGAGGAGAAGCTGCGCCTTATACACGAGGCCGTCGCCCGCACGGCTCTCGGGCAGGCCGGCGAGTTCGAGATATACGTGACCGCCGCGCCCATGGACGCCGTGAGCAAGATAAAGGCCGACGCCCGCAGGACAGGGGCCCTGCGCGTCTACGCCTGCGGCGGCGACGGGACGCTCAACGAATGCGTCAACGGCGCGGCGGGGCTTGAAAACGCCGCGGTCACGCACTTCCCCTGCGGCACGGGCAACGACTTCATACGCATGTTCGGCGAGGAGCGCACGCGCTTTTTTGACCTCACGGAGCTCATAAACGGCGAGGTGCTGCCGCTCGACGTCATACGCTGCAACGGGCGCTACGCCGTGAACATCTGCTCCATGGGCATAGACGCGCGCGTGGGCACGGACGTACACAAGTACAGCGGCCTGCCGCTCCTGGGCGGCCCGGGCGGCTATGTGACCTCCCTCGCGGTGAACTACATCAAGGGCGTCACCACGCCGATGACCGTGTACGTAGACGGCATGACCTGCGGCCCGGAGCTCAATTTGGTGTGCATCTGCAACGGCCGCTTCTATGGCGGCGGCTTCAACCCCACCAATGAGGCGCGGCCGGACGACGGGCTCATGGACGTGCTCATAGCCTCCGGCGTCGGGCGGCTCAAGCTCCTCGGCGTTATAATGAGCTACGCCACGGGCAAGTACAGGCTCTACCCGCAGTACATAAGCTGCGTGCGCACGACCCGCCTCGAGATAAAATGCAGGGGCACACAGGTCGTGAATATAGACGGCGAGGCGCTTTATACAGACCACGCGGTCATAGATCTCATCCCCGGCGGCGTGAATTTCATACTGCCGCGGAACATGGAATTTTTCCGGGACAAAACGCTGTAAGCTGTCGTTCATAAAAAATTATCAACTTTCTTTTTAGTTGCACCTTGACTTTTCTCAAAAGTGTGGTACATTTATAAGCGGGTTAGCACTCGGGAGTTAAGAGTGCTAACCCGCTGAAACTATTCTTCCGTATAAAACCATAGGAGGTAATATACAATGAAACTCAAGCCTTTGGCCGACAGGGTCGTCCTCAAGCAGAAGGAAGCCGAGGAAAAGACCAAGAGCGGCATTTACCTTGCGTCCTCCGCCCAGGAGAAGCCCGAGATGTACGAGGTCGTGGAAGTCGGCCCCGGCGGCATGGTTGACGGCAACGAGGTCGTAATGACCGTCAAGGCCGGCGACACCGTGCTGGTCGGCAAGTACTCCGGCACCAAGGTAAAGGTTGACGAGGTCGAGCTTACTATAGTAAAGCAGAGCGACATCCTCGCGATAGTTGAATAATCAGGAGGCAGATTTATCATGGCTAAGCAGATTATATACGGCGAAGAGGCCCGCAAGGCCCTCGAGCGCGGCATCAACCAGCTCGCCGACACCGTTAAGATAACCCTCGGCCCCAAGGGCCGCAACGTCGTCCTCGGCAAGAAGTTCGGCTCCCCCCTCATCACCAACGACGGCGTGACCATCGCCAAGGAGATAGAGCTTGAGGACGCCTTTGAGAACATGGGCGCGCAGCTGATACGCGAGGTTTCCACCAAGACCAACGACGTCGCCGGCGACGGCACCACCAGCGCCACCATCCTGGCCCAGAGCATGATCCGCGAGGGCCTGAAGAACCTCGCCGCGGGCGCCAACCCGATGGTCATGCGCCGCGGCATCCAGAAGGCCGCCGAGGCCGCCGTGGCCGAGATTCGCGCGAACAGCCAGCCCGTGAGCGGCACCCATGACATCGCCCGCGTCGGCACCATTTCCTCCGGCGACGAGCATATCGGCAACCTTATCGCCGAGGCCATGGAGAAGGTCAGCCAGAGCGGCGTCATCACCGTTGAAGAGAGCAAGACCGCCGAGACCTACAGCGAGGTCGTCGAGGGCATGCAGTTCGACCGCGGCTACATCACCCCCTACATGGCCACCGACAACGAGAAGATGGAGGCCAATCTCGACGATCCCTTCGTACTGATTACCGATAAGAAGATCTCCAACATCCAGGAGATCCTGCCCCTCCTCGAGCAGAT